>CAZLTY010000097.1:0-10397 GCA_964562575.1 uncultured Pirellulales bacterium
GCTTTGTACTTAGTAATTGAAGTAATCTTGGGGATTGCCATGTGTGTTATATGGGGGATGATTTGAATAAGGAAGGTATGTTCGTTTAGGAGGAGATGGGATGGATGAGACAAACCTGGAAGACAAGCTCAATGAACTGGTAAAGGAGTTCGGAGAGGCTGCCGATCCGCAAAACAGGAAGCTGGCCAAGCTTGCCAAACAGGCACAGGCAAACCGCAAGAAGCTTGAAAGTAGTATTAACAGTCTGCAGGAATCGCTTGATTACCTGCGGGTCTGCATCAAATACCAGGTTTTCGATCTTGAAGCGACTCGCCGTGAAAATGAATACCTCAGAAAGCTGCTCGAAGAAGGCAACAACGGATAGAGCCTGCGCAGCAAGACCGCAAAAGCCAAAGAACGTTCAAATAGGAATATCCCAGCGGGCCGGATGAAGCGCGTTGTCGCTCCCCTCAGGTATCATGACGGCCTGCCTCCTGTAGCAAATTGCCCTTCTATCACTCCGATACGCCTGCGCCGTGGGAGCGTGCGTATCGGCAATCCATCTCGCATAGACAAGTCGCGGTGTATTGGGAACATCATTCCCTGGCAATCCTCTCGCCGACTGTGCTGGCGCCTGATGCTCCAACAATCCCTCTTTTGTGCCCGAAATCCGGATTTTTGCCAAGGCAGTCGGAAAGTCTTCGTCTGTTTTTGCCGATAAAACCAGGGTGAAAGAAGAACGTCGGTTTTCAAATGAACATAAGTTTCGTTTTAGTCATATAGAAATATGCTGTCCCAGTCCCCAAAATGGGGGTTTGTACCTGTTGCATGTTTGACATGGGGGCTGAGTGCGGTATAGTACAGGTCTTGGAAAGTGTAGCATTCGTTGCCCATTAGCCGTACGGTGGCGGCTTTGTACGGATAGTGGGACAAGCTGGTTTTGGGTTCTTCACAGAATAGACTATTGTGGGGTATGAGATGTTTGAGCGTTTTACAGACCGTGCACGCAAGGTTATGGCGCTGGCCAATCAGGAAGCGCAGCGATTCAACCATGAATATATAGGTACCGAGCATATTCTTCTCGGATTGGTCAAAGAAGGCAGCGGCGTGGGCGCTACCGTTTTGAAGAATCTGGATGTGGATATAAAGAAACTCCGGCTCGAGGTGGAGAAACACGTCAAGAGCGGACCCGATATGGTTACGATGGGAAAGCTGCCGCAAACGCCGCGAGCCAAGAAGGTTATCGAGTATGCGATAGAAGAGGCCCGGTCGCTCAACCACAACTACGTGGGCACAGAGCATATCCTCCTGGGTATACTCCGCGAGAGTGAAGGAATAGCGGCTCAAGTCCTTATGAGTTGCAGTCTGAAGCTCGAGGACGTGCGCCAGGAGGTGTTGAATCTGCTGGGTGCCGGCGTGGATGACGGTCCGGCGGCCTTGGGTATGAAGATGACTCCGACGGTCGGTAGAAAGCAGAAGAGCAAAACTCCGGCGTTGGACAGTTTTGGCAGAGACCTGACGCAACTGGCGATCGGCGGCGAACTCGATCCGGTAATCGGCAGGCAGAAGGAAATCGAGCGACTTGTGCAGATACTCTGTCGGCGCACGAAGAACAATCCGGTCCTCCTGGGCGAGGCAGGTGTAGGCAAGACTGCTATCGTCGAGGGTTTGAGCCAGCAGATAATCAACAAGCAGGTACCGGAAATCCTCAAGGGCAAACGGATGGTCGTTCTCGATCTTGCAATGATGGTGGCAGGGACCAAGTACCGTGGACAGTTCGAAGAGCGAATCAAAGCGGTCATCAACGAAGTCAAGAGAGCCAAGAACGTGATATTGTTCGTCGATGAGCTTCACACGCTCGTGGGAGCAGGCGGAGCCGAGGGTGCCATCGACGCCTCGAACGTGCTAAAGCCCGCCCTGGCCAGAGGAGAGGTTCAGTGCATCGGCGCCACCACTCTGGACGAGTACAGAAAGCATATCGAGAAAGACGGAGCGCTCGAGAGGCGATTCCAGACCATTATCGTCGAGCAGCCCTCGAAGGAGGAGACTCTGGCCATACTCAGGGGCTTGCAGGATCGCTACGAGGCGCATCACAGGGTGAGATTCACCGACGAGGCCCTCTTCCATGCGGTTGAGCTGTCGACAAGATATATCACCGGAAGATGTCTGCCCGACAAGGCGATAGACGTGATCGATGAATCCGGCGCGAGGGTCCGCCTCAAAAACATGACTCCTCCGCCCGATCTGACTCAGATCGAGGGCAACATAGAAAAGCTGCAAAGGGAGAAAGACGAGGCGGTCAGAGGTGCCGACTACGAGCGGGCGGCGGCGTTGAGAGACCAGGCCCAGCAGCTTCTCGATGAAAAGACGCAAATGCACAAGAAATGGTACGAGCAAAACAAAGAGGCAACCGGCGTGGTGGACAACGAGATCATCGCCGAGGTCGTCAGCAATATGACCGGAGTGCCTTTGACGAAGCTGGAGAAGAAGGAGACTCAGCGACTTCTGGAACTCGAAACCGAACTGCACAAGACGGTTGTGTCGCAGGATGAGGCGATCACCGCCGTGGCCAAGGCCGTCAGGCGAAGCAGGAGCGGCCTGAAGGACCCGAACCGTCCGATGGGATGCTTCATACTGCTCGGACCCAGCGGTGTCGGAAAGACGCTGCTTGCAGAAGCCCTGGCGGAGTTCATGTTCAGCGACAGGAACTCGCTGATCCGGCTGGACATGAGTGAGTTCATGGAAAAGCACAATGTCAGCCGATTGGTCGGCGCGCCTCCGGGATACGTCGGCTACGAAGAAGGCGGACAACTGACCGAAAGGATCAGGAGGCGTCCGTACTCGGTGCTGCTGTTGGATGAAATTGAGAAGGCCCATCCGGACGTCTACAATATGCTGCTGCAGATTATGGACGAGGGCAGGTTGACTGACAGCTTCGGACGAAGCGTCGACTTCAAGAACGTCATCCTCATCATGACCAGCAACATCGGCGCCGATTTGATCAAGAATCAGTCCGGCTTCGGTTTCGGCAAGAAGAGCGAAAGTGCAAACTACGAGAAGATGAAAGATATTCTCCAGAAAGAAGTCGAGCATCACTTCCGGCCGGAATTCCTCAACCGGCTCGACGACACTATAGTCTTCAAGGCGCTGACCAGAGAGAATCTCCAGACCATCGTCGAGTACGAGCTTGCCAAGGTGTTCAAACGTCTGACCGAGCACGGCTTGAAGCTGGAGCTGACCGACCAGGCCAAGGAATTTCTCATCGACAAGGGTTTCAATCCCGAATTCGGGGCCAGGCCTCTGCGAACGGCGATCGAGCACTACATAGAAGACCCGCTGTCGGAATCCGTGCTGGCAGGCAAATTCGAGGGCAAGAATCTTATCAATATTGACGTGCTGGACGAAGAGCATCTGAAGCTCGAAGGTTCTCAAACGGCCGAGCCCGAGGAGACCGAAGAAAGCGAAGCGGCCGTTGCGCAGTCGCAGTAAGCTGACACGGATTTGCCGTCAGGGGCCTGGAAACCGATTCGAACCGGCGTTTGGCTATCCGATCACAGCAATGCCGTTGAGCATGGACAATCTGCCTTCGGCGAACAGTTCTATGGCCTGTGGATATGCTATGCATTCCTGCTCGAATACTCGCACCGCTAGTGTATCCGGAGTGTCGTCACTCCGGGCCTCACATGCTCGCTGGACGATTATAGGACCTTTGTCGTATTCGTTTGTGCAGAAATGCACCGTGCAACCGCTTATCTTGCAGCCCGCCTTCAGGACGGCCTCGTGGACGTGATGTCCCCACATGCCCCGGCCGCCGAAGCTGGGCAGCAGGGCGGGGTGGATGTTCATAACGCGGTTTTCATATCGCGCCGGTATCTTCCACAGGCAGAGCCAGCCGCCCTGGACGACGAGATCGACATCTGCGGCGACGAGCTCGGCTTCGATGCGTTTGCTGAATTGGTCGATGTCGGCGTAGTCTTTTTTGCGGACTATCTTGGCGTCCAGCCCGGCGTTCTTCGCTTTGGCGAGCCCGCCAGCCTTTGATAGCGAGCTTATCACCACGGCTACCTCGGCATTGAGCCTTCCCTGCCTGATGTACTCGATGATGTTTATCAGTGTCGTGCCGCCGCCGCTGATCAGCACACCCAGTCGAATGGGCTTCTTCTTTTGCGCAGTGGGTTGACATTTGGTTTCAACATCATGCCCCGCGTCGAGCGCCTGATTTAGGAGCTTGTCCGCTTCGACGTTGTTCTGGCGCCGAACGTGCCTGACCTGCCAGCTCTTGAAGCTCTCGAGCATACTGACGGCTTGCTCGAAAAAAGGCTTGAGCAGCTTGCTCTTGACCTTGTACTCGCCGTTGATCTGCCTGACGAGCAACTCGCTGTCACTGAAGACAACAAGCTGTTCGGCGCCGATTTGAGATGCGGCTTCGAGAGCTTTGACCAGGCCTGTATACTCGGCGACGTTGTTGGTCGTTCGGCCCAACGCCAAGCCTTTCGCCTGCAATTGTGTCCCGGCTATGTCGGTCAACGTGAAACCGGCCGCGGCCGGTCCGGGATTGCCTCTGCTGCCGCCGTCTATGTGAGCGATTATTTTCTCGGGCACTGTGTTGGCTCCTCAGAGTAAAATCGACTAGGTTCGGGCTCGCGGATCGACGGGTGCGCAGCACGCGGCGGTCCCGGGCACTTGTGCGGTTAAGTCTAGCTCTCATGTGAATCGCTGAGCACAAGTATCCTCGTGCAGTTGGGACAGCGAATTATGTCGTCCTTGGTCATGAGCATGTTAACACTCTCGGCGGTGATCGCCATGAAGCAGCCTCCGCAGCTATAGGCTCCCTTGCCGCTTTCCTGCTGCTCGATTGTCGTCGCGGCCTGGCCGTCGTATGTTTCAGCCACACGTTTGAACGTGTCAATCGCGTCGACCGGGATGTCCTGTGCGACCTGGTCCCACTCGACCTGGATCTTGTCAATCTCGACCTGGTACCTGCCGGCGAGCGCCTCGCTTTCCTTGCGCGTCTGCTCCAGCGTCTCTTTCTGCTCGTCTATCTGCCCCTGGATATCTTTGCACTCCGCCTCGTCGACCTCCATATCCTTCAGCAATTCCAGACTCTGGGCTTCGACCTTGGAATTGTCGGCCTTGGTCGTGTTGAGTTGAGTCAGGACGGCGGCATACTCTTTGTTTGTCTTTGCGATGTTGAGCGAGGCTCTCAACTTGCCTATCGTCTCGTCCCTGCTCTTGAGTTCCAGCTCCAGCCGATCGAACTGGACTCTGGTCAACTGGATTTCCTCTTTCTTGGCTTCCAGGGCGTTCTGAAGGCTTCTGATCAGGTTCTCCTGAATGACTACGTTTCTTCTGCACCTTGAAAGTTTTGCCTTTTCGGCGCGTAAGCGGTTCTCAACACTTTGAAGCTTCACCAACCCATCTAATACAGGTCCCATTTGTGCTCCTTTACGCCAGCCTTCAAACATTCGAACTCCGTATTATCCTCGCTTGCAATTTGTTCTGCAACAAAAAAGTTTCTGTTTTTTCTTTTAGGTCCGTCAGCCTATAATCGCCCCATCATGAAAGAACTATTGAAAGAACTCATCAAGGCCGAAAGCACCCCCGAGAAGGGCGAATTAGCGGCGGCTGAAGTAATCTCGGCCGAGCTTGGCCGCTCCGGCATAAATTCCAGGATAGACAACTGGGATTCTGCGAGAGCCAACATTGTTGCACACGTCAAATCCACAGGATCTAGGGCCGCTCTGCTGTTTGCATGCCATCTCGACGTTGTCGGCCCCGGCGAGACGGCCTGGAAGCATCCGCCTTTTGGCGCCGTTGAGAGAAACGGCAGAATCTACGGCAGGGGCTCGGTGGATATGAAAGGGCCGACCGCCGCCATTGTTGCCGCCATGAGAAGTATTGTCGATTCCGGCGCTAAGCTGCAGGGCGATTTGATCCTTCTGGCTTGTGCCGGCGAGGAAACGGATAGTTGCGGCGCGATAAGATTTGCCGCCGATCACGGCGGGTTGCCCGAACTTGCAGGCGTGATCGTCCCGGAACCGACGGATTTTGCGGTTGTTACGGCCCATCGCGGAATGCTCTGGCTCGAAGTTACGACCAAAGGCAGGGCGGCCCACAGCTCTACGCCTCTGTTGGGTGTCAACGCGATAGATTCGATGCGGCTGATCTTGAATGAGCTTGAAAGCTACGAAGTTCCTGTCGAGCCGCACGAACTGCTGGGCGAATGCTCGATGAGCATCAACACAATCACAGGCGGCAAAGCTCTGAATGTCGTGCCCGACAGGTGCAGCATAAGGATCGACATCCGCACGCTCCCCGGGCAGAATAATCAGGATGTTGTCGCCGATTTTGAGAGAGTCTTTGCGGGCTTGAAGTCGCGGAACCCGCAATTTGACGCCGAGGTCTCCGTGCTGCGCGAGATGCACGCGCTGGAGACTGATTGCGGCTGCAATTTCGTGAAAGACTTCTGCTCGGGCGTGGGGGCCAACGAAACCAAGGCGGTCGGTTTTGCTACGGACGCGCCGCATTTTGTTTCACTCGGCGCCCCGGCGGTGATCTTCGGGCCGGGCAAGCCGGCGCTCTGCCATAAGGGCGATGAATATATTGATGTTGGTGACCTCGAGAAGGCTGCTGAGTATTACAGGCAAGTGATCTTGAGTTTTCTAACGTAGCTCAGCCCGGTTGAAGTGGCCCCACAAAAATTCAATATTGTCCAACGTTTTTCTGGAGTTTTTGTTTGACAACTAAGGACTGAGTGTTTAGCATCAAGGCTTATATTTAATCGAATGAGAGTTCTCAATGTTCCAGTTTAGGGAAAATAAGCAGGCGCGATTGACCGGCCACCAGATGGCTATGGTGCTTCTGCGCACATGGCGTCCGGCCCGCACGATCAGGCTTTTTGGTCTTTGGATTGTCGTGGGCTACCGAAAGGAGGCTGCTCCCTAGAAGGACTTGAGAACGTAATTTAGAACGACAAAAGCCTTTCAGGGAGCAGAAGACCTGAAAGGCTTTTTTATTTGGGCTTTGTCCGTAAGGCGGGGGCAATTTTGTGAGAACTTGAAAGGTACGTGTTATGAGAATCAGAAAGATGGCGGCGTATTTGTGTACGAAGAAAGGTGAATAGATATGAAACGACTAATTGCAAAGGGCCGGCAGAAGGGGGCAGCATTAATACTGTCATCGACGGTAGCGTTCTGCCTGATGTCGGGACTTGTTCGATATGCTTCGGATATCGATCCGTACAAAACAACACTGTTCCGCTTCATCGTCGGATTGGGCATACTGGGCACAGCGGCGCTTTTCGGCAGGATTAAGCTGAGGTTTGTCGATGGCCCGCTGTTGCTGCTTCGCGGGCTCTTCGGCGGCGCAGCGATCCTGATATTCTTCTTCTCGATATCAAAACTTGGCGTCGGCAAAGGAACGGTTCTGATATATTCGTTCCCAATCTTCGGCAGCATCTTCAGTTCGGTCTTCCTGAAGGAAAGAATCGGTGCTGTCCGATTGGGTGCGATCTTGACGGCCTTCGCCGGCATATACCTGCTGGCGGCTGACAACGGCGAGTCTCTGTCATTGCTGTCTACTATAGGCAGGTACGAACTTCTGGCAATTCTCGGCGCAATGTTTGGAGGATTGGCCCTCGTGCTGGTCAAGAAACTTCACGACACCGACTCCTCGTATGCGATATACTTCGCACAATGTGTCATAGGCCTGTGGATCGTGGTGGTTCCGGCTAACATTGTGCCATGTTCGATTGGCCTCTCTGGCGGTCTGGTGCTGGTTGCTATCGGCGTTGCGTCAACGGTGGGCCAGCTTCTGTCGACCGAGGGATTCCGCTATATGGAGGTTGCGCCGGGGTCTTTGTTGGGAATGTTGGTGCCGGTACTGAACTACTTTCTCGGCGTGGCTGTCTTTGATGAGGTCATTTCGTGGCAATCGATCATCGGCTCAGCGACCGTTCTTGGGTCTTGTGTAATTGTATTGCTCAGAAGCGATAGCAATTGAACAAGATTGCGTCGCATGCTTGGATACGCTGCCGCTCATAATAGCAATGTGTAACTATAACTGTGAGATGAAGAGGCTCTACGTCAAACCGCAATTCAGGGGCTTGGAGATTGGCATATCATTGGCTGAGACGCAGACTATTACGAGAACATCATCTTGAAATTCCTGGCCTGAAGATGGTGCTCAGCCATGTCAACGGTTCGTTCTTCGTGCGGGACATTGTAACTGCTTGTAATAGAAGAGTTTATGTCTTGGTGGTTGGCAAGTGTTCAAGGAAAAGGAAAAAGGAAGTTTGTTCCGATAATTCCGTTGACTTTTTCGGGTCAATATGCTATCATAGGTAACCAAACTTGCAGATGGAAAAGTTGAAGCCGCACCGTTTATTTTTTTTTGGAGGATACGGCTTGGGGAGCAGCAGGGGAATCTTGCAACCGGATTGTAGCCCATCACCGCAATTTCCAGAAATCTGAAAGACTCAGAATGCTGTTGAAACGTATACTTTTAGTGGCATAACAAAGAAGAAAGCTTCGATAACATAAGTAGGATTGAATTTGCGATACTGTGTGAGTTGACGAGCCAGAAACTGTCCAAGTAGATAAGGAGCAAGATCATGTCGAGACGAATTCTTTGTAAGGTACTACTAGTCGTTGTTGCTGTGTTCGCTCTTTTAACTCTCTCCGGCACTCTGTTCGCACAGGGCCGCAGCGAGGAGGGTTTGGATCGCGCCATAGCAGCCCAAGAAAAGCACGCCGACGCGCTAATGGCCAAACCGGGAGTCGTCGGCACCGCAGTCGGGCTCAATGACGACGCCGGACATGTCGTCCTGGTCTTGCTGGAGAAAGCCGGCGTCGGCGGTATTCCCAAAGGACTCGAAGGCGTTGCGGTCCGGGTCATGGTCACGGGAAAAATTCACGCACTCGCGGATCCAACGGCCAGGTTTGATCGCCCTGTGCCGATCGGCGTATCGACCGGTCACCCGGATATTACTGCCGGAACGATCGGATGCAGGGTGAAAGATGCTTCTGGAAACGTCTACGCTTTGAGCAACAACCACGTTTACGCCGCGAGCAACAACGCCTTAATAGGCGACAACGTCCTCCAGCCAGGTGCATACGATGGGGGTGTGGACCCGGGTGACGCAATCGGCACCCTATTTGACTTCGAGCCGATCGTTTTTCATCCGCGTGCCAATAACACGATAGACGCAGCCATTGCCCTTAGTGATACGGATAGTCTTGGCAATGCCACACCGTCTGATGGGTATGGTATACCAAGCTCAATCACCGCCGAGGCTGCTCTGGGCGTGGCTGTCCAGAAGTACGGTCGGACGACAGGCCCGACGACTGGAGAAATAACCGGCATCAATGCCACGGTCAGAGTTAGGTACAGCTCCGGCTCGGCACGCTTTGTTGGCCAAATAATAATCGAACCAGGTGGTTTTAGCGAGGGCGGTGACTCGGGTTCGCTGATTGTGACCGATGACCCTGATAACTCTGCCAACGACAAGAGACCCGTTGGATTGTTGTTTGCCGGCAGCTCGACTGTTACGATAGCCAATGCGATTGGCTTGGTGCTTGAGCGCTTTGGCGTTACCATCGACGACGATGACACTCCGGCGCCCCCACCCAATGATCCTCCCACTGTTTCTATTACAAGTCCTGCGGATGGTGAGATCTTTAGCTCTGGTTCCAGTATTTCATTTGCGGGAACGGCCAGCGACACTGAAGATGGCGATCTTACGGTCGGGTTGAGTTGGACGTCCAGTATAGACGGATCGATTGGCGCCGGAGCCAGCTTCTCCTATGCCTTGAGCGATGGCACCCATACTATCACCGCCTCAGTGACTGACTCCGGCGGCAAGACCGGAAGCGACTCAATTAGTATCACTGTGGGGACGCCGCCGGCAGAGCCAACGACCGTAATCGTTGATTCGATCACCTATAGGACTATAGGCGGAGGCAGACATCTTTTGGCAACGGTTGCTCTCGTGGATGACCTTGGTGACCCGGTGGCGGGTGCCTCTGTTTCAATTGACCTTTACCTCGACGGAGGACTATATACTGAAGGAACCGGCACGACAGGAGCAGATGGCACCTTAACGTACAAGCTGAATAGTGCTCCATCCGGCACATACACGACGGATGTTACCAGTGTGACGGCCGCAGGACTAATCTGGGACAAAGAAACTCCAGAAAACAGTTTTACTAAGTAACAAGCGATGTGTAATCTACGGAAAGCGGGCGTAGTAGCTGCTTTTCCTAACGGCCAAAGGAAAAGAACAGAGACCTTTCAATGGTCAGGTGGATTGTAATCGTTCTGCTGAATATTTGTGTTATGAGCGCAGCCGGTAATCTTGCCGGCTGTTCTTATACCAGTCCCAGCGACCTCGAGAAAGGACAGTCTATGCCGGAGCGGAC
>CAZLTY010000097.1:10407-15474 GCA_964562575.1 uncultured Pirellulales bacterium
CCTGAACTCAAGGGCAAGGTCAATGTAACTGTCGCCGGAGCGGACTATCGAGCGGGTGCAGGAGGCACACACGGATGAATGGATGGCGATCCCCGGGGTCGAGGGAACTGCAATCGGGCTTTTCGAGGACAAGCCCTGCATCAAGGTATTCTCATCGAGAAAAGCGGAGGAGTTGCGAGGCAGGATTCCCTCGACGGTTGAGGGCTACGCGATAATTATCGAAGAGACGGGTGCCTTTCGCGCACTCGAGCAGCAGTAGTGCGGACGGATGGGATTGGGTACGGGACGGCATCAAAATCCCCTGAATCGTCGATTCGGGGGATTTTGTATTGCGCTCTTGGGATTACTGCCTTGACTATCGCCTCCGGCGGCGGTAGATAGTCTGGCGCAAAGATCATGGAAGTAGATTTCAAGAAATATCACGGTCTGGGAAACGGTTACCTTGTTATCGATCCGAATGTTCAGGATGTTGGATTGACGCCGGACGTTATCCGTCTGATCTGCGATAGAAACTTCGGGATTGGATCGGATGGAATCCTTTACGGGCCCGTTGACACCGGTGGCATCCGCGGAGTGAGGATCTTCAATCCCGACGGCAGCGAAGCCGAAAAGAGCGGCAACGGATTGAGGATATTCGCCAAGTATTTGTTCGAGGAAAAGTACGTGGACGGCCAAGACTTCAGTATCGCGACGTCGGGTGGAATTGTCGATGCACACGTAGTGGATGAGCACGCGAACCTAATCAAAATCAAAATGGGCAAGATAACCTTTCTGAGCACCGAGATACCGGTCAAGGGCGATCAAAGGCAAGTGGTTAACGAAGAGCTGGAGGTAGACGGGACGGCGTACAAAGTGACCTGTCTGTCCATCGGCAATCCTCATTGCGTGATCGTGACCGCAGATGTGGGTGCCGAGAAGGCCCGGGAATTGGGGCCTCACGTTGAGAATCACCAGATGTTTCCCAATCGAATCAACATGCAACTGCTGAAAGTCATCGACAGGGGAAATATCGAGATAAGGATCTGGGAACGGGGCGCCGGCTACACGCTGGCTTCCGGAAGCAGCGCCTGCGCTGCCGCCGGCGCCGCTCACAGGTTAGGCCTGGTGGACGAGAAGATAAACGTGAAAATGCCCGGCGGCAGTCTGTTCGTGGAAATCGGCGCCGATCAGGTAATAGACATGACCGGCCCGGTCGAGGGCGTCTTCGAGGGCCGTTTTCACCGCGATCTGAAAGACAGGATCTATGGCAAATGAGCAGACACCGAGACTGAGACGGGCAAGCAACAAAGACCGCGAAGAAGTGACCCGCCTGGTCTATGGCGTCTTGAAAGGGTACGGTCTCGAGCCCGACCCAGGCGCTACGGACGCTGATTTGGCAGATATCGAGCAATCTTATTTTGCCCGAGGCGGAACGTTTCTTGTGCTCGAAGACCAGGACGGTTCCATAATCGGAGCTTACGGCCTCTACCCCATCGAGAGCCAAACGTGTGAACTTCGCAAAATGTATCTGCACCGCTCCCACAGGGGCAAGGGGCTGGGCAAATCATTGCTGGACGGCGCACTGGCGGAGGCGAGAAAGTTGGGATTCAAGAGAATGACCCTCGAGACGGCCTCGGTTCTGAAAGAAGCGATCGCCTTGTACGAGAGCTACGGCTTTGTAGAATATGAGCCGGATCACCTGTCAGCCAGATGCGACCAGGCGTACTTTCTTCAACTGCAATAGGTCCTGAAGGATCCGAGAGCTAGCCCTGTTAAAACGCGAACTGGTCTTTGAAAACGGTCTTGAAATCGTAAACATTGCCGAAGTCGTCTATCGAATCGTTGGGCTGTGCGCTCATCCATTCGTGTTTTATCATGAGATAGACGATTTCGCCGAAATCGTCTGTTGTCTTGAGGCCCCAGGTATTCAGGACCAGCATCGCCAATCTGCCCCACTTCTCGATGGCCAGTTCCCGCAGCCCGTCACAGAGCGTCTGGCCGCTGACGTGCTTGGGCTCGGAGGCGACATTTTTCGCCGTGTAGCCAAGCCCCTCATAAACAAACCTTATCGCCGAAATGCCGTATCGGCTGTCTTCTTTAGCAATCTGTTCCAGATTCTTCTTCATTATCAAAACTCAGCTAATCTATTACTCAAATCCTGCGACTGTCCAACGATTCTATTCTAAGACTTCTGCAAGCCCGCGTCAATGATCTATCAATACGTCTATCACTACGTGCGCGCTTGTCCGACCAGGGAACGCTTCATGCAGACGTGCCGCAGAACTACAACCAGAATGAGCCAGCCTAAGATCAACAGACTCGTCAGCGAGGTTGGGCTGATCAGCATCAGCGCGCGAAATCTTTCGGACGAGTTGCTGCCGAAGGCGATCAGCAGCGCGATCACCAGCATCATCCATGATAACGTGGAGAATGGTTTCCTGTAAATGATCAAACGAAACGCAAGAGCGATCGGCATTATTATAGACGGCACAATGAGAAGCCTCAGACTCATGGCATGAAAGGGTAGTTCCTCGCCCCGTAATGTTATCTCCGGCATGATTGGCGCTAATCCCATAGATATGGTTGCCAGGAGGGCCAGCACTGCAGTAACAAGCGCTGCGATTGTGCCGGCCAGAACAATTGCAGCGGCGAATCTCTCCTTTCTGCCTCCGAGGATTATCATGCCCGAGTAGAGCGGCAACCGCCTGTGTACGGCCGATGCTGCTCCCATAAAGACGAGTAGATCTATCCCCCTGAGCCCTATATAAGACAACCAAATCATGATCGCCAGCCACACAAGGAAACCTAACAGAATTACCTTCCACTGCGATAGTGCCACTCCATAGGTTGTGTATAGTCCGCCCCAAATGTACCGGCCCGGGCCCAGGTAGTCGCAGTTGTTCATGCGGCGCAGAAAGAACCGTTCCGCGTGCGGACTGGGGTGATTCTTGAACTTGTCCCACTTGACGGCTGCGCGCCTTCCCTTGTATTCCAGCAGTTTATCTCGATCCCAGGTGTCAAAGAGACCAATCCTGGGGACGGCACAGAACCGTCGCGCCCAGCTAGGGTTGCCAAGCCAGATCCACACCACGGCGCTGCTTGCCAATCCCAGCAAGACGACCGCAAATGGATGGCCGATGATCGCGCGTTCTGCCGCTATATGTAATTCAAAATGCACCGTGCCCCAAAAGAGCAAGAACGCAAATACGACGTCCCAACCGGACGTCCTGACGCCAAAGGCAAGGCCCACTCCGACCCAATACACGATCAAACCAGCACAGAATGCCGAGCAGGTCACAAGCAGCGGTTGCCACCAGTACAGACCGGGATACGCAAGGAAAAGGAGCGATCCAAGGAGGCTGGTCACTATTGCTACCGAAAACACGAACTTCCTCGGTACTGCCCGGTGGCCGGGCAGGCAGTAGGAGAACGGCTTGGTCAAAATCTCGATAGTCCACGATGCGGTGCACAGTCCGATCAAGAATTGCAGCAATACAGGTCCCATGAAACGACCTTTTCCCAACAATGGCTTGTTCAGCCCAACTGCGAGACTCCCAAATACGACCAGGCCGAAAATCAGATAAGCCAGCCAGAGGCCTCGCCGTTGATAAAGGTGCTTGAGATTAACTGTTATGATATTTGCCATTGTCTATCCTGTTTAAACGCACATCCTCACGGACTTCTCAACTGACAACAATCCTATATATGTCATCCAGCCGCAATGTTTGAATCTCGACCTGGCAATTCAGGTCCTCGGCTGTCTGCTCGATCTGCTCTCGTGACGAGTTCTGCACCGTTATGATCGCCTGGCCATTGCTTCGCTGATGCTCGATGGCATTTGCAAAGGGCAGTTCCGCCGGCAGCTCTCCGCTCAAGGCGCTGATGCGAACGCGACAGAATTCTTCCTTCAACTCGTCGAAACTGCAATCGCGCAATATCCGCCCGGCTCTCATTATCACCGCGTAATCGATCACCTTTTCCACGTCGCTTAGAATATGCGACGAAATGATGATCGTACGGTTCTCGTTCTGAATGATTTGCAGCAGCAGATCCAGGAACTGCCCTCGCGCCACAGGGTCAAGCGTCGAGGCCGGCTCGTCGAGTATCAGCAGCTCGGGCTCGAAGCCGATTGCCAGCAATATCGCCAGCTTCTGGCGCTGGCCGGGCGACAGGGAGCCCACGCGGGCATTCGTTGAGATGTCGTAATCGGCGATGTACTTCTCTTCGAGCTGAGAGTTCCAGTTCGGATAGTACGCACTGACGTAACGGATGAGCTGGCCGACCTTCATCCATTCGAGCAACTCGCCTTCCTGGTGAACGTACCCGATCCGTCCGAGTTGGGCCGGTCTGAGTCTGCCCGCTTCACAGCCGAATGTGGTACACGTGCCTCTGTTCGGCAGATAAAGTCCTATAATGTGTCGCAGCAACGTACTCTTGCCCGCCCCGTTGGCACCGAGCAGGCCGATGATGCTGCCGGCGTGGATATCGAGGCTAACATCCCGCAGGGCCTCTGTGGCTCCGAAATGCTTGCTGAGTGCCTTGATCTGAACTATCGGATCTGTCTTATTCATTGGAATAGCTCCTCGTGCTCGAATCGTATTTTCTGTACAAGTCGATCAGCATCCGTGCCGCTTCCTCCTCGGGTATCTCGAACTGCACCGCTGTAACCGCCGCTTTGCGTAGGATCTCTTCCAGGAGTCTGGCCTTGGTCTGCTTTTTCTGGCTCTTTCGCACCCTGGCGACGAAAAGCCCGATCCCCCGGTGTCTCTCGGCCAATCCTTCCACTTCGAGAAGGGCGTACGCCTTGCTGATCGTCATTGGATTGACGCGCAGCCGCCCGGCAAGCTCGCGTACCGAGTCGAGCTGCTGGCCTTCGCTCAACTGCCCGGCCATTATCTGCCGCCTCACCTGCTCAATGACCTGCCGATATATGGGCACTCCACTATGATGGTCGATTTCAAGTAGCATATTATCCAAGCCAAACAATTGATGGGTGTATTATAGTCTTAATACACTATGCGCCAATGCGATTCTGTTCAGACGGCTACGACAAAAATCCAACTGAGTGACAAATTGCACTTAAATTCA
>CAZLTY010000098.1:0-11433 GCA_964562575.1 uncultured Pirellulales bacterium
CGGCGTGGACCTTTGTCGACCAGTTGCGCAAACAATATGAAGTCGAAACGGTCGCCACGGACACGAACGACATAAATGACGTCGACATTCTGCTGGTCATTCATCCCAAGGGTTTGTCTGAACCGACCATGTTCGCAATAGACCAGTTTGTACTCAAGGGAGGCAGGACGATCGTATGCGTCGATCCCCATTGTTTCATGGACCGCCCGCCACAGGGCATGCAAATGCAGATGCAGATGCAGCATTCGAGCAAATCCGAGTTGAACCAGCTTCTGAAGACGTGGGGTCTTGAGATGCCCGAGAGCACCTTTGCCGGTGACAGAAATCTGGCGTTGAAGGCCTCGATGCGCGCCAACCAAAGACCTGACACCATCATCGGTTATCTCGGCCTGACGCCGGAAGGCAATTGTTTCTCCAAGGATCACGTGGTCACCGCCGAGCTCAATAATGTGAGGTTTCTGTTCTCCGGCGTGCTCAATGAGGTCGCAGGCTCGAATGACCCCAACGATGCAAGCCCTGCCGTCGTGCGGACACCTCTTGTCACAACGAGTAGCAGGGGCAACACATTTACGATAGGCGGCCCGTACGAGCTGATGTTCCTCGACGGCCCGGGCCTGATGAAGAAATTCGTCGACGGCAGCAAGTCCGTCTCGATGGGCTATCTGGTGACCGGGCGCCTCAAGAGCAGCTTCCCCGACGGTATCGAGGTGGACAGCGAATCTCCAGATCCGAACGATCCCAACGAGACCGTGACTACGACCGCACAGGTCACGGGCTTGACCACAGCCGAGGAAGATTGCGCGGTTGTCGTCTTTTCCGACGTCGATTTCATAAGCGATGCGATAGCCTACCAGACTTCTTTCTTCGGCAAGATGGTAGTCGGGGACAACAGCGCGTTGATGGTGAACACTATCGAAGACTTGAGCGGTTCGAGCGATTTGGTTTCGATTCGATCGAGAGGCAACTTCAAGCGGCCGTTCACCGTGGTCGACGAGATTGAAAAACGGGCCGAGGCGGAGACCGCCGCGGAGGTCGAGAAGATCAACCTCCAGATCGCAAGCTTCCAGGGCGAACTGCAGAACATCCTCACTACCGCCAAGAAGGGAGAGGAAGAGGTGATCGGAAGCACGATTGTGCAAAAGAAGAAGGTGCTTGAGTTGAAGATCCGTGACGCCCAGCGCCAGTTGCGCCAGGTAAAGATGACCAGACGCGAGCGGATCGAGCAATTGGGCAACAAACTTCGCCAGGCTAATATGCTCGGCGCGCCAATGGTCATACTGGCTATTGCAATCGTGTTGGGCCTGCGTCGAGGCGTGAGGAAGAGACATTATATTAGTCATGCGAGCGATGCGTGAGAAGAAAGCACGAAACACGAAACTCTGAATCCGAAACAAATTCAAATGACAGAAATCCAAAATTCCAAACGTCTGGGTCATTCGGTAATTCGAGCTCTGATTGTTTCGAGAGTCCATCTTCGAATTTCTGGTTTGAACAATAGATCGGGGAGCTTATAGATGAGTAACAAGAAACTTACGATATTGGCTGCTGTTGCCGGTGTTATGGTGTTGTGGGCTGTGGTGCAGTCTCGTCTCGCGAACAGACAGACGATACGGACAGATGAGCCGGCCTACCTTATCCAAGGTTTGGATCCGGCCGGAATCGGAGCCATTGTCTTAGGCAAGGGTGACGACGCGGTGACGCTTAAGCGCCGGGGTAATAGCTTCGTTCTCGAGACCAAGGACAACTACCCTGCCAAGACAAGTGAGGTCAATAGCCTCATCTCCAAATGCCTGGAAATCAAGACCGCGCAGCTCATTACTAAGGATTCGAAGAACCACGAGGACCTTGAAGTGACCGAGGACAAGGCGCGCACGGTAGTGAAGTTCATGACGCCCGATCCGAATTCGAAGGTGCTCGCCGGCATCGTTGTGGGCAAGACCGAAGAGCTTGGCAAGGGTACGTATGTAAGGCTGCTCTCAGACAACAACGCCGTTAGTGACAGAGTGCTGGCCGCACCTGACGTTCCCTGGATCACTGAAGATGCGACCAGTTACATCGAGCAGGAACTCATCTCGGCAGAGAGCGACGAAATCGTCTCGGCGACGGTCGCCTTGCCAGACGGCCAGTACACACTGAAGAAAGCCGGCGACAGCGACGACATTGTGCTGGCCGAAACGCCGGCAGGCAAGAAGCTCAAGAGCAGCGACGGTCGGAGCGTCCTGACTGCCTTGACGAGTCTGAGGTTTGACGATGTCAAGAGAAAGCCGGCGGATATGACTTTTGACAGACAGTACGTCTGCAAACTCAAGGATTCGACCGAGTATACACTAAGCATAGCCAAGCAGGAGGAAAAGACATACATCGCCTGTGCGGCAAACTTCACCGATACTTCCGCCGTTACAAAGGGCGCCGACGTCGAATCCGAAGAAGAGCTCAAAGCCAAGGAAGCCAAGCTGCTCGCTCGGGACGCGGCACAGAAATTCACGGCGAAGCATCAGGGGTGGGTTTATGAGATCGCCGACTACAAGGCCAACAACCTGACCAAAGAACTCGCGGATTTGCTCGAAGACGCTGAGCCCGCGGAAGAAGGCGATGCCGTCAGTCCCAATGACGTGATGCCTGATCTTATCAATGCGCCGCTGAGTCTGGATCCCAACGCTAGCAAGATCGAATAAGGATTGTTTATGAACACTCCCAATCACACGCACAATCGTTGTATCCTCAGTCTCATGTTGTTCGCTGCGGTATTGCTGCCGTCGCGATGCTCACTTGGCGCCGCAGTGCGCGGAGGCCCGGAGTTCATTACCCATCGTATCGGCAAGTTCAGAAGCGAGGCCTGCAGCGTTGGGGACTTCAACAACGACGGCAAGCTCGATATCGTTGCGAGCCCGTACTGGTATGAAGCTCCCGACTGGAAGCCGCACCAGTTCGCATCCCTTGAGGGCAAGGTCGATGAGAAGGGCAAGACCCACACCGTCGATGAAAAGGGCATAGGCTACTGGGACGATTTCATGAATCTGCCGCTCGACGTTGACAGCGACGGTCTTCTCGATGTAGTGACGTGTTCGTGGTTCAGCAAGCAGATCGACTGGTACCGGAACACCGGCTCGAAGGGTGGACAGTGGCCGCTGATCCTCGGCGAGAAGAACGGCAACTACGAGTGCGGCGATCTCTGGGATATCGATGGTGACGGCAAGAAACTCGAGATACTGGCCCACACCAAAGACACCAAGTGGTACGAAGCCGGCTTCAAAGCTGACGGCAAGCGGGGATTGATCAGGCACAACGTGTCGGAGAATCAGAGGCTCTTTGGCGGAGGCGTCGGCGACGTTAACGGTGACGGCCGTCCCGATATCATCAGGCCGGACGCATGGTACGAGGGGCCGGCCGATCCGCGAAAAGGCTTATGGAAGGAGCATCCCCTGGCGGTCGGAAGCCTTACTGAGGGCAAGGCCGAGCATACGCCTCAGATATGGGTCTACGACGTTGACGCCGACGGACTGAACGATATCGTGACCAGCTCGGCACACGCACACGGAATCTTCTGGTATGGGCAAAAACGAGAGGCCGAACAGATATCGTGGAAACAACACGTGATCGACAAATCCTGGTCCCAGGTTCACAGCATAACACTGGCCGACATGGACAACGACGGCGACCTTGACCTCTTTACGGGAAAACGGTTCTTCGCTCACAACGGCAACGATCCGGACGCCCATGCTCCTCTCGGCATTTACTGGTATGAACTCAGACGCGGCGCCTCGGTGCGCTGGAGAAAACACGTCATCTCCCTCGGAGAGCACATCAGCCCAAGCCTGAGCATCCCCGTAGTAGATCTCGACGGTGACGGAGATCTCGACATCGTTGTCACAGGCAAATGGGGCGGTCCGGTCTATCTTGAGAATACTGCTAAGCAGGACCAATAACAAGACAACAGGGCCCTATCACCGCAGCTTTTTCATTGACTTGCCGCCACCGTCCGGTATAATAGTTGTGTATTGTCTTTCATCAATTCATTTGAAGGAAAGGTGGAATGTGACTATGCGCAAGCTGCGAGGATTTACGTTGATCGAACTGCTGGTGGTGATCGCCATCATTGCGCTTCTGCTGGCAATACTGATGCCCGCACTTCAGAGGGTCAAGAAGCAGGCCCAGGGTGTCGTCTGCCAGAACAATCTCAAGTCGACAGGCACGGCGGCCTTCATGTATGCCGAGGAGTACGACCAGTTTGTTCCCCGCGGCCTTGCCGGCGGTACGGGCAGGTCCTGGTTCCAACTCTTCATGCCCCTTCTGGCCCAGAAGCCCATAGGCAACGATTATCGAAACGTTGAGATCTATCGCTGTCCGACCTACCCCGACAAAGAGCAGACCGTGTGCTACGTCGTCAACGGCTGGGAGTTCGACCACGACAAAGATATGACCGGAAGCGAGATATTGCTACCGTCGAAGCTGAGCGAATGCGAGCAGCCGTCATTCACGATTTTCCTCGCCGATAACGAGGACGGCCCCTGGCGCCACATCATCAGAAAGGCCAATGACGACGGACACAATCGCTGCGACGTATGGGCCCCACAACATCTGCCCGGTCGTGACGAAATAGACGTAACCAGAGGCAGGCGGGTCGCCCAGGCTCGCCACAGAAACGGAGCCAATTGTCTTTTCCTCGACTGGCACGTCGAATTGATAGACACCGAGGATCACACTATCGACCTGTGGAGATTCGATAAATAACGTATTGACCGACTCGAAGCGGCCCCGATACACCCCCACCGGTGAGAAGGCTCGCATGCATGACAGGCCGGTTCGCTCCTGTTTCGTGTAGAACAAGCACAATTCTTGCACCAAAGGCGCTTGAAAAAGTGATCCATTTGCCTTCTAATTACCCTGAGCCGCACGATTACCTGCGGCGTCGAAGAAATTTTGTATTGCGCCGCCCACGGAACCGAGCAGCTCTGAATTGGGCCGCAGTTCCAATGGTCGATGCCAGACGGACTTCTTTTTGTAAGATATTTTTGAGGTGGACACTATGAAAGAGCACAACTCCAGAAGACAGTTCTTGCGCACGGCAGCAATCGGAGCAGCTTCGGCAACGCTGACGTCCCAGTTGTCACGGGCTGCGCATTCTACCGGAAAACCGCCTTTTGAAAAACCCAACCTTGTCTTTATCTTCGCCGACCAGTGGCGGGTTCAATCGATCGGCTATGCGGGCAACTCGGATGTGAAGACGCCGCAGCTCGACAAACTGGCGAGTCAGAGCATCAATTTCACCAACGCCGTGTCGGGTTGTCCGGTGTGCAGCCCCTATCGAGCCAGCCTTCTCACTGGCCAATACTGGCTCACACACGGCATCTTTTACAATGACAAGCCTTTGGACCCAGAAGCAACAACAATCGGCAAGGTCTACGGCAAGGCCGGTTACGAGACTGGTTACATTGGCAAGTGGCATATAGACGGTCACGGCAGAACATCATTTATCCCCAGGGCCAGAAGGCAGGGCTTCGATTTCTGGAAGGTCCTCGAATGCACACATAATTACAACAAGTCACTCTACTACGGCGACACCGACGTCAAAAGATATTGGGATGGTTACGATGCCATAGCCCAGACTCGCGAAGCTCAGAAATACGTCCGAGAGCATGCGAACAAATCCCCCTTTGTTCTCTTCATGTCGTGGGGGCCACCCCACGCCCCGTATCAGACTGCGCCCGAGAAGTATCGCAAGATGTTCGGTGATCCCGAAAGAATCGTTCTGCCTCCCAACGTTCCGAATTCATTGAGGAAGAAGGCGAAGCAGGAGCTGGCCGGTTATTATGCCCACATCGCGGCATTGGACGATTGCATCGGAGATATGCTTGGGACAATAAAGAGATGCGGCATCGAAGATAACACAATCTTTGTCTTCACTTCCGATCACGGTGACATGCTGTATTCTCACAATATGACAAAGAAACAGAAGCCCTGGGAAGAATCGATCCGGGTCCCATTCTTGGTCCGCTATCCCAAAGCGCATGGCAAAAAGGGTAAAGAGATCGACATGCCGATAAACACGCCTGATATCATGCCGACCCTGCTCGGCCTGAGCGGAATCGACATCCCAAAATCGGTCGAGGGCAAAGATTTCTCTGGCGTCATCAGAGGCTCGCAACCGCCGGACAACGACGCGGCTTTGATTTCGTGTCCCGTACCATTCCACCAATGGAGTTACAGCAGAGGCGGACGCGAGTACCGCGGCGTCCGAACGCGACGCTACACGTACACGCGCGATCTTAACGGTCCCTGGCTGCTCTACGACAACAAGATGGACCCGCACCAACTGAGAAACCTTTGCAACAATCCGGAATATGCACAAGTCCAACAAGGTCTGGAGAAGATGCTGGCGCAAAAACTCAAGGAAACAAACGATAAGTTTCTGCCGGGTGCGGAATACATGGCCATGTGGAATTACACGTGGGACGGAAGCGATGGCCGCAAGTAGGCTTCCGCCAATACAACTGAAAGGAAGGACCGCTATGAGAACATACAGAAGTGCCGCTATCGCTCTCTTGTTGATTGCCATCTTTGCAGGACCCAGCACGTCGTTTGCTGACGGCCCTGTAAGGGTCACAACCGAGGCGAATGTTGTCTCAATTCACGAGGGCTCGTCGCCGCTGCTCCGTTACGCGTATCGCAGCGTGCCCTACAAGCCCTGCATGCAGCAGTTATTCACACCCAGTGGCGTCAATGTTTTGCGCGATTCGCCTGCTGACCACAAGCATCATCACGCCCTGATGTACGCCGTCAGTGTCGATGGCCTGAATTTCTGGGAAGAGCAGAAACTACCCGGGCGCCAGATGCACAAGGGTTTTAGCGACATGAGCGTCAGCACGCAAAACGGCGTACCACGCGGGGGCTTTACCGAGAAGCTCGACTGGATTAATCCGAAAACGGATGAGTTGCTGCTCAACGAATCGCGTACAATCACAGTTTCCGGGTTGGACGACTCGGCGGCCACGCTCTTGAGCTGGCAATCCAGCTTTACTGTGCCGCGGGGGAAAGACTCGGCGACTCTTTCCGGCTCACATTACTTCGGTCTCGGCATGCGTTTTGTCGAGACCATGGATGCCGACCCTCAGATCCGCAATTCGAGCGGTCAGGCCGGTGAAATCGTACGCGGCAGTGAGCGGCTCGTTCGAGCAAAGTGGTGTGCACTAACTGCCAACGCCGACAGCAAACCTGTCACTGTTGCCATGTTCTGTCATCCGGACAATCTGCGTCATCCGACGCACTGGTTCACCATGGACAAACCTTTCGCATATCTCTCAGCCACGATGAACCTCTACAGAGAACCTCTTAAGATAGCATCGGACGAACCGCTGAGATTGCGATATGCCGTAGCTCTCTGGGACGGCTCGGTCGAAAACAGCCTAATCGACCGGCTCTATCGCCGATGGGTCGATACCCTTGGGGGTAGTAAATTCCCGCGAGCAAAACCATAACATGTGATTGCAAAACCGCTTACCCACCCAAGAACGGGAGTTTTCAATCAGGAGCACTGTAACTGAAATTCCATTCAAATTGAATCGAGGAGAAGGCTATGCCTGACAAGAAACAATCGCAGGACAAATCCGGTCAAGCACTGACACGCCGGCAGTTTATTCACGGGGCGAGCGCCGCGGCAGTAACAATGGCCGGTGTATCCGCAGGTAGAGTCCGCGGCGCCAACGAGCGTCTCGGCGTGGGCTTCATAGGCTGTGGCGGTCGGTCCAATGCTCATTTCAAGACCGTGCATTATCTCAAGACCAGTGGCGCAAACGTGGACATCGTCGCCGCATGTGACACTTACAGACCCCGGCTGCAGGAGAAGGTCAAAGGCTACCAGGCCAAAGCGTATGCCGATCATCGCGAACTGCTGGACGATCCGAACGTCGACGTCGTCTGTATCGCAACTCCCGACCATCATCACGGCTATCAGGCCATCGACGCGGTCCGCGCGGGCAAGGACGTTTACTGTGAAAAGCCCGTGACACACTGGCGTCAGTTCGAGCTGACCAAGCGTCTGGCCGCCGAGGTAAAGAAAAGCGGCCGGGTCTTCCAGCTCGGCACACAAGGCATGCAGGACTCGGCATGGTGGCAGATGAGAAAACTGATCCAGGACGGTCTGATCGGCCAACCGGTCCACGCCGAGTGCGGATACTTCCGGGTCGGTGACTGGGGCGAACGAGGGATGCGGATCGACGACCCGAACGCCAAGCCGGGTCCCGATCTCAACTGGGAAGGCTTCTTGGGTGATACGCCCAAGCGTCCCTTTGACATCAGCCGGTACTTTCGTTGGCGGATGTACGAGGACTACGCGGGCGGACCTTCAACCGACTTGTTCCCACATAGTCTGACGCCGGTGCTCTTTATGCTGGGTGTCAAAATGCCGAGCACGGTAGTTGCGACCGGCGGCAAACTACGCTACCAGGAGCGCGAGATACCCGATACGTACAATATGCTCATCGACTATCCCGAGAACATCACAGTCGCCGTACTCGGAACGCAGGCGAACGACTACCCGGCCACGGGCGCCCGCGGTTCGGGCCAGCGAATACCTGTCATCCGCGGGTGGGAAGGAACGCTGACCGTCGAAAACAATGAGATCGTCTTTATTCCGGCACAGGGCTCGAAGAAAAAGCCTCAGCGTCTTGCCATCAAGCACGGAGAAGATTTCGTCGAGTACTGGAGCAGCTTCCTCGATTGCTGCCGCAGACGTCAGCCGAACACACAAAGTCCGATGGACCTTGCATACCGTGTGCAAACCACTGTGCAGATGGGAATGCTCGGCCTCCAGGATGGAAAGGTCGCCCGGTTTGATCCGGTCAAAGAAGAGATCCTTCTGTAGGCAGAAACCGCGGCGTGCCATACGCAGAGTATTGATCTAACTGGAAGTGAAGGAGTAAACGATGAAGACAACATCCACATCGCATAAGAAAAAGGCCAAATACAGTCCGCACAATCCTCCCGACAAAGGACATATCCGCTTGCAGGACCACGGCAATCCGATCCGTTTCCGCAATATCTGGGTACGCGAACTGCCGGAAGAACCATACCTGATAAAGTAGGCTGTATCAGGCACAGAACAGATTGTCTATAAGGAGCGTTCAACAATGGTCGAAATAAGAAGCATATTGGCCGAAGCGGTCACGAGGGAAGCCAGCGACGTTCACATCAATGTTGGAATGCAGCCCGTAATCCGGGTGAACACCGAACTGATGGAGATGGATTTTCCGATCATCAGCAATGATGACGCAAGAGATATCGTTCTCTCGCTGGTGGGCCAGGAGAAGTTCGACAGGTTCGAGCAGGCGAGAGACTTTGATTTCTCGACAAGCATCACCAACCCCGACCAGCGGTTCCGTGTTAATGCTCACTATCAGCGCGACACAATAGCAATTGCCTTTAGACTGATTTCCGACCGCATCCCGTCAATTGACAAGCTGCATCTTCCGGAGAAGGTCAGGGATTTTGCCGATCTGCCGAGTGGATTGGTCCTGGTTACCGGCCACACCGGCGCCGGCAAGAGCACGACCCTCGCTTCGATTATGGGGCTGATAAATGCGAAGTACAGGAAGCGCGTGATAACAATCGAAGATCCCATCGAGTATTGGCTGCTGAATGACAAGTGCATGATCGAACAGCGCGAGGTCGGCTCGGACTGTCCGGATTTCGCGACGGGGCTCAGACATATTCTTCGTCAGGACCCGGATATCATCATGGTCGGTGAAATGCGAGACCTCGAAACAACAGGTTTCGCACTCACCGCCGCCGAGACAGGACACCTCGTCTTCAGCACGCTGCACACGACAAATACGTCGCAATCAGTGGAACGTATTATAGACATCTACCCGGCCAGCCAGCAGACTCAGGCCCGAACGATGCTGGCCAATGCTCTGCAGGCTGTCGTCTCGCAGACCTTGTTCAGACGCACAGATGAGCCGGGCATGGTTCCCAGTACAGAGATAATGATCTGCACAGCAGCGGTGAGAAACTGCATCCGCGAGAACAGAATCTACGAGATACCGAACATTATCGAGACATCCCGACGCCATGGAATGCACACGATGGACAGCAGCACAGCCCAGTTGTGCCTTGACGGCTATATCGACAAGGAGGAGGCGATTCTGCGGTCGAACAATCGCTCGAAGATGGAGAAGTCGCTGGAGCATGCGCGAATACTCACTTGATATTCTCGAAAAATGCAATCAGTTTCTTCTTGAGACGCCGGTATTCCTCGGGGCACTTCTCTCTGAGGTCCTCGGATTCATCGATATCCTCTTTCAGATCGTAGAGTTGAAGCTCGGCGTCATCGAGCCGCTGCGCCAACTGTCGCCATCGCCCCCTCGTACTCTCGACCTGACCGACGAGCTTCCACCTGTCTCTTCGCACAGCTACTTTGCCGACCAGTTCCCAGAAAACGATGCGTTCAGACAAAGGTTCCGTGCAGCCCGACAATATGTGCTCAATCAGACTCACACCGTGCACGGGATTGGTGCCGTTCGCACGGGGAACATCCAGACCGGCTGCTTCCAGAACGGTCGAAAAAATGTCAAAATGCATGGCAAGCTCATTTGAGACAACGCCTTCGGGAAACTTGCCCTTCCACCGCATCACACAAGGCACCCTGATCCCGCCCACGTATGTCCCGCCTTTTCCCCCGCGCAAAGGCCCGTTGTTGCCCGGATAGTCGGCCTTGGTCTCGGCAGTCTCCAGGCACGCGCCGTTGTCGCTGAAGTAGATTACCAGAGTATCTTCTTGTAGTCCGAGCTCTTCGAGCAGATTGAGCAACCGGCCGACACTGTGGTCCATGTGTCCGAGAACGGCATTGTAATCTCGCCGAGGTTGATCGACACCCTTCTCGGCATATCGCTCAAGCCAATTCTTCCTGCCCGAAGGCCTGGGCTGCTCGGCGCGCCAGAGAGGTCCGTGCACGGCATTATAGGGAACATAACAAAAAAACGGCTTCTTCTTAACCGCACAGTCCCGGATGAATGACAGAGCTCTCTCCGTGAAGTAGTCGGTCAGATGAAGATCCTCGCTATATGGTTGGCTGTTGTGCATGAGTGTCTGTGCCCCAGAAGGTCTGTAAGGGTGGGCCCCGCCCAGAAAACCATAGAATTCATCAAAGCCACGATCGTTCGGCGTATCGGGTCTCCTGTAGCCCAAGTGCCACTTTCCGAATATACCCGTTCTATAGCCAGCTCTCTTGAGAAGCTGAGGCAGAATCACAACATCGTCGCGTATCCGCCTTTCGTTTTCATCGCTTTTTGAGGGTCCTCTCCACATGCCGTTTTCCATCGAATACTGCCCGGTCAAGAATGAAGACCTGGTCGGAGCACAGAGCGGATTCACATAGAATTGCTCGAAGCGGATACCGGTTCGTGCGATTTCATCCATCACCGGCGTCTCGACATTTGT
>CAZLTY010000098.1:11443-15415 GCA_964562575.1 uncultured Pirellulales bacterium
CAGCTCGCATCCCCCCACCCCTGATCGTCGGAAACGATCAACAGAATATTTGGCTTCCTGGCCGGGGCCTTTTCCGCTCGACGTCCTGCTGCGTCCGAGCGGCATACTCCCGGCAGGCCAGCGAGGGCCGTACCGAGGCCCAGAAGAAAACTACGCCGGTCGACGACTGTTTTCATTTGCTTTTCTCTCTCTGATCCTGACGCCGGGTGCATGTTGTCACGACAATCCTTGGCTGGCGGCCTGCGGGTTTTTCGTAATCTGATAGAAACACATCTCCTCTGCCATCCGGCCGCTACCATCTTACGGGCAGCCACACTGCCATCTTCGGTTCTTCGCGATTGTTCCACGCGTAGTACGGGATCATGCGAACATCGACGTGCCGCCCCTGAACATCACTCACATGGCGGTACCGGCCGATATCTCCCCTGGCTTGTCTTTCGATGACAAGGGCCTCGGTCTTGAGCACGGTTACGCCGCCGAGCAGATTACCCTCGTGCTGAACTTCCCATCTGGCATCGGCGGGCAGGCAGATATCTTCAAATCGCACCCCTTCCGGAACGTCGACCGATTCGAGGCAATAAACGATCGGGCCACGCATGATCGCGACCTGATTGCGGGTCTGCTCGATTCGCGGGTCTGCGACAATCATCCTGACCGGCATGGGTAACTCCAGTTCAATTGCGTCACCCGCAACCCACCTTCGCTCGATGACTGCGTAAGATCCGCTCTTGCAGTGGCCCTCGGCGGCCCTTCCCTTGACAGTCAGCTTCGCATTCTCAGCCCACCCGGGAATTCTCAGCAGAATGCGGAACGCTCCACCGGATTCGACGGCGTTTACGGTAATGCGCACCTTGCCGGCCCATGGATAATCGGTTTGCTGTGTGAGTTTCAATTTCCGACCGCCAGCCAAGGCACCGTCGAAAATGTTTTCGCCGTAATGGTGAATCCACAGACAGTCTTCGTCGACGCTGTACAGGTAGTTGTGCCACGAGGCAACAGTCCGCATCAGATTCGTCGGGCAGCAGATCATTCTCCTCCCCGGGTACGCCCGTTTGTGCGTATCGTTGCTGCGCAACACGTGCTCTGCGCCATGCCAGCGGAGTGGGTTGGTGTACGACCAGCCTTCGCCGTCAACCTCGATTCCCGACAGGATCGAATTGTAAAGCGTTCGCTCCATAATGTCAGCAAAACGGGCCTCGCCCGTGATTGCCAGCATGCGCCAGTTCCACATCAGGTTGCCGATCTGCCCGCACGTTTCGTTGTAAGCAGTATCGTTAGGCAGTTCATAAGGGGCACTGATCCCCTCGTGGATCGAGTCACCCACGATGGCGCTGAGCTTGCCTGGCTCGAAGCTCCTTGTCGGGTGGGACTTATGCTCGGGGCTTACCCCGCCGGTGACATACATCTTCTTAGTCACCAGGTCGCTCCAGAGGCGTTCGAGAGCGGTAAGAAGCGTCTCGTCGCCAGTTTCCATGTAGGCATCGGCGGCGCCGGCATAAAGATAGGTGAAGAATACTGCGTGGCCCACCACCTCGGTTTCCTTGCGGAGCGGACGCCAGTTCTGGTTGAGATCGCTGCCGTTGGTCAGCGGCCCGCCCCAGGCGTTGCGCCTGCCGTTTCCATACCGGCTGCCGCGCCAATCGATGAAGAAATTCGCCAAATCGAGGTACTTCTTCCGGCCCGTCGTGCGATACAGCTCGACTGCCCCCATGATTATCGACGGGTTGCGGGGAAACTCGGCCAGCTTCGGATCGCCTCCTTTGAACGTCTCGTAAACGTAGTCGGCGGTCTTACAGGCGACTTCAAGCAGCGCAGTGTTACCCGTAAGACGATGATGAATACAGGCGGCGGTGAGCAGATGCCCCATAGTGTAAAGTTCATGATGATGAGCATCCTGAAACCTCGGCCAGCCGCGGGCTGTGGTTTGTGAGGCGATATAGCCATCCGGCTGCTGCGCCTTGGCGATCACCTCAACGATCCGGTCGATCCGGTCGCCAAGCTCTTCATCGCCTGTAACAGCGTGAATATAGCACGCACTTTCGAGCCACTTGTAGACCCAGGCATCCTGCCAATGTGTTCCGGCGAACGGCCCGGCCTCAATACCGGCGGCGATCCTCAGATTCTGTATGGCGTGGCCCTTCTCGGGATCCGACGCCAACTCCCATAGCTTCGGCAGCGTGACATCGCGTGTCTGTGCAAACCGCTCGGCCCAGAATCCCCCGGTCCAGCGAACGTCTTTCAAGTCGACACCCTTGAGTTTGGCCTGCGGGCTGTCCTGGTTCTTTATAACTCCGTAGTCGCGACTCTTCGCCTGAGCAAAAGACATTGCGCACACAATCATGAGCATTGCTGCACTCTTTGATGTCTTCGTCATTGTCTGTCTCCTACACGCAATTCTCTTTTCAGTTGCACTATCAGTTTGCCTACCAAAGGTGCGTTCTCCGGATTTCCGGCGACGTTTACATTTTCATGCGGGTCCTCGCCGTGGTCGTAGAGTTCGGTCGCGATCGGCTCGGCGTCCGGATTGCGAACATCGACCCAGATCGTAAGACGATACCTGTCGGTGCGCATCGAATAACCCATGAGATGGTTGTTGTACAAATCCTCACCGTATCGATCCGGCGCCTCGGCCTTGAGTTTTCCTTCGAGACGGCGGACCAACGGGCCGAAAAACGTGCCGCGCATTTCAGGCGAAAGCGGCATCGCGGCCCACTCTCTCAGCGCCGGGCACGGGAATTGACTGAAAGCCGCCGATTTCAATTGACGGCCGCCATTGCGCAACAACGGAACAAAACTCTTTCCTTCGACATGCTCGGGTACCGGCAATCCGGCAAGCTCACAAAGCGAAGGATACATATCCAGAAGCTCGACAAGCGCATCGCTACTACGGCCGATTGTCTTTGCGCCCGGCGAGGTAACTATCAACGGGCAGCGCGTAGCGATTTCGAAATTCGTGGCCTTGCCCCAGAGCGTGTGTTCGCCCAGATGCCAGCCGTGATCGCCCCAGAGCACGACGACCGTATTGTCCCGCAGCCCCAGTCGTTCCAACTCGGAGATTATCCGACCGATCTGCGCGTCGACGTAGCTGACACAGGCCAGATACCCGTGAATGAGATTGCGCGCCATCTCATCGGGTATCGCACCGGATTTGGGTATGCCGTGGCGGACACGAAGCTCGAACGAGCAATGCATCCCGACGGACGGCGCGTCCTTCGGGACAAACGGATTGTCCGCCAGATCGATTTCGTCGGGATCGTAGAGGTCCCAGTACTTCTTCGGCGCAACAAACGGCAGGTGCGGCTTGTGGAATCCGACCGCAAGAAAGAACGGCTTGCTGGCCTTGAGTTGTCTCAATGTAGCGATGGCCGCACTGGTGCTGCGACCGTCCTGATAGGCGTCATCCGGCACGTCAGCCGATTCGACAGCCGGCCCGCACGCCAGGCCGCCAAGCTTGACCTGCCCGTACTTGAGCTTCACCTCTTGGCGCCGGCGCTCGACCAGGACCTGGTTCTCAGCAAGTTGATATCCCCCCACGTCCGGCCGGTAGCTGGGCTTGGCATACACAGCCTTGCGGCTCCACGATTTTTCCTCGTCGCGCATCGCGCCGTGATATATCTTGCCCACATAGACAGTCTCATAACCGTGACTGCGAAAATGCTGAGGCAATGTCACCACATCGGGCACGGTGTCGCGAAAATATGTCACGTTATCGACCACACCCGCAGAGTCGGGCCGCAAACCAGTCATCAGGCTCGCTCGCGACGGACTGCAAATGGCAACCTGGCAATAGGCCCGATTGAACCGCATTCCCCGGCGGGCCAGCCTGTCGATATTCGGGCTCCTGACAAGTTCGTGCCCGTAACAACCCAGCTCAGGCCTCAGGTCATCGACTGCGATGAACAGAACATTTGGCCTGCCGTCTGAAATCCCTGGACCGGCCTCGACCACGGATGAAAGACTCATCGTGGCCCC
>CAZLTY010000099.1:0-11246 GCA_964562575.1 uncultured Pirellulales bacterium
AATATAATTTGTGGCTCGTATTTCGGGCTCAATCTTCACGCCAATACTTGCCGGCTCGTTCTCAATCCATCAGAAATACTGCTTTTTCTCACCGTCGTACCCCCCCCCCCGTGACGGGATATTCCAACCGTTTCTCAGCTGTCGCCCTGTGTCTTGGGGGCTATTGTTCCTTAGCTTCGGCAGATTTACCCGTTGTCTTCTTCGGCGATTTCTCGGCCTTCCTCTTGCTCTTTTTTTCCTTCTTGGCCTTCTTCTCGGTCACCTCGGCCGTCTCGAGCAACTTTGCGATGCACTTGTTCTGACGAATTTCCAGACTGAACTGAGCCAGCGAGCCGTCGCGCGCCATTTGCTCCTTCATCTGCTCGGGCCGCTGTTGTCTCTGCATGGCCAACTGGGCGATATGTCCGTTGATTTCCTCCTCGCTGACACTGATATCGAGCTTTTCGGCGATTTTGTCCATTATGAAGAACGTCTTCAACTGTCGCTCGGCCTGTTGTTCGCTGCCGGCCTGAAGCTGCTCCATCTGCTCTTCGACTTGCTCGCGAGACAATCCTCGCATGATCAGGTTGCTGTACTGTCGTTGGAGCACCATGGTCGCCTGCTGGCCCACCACATCCAGGGGCAGTTCGAAGTCCGTGTTGTCCAGCAGATGCTTGTAAATCTGCTCGGTCATCTCGGCACGCCCCTGTTCTTCCAGCCGGCCCTGCAGCGTGTCCTGGATTCTTTCTCTCAACTCTTCTTCGTCCTCGACGCCTATCTGCTTGAAGAGGTTCTCGTCCAGTTCGCCGGGCTTGAGCCATTTGACGTCTTTGATGTCTATCTTGATATCTACTTTCTTGCCTCGATATTCTTCCCTGAAGAACGTCTTCGATACCTCGACACTCGTCTCTTTCGTTTCCCCGATCTTGGCGCCGATGAGCAATTCGTCGAGCTTCTCGACAGGGACCGCCCCGACGCGGCCATTGGCCCTCACATAGATCTCGGTGTTGTCGAGTTTCTCTTGCTCCTCCACTCCCTCTACCTTGAGGAGCACATCGGCGACCAACTGGTCCTCGGATTCGACCGCATCGGCTTCGGCGCGAGGCGTCCATACGCCGGAGAGCCTTTGCATCTGCTTGACCTCTCTGTCGATCTGCTCGTCGCCGACCTCGAGTTTCGTTTTGGTCACTGCAATGCCCTCGAGCGGTGGCAGGTCGAATTCGGGGCGCACTTCCACCTCGAAATCGAACCTCAGTGGCCCTTCGGCCGGCAGCTCTATGTTCTCGAAATCGACGTCGGGCTCGCCCAAAGTCCGCAGCTCGTTGTCCTTGACGGCCGAATCACTCGCATCGGCGAGCAGCTTCAGCTTGACCTGCTCGGACACATCTTTGCTGAACCTCTTCTCCAGGAGTCGGCGCGGCGCTCGACCTTTTCTAAAGCCTGGGATCACCGCTTCTCTGTGCAGCTCGGCGAATTGTTTGTCTGTGGCCTTCTTGATGGCCTCTTCAGGAATTTCTATCAGAACCTTCTTCTTACAGGGCCCCGCGTCTTCAATCGTCACAATATTCTTGGGCCCCTTGGATTCTTCCTCGTCCTTCGGCGCCTCGGGTTTCTCTTCTGCCACAACTTCGGATCGTTGTTCTTCGGCAACCTCGGATTGCGGCTTTTCGTTGATTGCGTCTGGTTGCTGTTCATCAGCCATTTCGGTACTCCCGGGCAATTATGTCACACATGAAATATTGATCTTTTGCAAAACCGAGCAGATAGGATAGGGCTTGGGCCACCTTCCCATTCTGCTGCTAACAACAAACAAAAAAAGAGGCATCAGGGAGACAATTCTGGCATTCCAAACACAGGTTACTGCGTTTGGGCTCCTGCATCCCCTAGCCCGGCCTTCATAAGTTTACGATTCCACACTCGCCGACCCCAACATGACGGGTGCCGAACCTAAACGTATCGGAGACCAACGCCAAACTACACCGAGCCGGTAACTCGCCGATACTATTGGCAGCACATGAATCACAAGGGCTCACCTATGCCCTAAGATCCTCATGCCGTTGCGTCCATGCCTAAAAGCGGGCGATGAGATTTGAACTCACGACATTCACGTTGGCAACGTGACGCTCTACCACTGAGCTACGCCCGCCGGTACAACGCGCTGAGTATAGAAGCTATCTTCTCCCCTTGCAAGGAGTTTTTCCCGAAATTTTGCTACTTGCCGACGCTGGCAGCAGAGACTCTGTTGCTGGTGCCCCACGACGCAGACCATTTTGGACACTCGTTCCGGCGGCAGAGCCAAAAAAAGCTTGAAACAGGTTTCGGCCCTGCTATCATACCTTGCTAAATTAAGGAGCAAGAATATGAAAGCAGCCAGAACGCGTCATGTCTTCTCGAACAAGGCCGCGCAATGGGCCGTTGCCGGAGTCATTTATCTGATCTTCTTTTTCTTCTTCATCTGGTACCACGACGTACGCGCCAAGCCTTTTGGCCTGTTCACCACCGAGAAATGCACGGCGATAGCCTCGGCTTACTGCCTTGGCCTGGCCTTGGCGATGGGACCGCTGTCGCGTTTCTTCTCGAGTTTCGACAAGTTCCTGCCTCACCGCCGGACTCTGGGCTTAACCGCGGCATTCATGACGATTCCCCATGTCATTCTCGTGATCGTTTACCTTCCGATGAAGTTCCCGGAGAAATACTCGGCCGACTATTTCATGAGCTGGTATGTGGACTACTGGTTCACCATCGTCATGGGCATCCTGACTTTCATCCTGTTCATCGCCATAGCCGTGTATTCATACCCCAGCGGAATTCGCAAACTCGGCAAGCGCAAGTGGATGATTCTGCAGAAGCTCGCCTACCTGGTCATGATCTTCGTCGTGCTCCACCTGCTCTCGATGGGCAAGATCCCGAAAAACTGGATCGCCTGGCTCGACACCCGCAACCATCCGGTTCCGCCGGGCTCATTTCCCACGATGATGGGCTGCCTGGTTCCGCTTGTGCTCAAAGTTGCCGATCTGATCGCGCACGGAGACTCCCTGGCTGCCAAACCAACCGACGACGAAAGCGGCGGATAGGAAATCTCTGCGTCTCAGGCCGCAATCTTGCTATATGGTTCCCCACCTGTGGAATTCATGGTGCATGATGTACGCCATAGCCAGCAGGACCACAGTAAGAGTTGCCAGAGCCGTGCCCTTTACAGTGCCACCCTTGAGTTCGCTCTGTTTGACGGCGGCCCGCTTGCAGGCAAGATGGACCGCGACGGCGACGATACCGCCGGCGATGAATGCGAAGCTCTGTATCCCGTACCAGCCTTGTGAGGGGACGCCCTCGACCTTGTCCCACCATTTCCACTGATGCAGTGTCGGGTAGTACCTCGGCACTTTGATCTTGAAGTGAATTATGCAGCAATAGAAGATCGAAACGGCCGCAGTGAAGGCACAGCCGACCACGTATGTAATATCTGATTTTTTCATTAGAACGATCCTTTCAGAAGCGACAGATAGCAGCCTACGATGATCTTGTACCAGACTATGACGTTCAGGATCAGGCACATCGGCACGTAGAGCCAGAGCTTGTCCTTTTCGAGGTCGGGCTCGAAACTCTTTCGCAGGTAATAATAGACGAAGAACATCGCCAGCCCCAGAGAGCCCCAGTGCTCCTTGACCTCGAACAGGCCTGTGGCCCAGGACAGATCGACGTCGAAGTACGCAGCCCGGAAATAGACTCGAAACGCCGGGTATATCAGGCAACCGAAGAGGTACACGATAACGTACGTCCAAAGTGATACCTTAGCGAAGTACAATTCCCGCTTCTTACGCCCGAACTTGCCCTGGAGGTATCTCCACACAATCAGCAGATTGTGCGTCATGCTGCCGGCAAGGACCCCCGCGGCGATCAGATGGGTCAATAGCAGCACTATGTAGAACCGCTCCAGGAATATGACTGGCTTTGCCGCCTCTCCGTCGGCTGCTGCCAACAGCAGCGTCTCACAGACTCGCTCGAAGAATACCATGCAGTCTCTCCAAAATCTCAGTGAAATATCAACAACTCTTCCAATGCAGCTTGACTCTCAATGCCCCAGAAGTTAGAATATACACGATTCTGGTAGTCCGATCAAGCTTCTATTTCGTAAGATTTCGGAATCTTACGGGGGGTTACCGCTGAAAATGACGTCAGTCGGGCGGCGTGTCTGGCACAGGTTGAGAAGGAAGAGACCATCCTGGGGGGGATATCCCGCAGAGGTGGTTTCGCGCAGAGTTAACACTGTTAGAGAGATGAACATGTTCGGCAAGAGACAATTTTCAGGGTGTATAACACAGATATTGTTGTTCTCAGCGATGATGGCTCAAAGTCAGGCCGCTGAGTTGACTGCGATCGAAAAGGCGCTTTTCGAGCGCATCGAGGCTCTGGAGAGGCGCATCGCCGAACTCGAAAGCCGAGCCCCCGCCGATCCGAACGAGCCGATTGCGACCCCCACAACCCCGGCCCCGGCCAAGCTGCCGGTAGAACCCGTACAAGAAGCGAATCAAGCCCCCGTCGAGGGTTTGGCTCTCGTCAAACGCGTCGAAAAGCTCGAAGCTGCCGCGGCCGAGGCCCCGCCCAGATCCCCCTATGACCTGATCGCCTCTTGGAAAGAGGGCCTGCGCGTCGAATCGGATGACGGCAACTTCAAGCTCAGGCTCGGCGGCCGCACCGCCGTGGATTCGGCGTGGTTCGACGACGATACCGAATTGCAACGGGCCCTTGGCAATAACCAGGACGGCATCGAGTTCCGCCGGGCCTATCTCTATATGTCGGGCCTGATCAACGGCTGGATCGAGTACAAATCCGAGTACGAATTCACCGGCGACGAAGTCGGATTCGAGGACGTCTACGTCGGCTTCACCAAGATACCGTACCTGGGCAAGGTCCGCTTCGGCCACATCGACGAAGGCTTCGGCCTCGAGCTGCGCACCAGCAACCGGCACACCACCTTCATGGAACGCGCCCTGACCCACGCGATCATCCCCGGCACCGAAACCGGCGTGCTCGCCAAGAACCTCATCATGAACGACCGCGTCTTCTTCAACGTCGGCATCTTTCGCGACACCGACCACGGTGCCCACTCCGGCGACGGCGGCTACAACGTCACCGGTCGCCTCGTCGGACTGCCGATAAAGAACAACGACAACACAGACCTGGTCCACCTTGGCATCGCGGGCAGCCACCGCAATCCCGACGGGCCGGTGCGCTTCAGCAGCCGGCCGGAAGCGAACCTCTCGAACTTCCGCTACGTCGACACGGGCAACATACTCGTCGATGACGAGGACCTGCTGGGTCTCGAATTCGCCTGGATCAATGGGCCGCTATCATTTCAGAGCGAATACGTCCTCGACAGCGTCGACACCCAGCAGGGCGGCGACGCCAACATATCGGCCTGGTACGCATTCGTCAGCTACTTCCTCACGGGCGAGTCCCGTTTCTACGACCTCGGCAGCGCCACGTTCGACCGGCCCAAGGTAAAGAAGAACTTCCGCGAGGGCGGACCCGGAGCTTGGGAGGTCGCAGCCAGATTCTCGAGCATTGATTTGGAGGACAATATCGCCCACGGCGGCAAGCAGGACGACGTCACCCTCGGCCTGAACTGGTATTTCAACCCCAACACAAAGCTGATGTTCAACTACATCCGAGCCCTCGTAGACCACGATTCGTACGATGGCAACCTCGACATCTTCCAAATGAGAGCACAGGTAGATTTCTAAGAGGGTGTTTCAAGAGTTTCAGATGCACCTGGCGATCGTCATCCACAAAGAACACGTCCTGGCGGTTTCAGACTTGTGTTTACAGAGACAGTACAAATGCGGCCAGGTCCTTGATCTGCTTATCTGTCATTTCCGATGTGTGCCCGTGTCGGTCATTCTTGTTGAACTTTCTCAAAACACCTTCGATTGTCGCAGCCCTTCCATCATGCAGATACGGAGCAGTTCGCCATACTTCCACAAGTGTAGGCGTGTCAAACTCGGTATCGTCTTCTTCGTCCGTGCTCGTGCCGACATCGTATTTGCTCATATTGGTATAAAGCGGTTGTGAATGACATAGCGCGCAGCCAGCTTTACTAAAGAGCTTTTGGCCGTTCTTGGCTGCTTCGCTCAGTTCGCCGTTGACAAGATACGGACTGGCGATCGGCTTAAGAGACTTCAGGTAAGCATCTATAGCCTGCGCCTTCCTCTCAGTAGTACTCGCAAACTGAATGTAGCGAATGCCGCTGCGGACCGCAACCTCGGCATCTGCTCGAACTCCGGTAATCATGGCAGGCGGGGTCTTATGCGCCAGGAGCAGACTCCTTGTATTCTTGGGATTGGCTACTCCATCGTTCAACAAATCCCAGTTCAATGCACTTGCACGTCCGTCACCGGTATGACAGCTCGTACAACTGTTCCACTTCTGGTAGGAAAGCGAGGCATCGTTGAAGAGTACCTCGCCTTTGCGGACAAATGTTGCGGGTCTGGTCTTTCCAAGAGGTATTGTTTTAACTGCAGACTGAGCACCCGGATCGATATCAACTACAGAAATACTGTCTGTGAAATATTCTGCTACATACACCTTCGTCCCGATAACAGCCAAACCACGAGGCCCGATACCGTCAAGTTTAAATCTGCGACGAAGTCCGGCCAGAAATGTAAGATCGTTCGGTACATCCTCTGCAGAATACGAAGTATCGAAGAGTTTACTACCGGCTCCTGAATGGATTTCAGAAGTAAAGCTTCTGGCTGTGGCCGCCGGCAGCAACCGCCCATGCAGCCCTTCGCGATCAATGACACTGAGCTCGTATGTGCTGGCATGGGTTATCAGAATGTTCTTGCCATCGGCTGTACAGGCAACCGCATAGGGATTGGCGGCACCGAGATCAACGTCGTCAACCAGGACAGTATTGACGAACCTCAACTGCGGCACATCGATGATGGTCATCGCATTCGTGTTTATCCAGCCTTTTTCGAGGTATGTGACTGGGAACTGATAACGCCCGAGCACGTGCGTAACGTAAGCGTTCCTGCCGTCCGGCGAGATTGTTATCCCGCGAACATTCGTGCTGCCATCGGGAAGTTCAATATTCTTGATGACATTCTTTGACACCGTATCGACGACCGATATAACCGAAGCACAATAATCGGTGTTGGCGGGCCCTGCGGGAAGATGATTGGCGACAAATAGGAATTTGCCGTCCGACGTAAGAGTCGCAGCGACAGGCTCACGTTTTACGGCAATCGTAGCGACTTGCTTTTTTGAACCAAGGTCGACGACACCGATGTTGTTGTTGAACTGGTTACAGACATAAAGGGTTTTGCCATCCGGATGTCCAACAACCCCAACCGGTGTATGGCCTACAGCGATATTGTCAGTCACACTGCCGTCACGAACGTCAATAATCTGCACCTTGCCCGCTGGCACTGCAGAAGTCACATAAAGCTTGCTCCCATCGGACGAAATATCAAGACCGACAGGATTTTCGCCAACGGATATTACCCTGGTAACCTTACCGGAGGCTATATCAAAAACTGCAATCTGACTGGCAGTGGCTTCGGCAATATAAAGCACTTTACCATCGAGGCCGGCAACGACAGAAATTGGAGACAGATAATCACCGGTTTGAGCCAAGCTCCGGCCGCCCATGGAAATTCCCACGATCACCAGCATGCAAACCAGCATCACACATTTTTCAGGGTATTGTCGCATCGAACACTTTCCTCTCTTCTCTGTGGCTACTATGCCCTCTGACCGGGGTCTTCTGCCAATAAAGGCGTTTCTCAGCAGGCAAAGGTGAATCGGCATAACCCAGCCCACCAGGCTTATCCGGCATTCATACCTTCTCGGGCACAATCCAGGGCTGCCGATAGTTGGCCTTCAGGTATTTGTTCGCCTCGGCGTCATTGACACAAGTCTCGGTTTCGCCGTCAAACTTCAGTTTACGGTTTCCAACTCGATAGGAGATGTTGGCCAGATGACATAACACCATCGAATGGTGCGCCTGCTCGACATCCGCTTTGGGCCTCTTTCGACTGCGGATACAATTGACGAAATCCTCGAAGTGGGCGTCGATTATGCTGCCGAACTTGATAACCGCCGGCTCCGAGACAACCGCCTTGCTCTGGCGAACTCGGCTATCACCCTCGAAAACCTGCCAGCCGCCCCCGTGCCTGCCGAGACACATGAATCCTTTGGATCCGCATATCTCAATCTTCGTCGCCGAGAAGGGCCAGTCCGGGAACGTGGCAGTCGGCGGCAAGTGTACGATCCGGTGCATGTAGGGCGACCACAAGGAGGCTTCGAGAAGCATCGTCAATTTGCCGAACTCGAGCGTCGCAAATTGCGTATCCGGTTGCTCCCTGCCGTCATCGAAATGGTATACACCGCCGGCGTTGCATGCGGTATCGGGGTACTTCTTGCCGAGCACATAGCGCGCGAGGTCAATCTGATGAGTCATGTCAGCCATGATGTAGCCTACATAGAAGTCCCACAGTCGCCAGAACCACCGGCCCTGACGATAGGGCAGCTTGGGCGACGGACCGCACCACAGATCATAATCCAGACCTTCCGGAACCGGCTGCACATCGGCCACGTGAATGGGGGGCGATTGCTGCATGAGAAACACCCGCGCCAGATGCACGTCACCCAGTCTGCCGCTTTGGATATACTCGGCTGCCTTTTCGGCGTAAGGGGCACTGCGGCTTTGAGTCCCGACCTGGACGACCCTCTGATACTTGCGGGCTGCCTCGACCATCTTCCTGCCGTCCCAGATGCTCAGCGAGAGCGGCTTTTCCACGTAAACATCCTTGCCCGCCTGACAGGCCATTATCGTTGCCAGCGCGTGCCAGCGATCGGATGTCGCGATAACGATCGCATCGACCTCGGGGTCCTCCAGCATCTTTCGAAAATCCTGCACGAACTTCGGCTTGTGATCATGACCGTCGAGAACAATCTCCGCCGCCGGTCCGTAGGCCCTCGTGTCGGCATCACAGATATACTTGATCGTGACATCAGACCTTTTTACAAGGCTTGTCAAAAGCGCGCGGCCCCGGCCTCCGACGCCCATGATCCCCAGAATCACCTTGTTGCCGGCAGCCGAACCTTTGTCCTGAGACAAGGCAGTGAGGGTCGCCGCCGCACCGATGGAGTTCTTGAGAAATCTTCTTCGATCTATCGATTTCATTTTCTTTTCCTTATTAGGCAAAATGATTTTCGTACGGGTCAACGCGTCGCCGCAGGGTCAATGGTAACGGAAACAACTGCACGAGTCACCGGCCCGCTCAGGTTAATGCCCAGCCGAGTCGGCAGTCGGCCGCCGCTGAGATCCTCTTCAATAGTCTCAGACTTAATCTCGAAAGCCGCGCCGCTCACTGCAATATCAACGTGCAAGGCCTCCTGCTGATCATAGATCATCAGCGATGAGTCAGAGAGTTTTCGCCACATATCAAACGTAACCAGAGCCGTGCCGAAGGCGCAGGCCTGGGAGAAGACGACTTCGTCGGTCACAGTTAGCGAACCGGCGCCCGAGCGACAATAGACAAATGTCCGTTCAAGCTTACTGAGCTGTGGCACATCATAGGCAGATTTCTTCCAGGCTCGGCGATCACCGATGGGCAAGCCAAAACCGGCCGGCTTCTCTGAGAGTAAGGCTGCGATTTGCTCGGTACGGTTTTCGTCGACCTCTGCGCCCGTCAGCATCGGGCACTGGAAGAGCATCACACAAATCCATAGGAACACAAGAGTAGTGGCAGACCGTAGTGGCGGCCGTCCAGTTGTTCGCGTGGTCATAGCAATTCCTTTCAATTCCCTGCAGATCAGAGTTAACCAAGCACCATAAGATATTACCAGCGCGCGAATTACCATGCAAGCATGTGGGATCGACTTTGTTTGGGTTTGAATTGGAGAGAAGTAAAAAGGACAAAGGCAAAACAACCACATAGAGCCAAAGAAGGCAGAGGAACAATCATTTATCATTTATCAATAATCAATTATATGGGCCACAGAGGGCCCAGAGAAGAGATCTGTAATCAACTGAATTAGACACAGATTTCCCAGCGCAGCCCTTGGCCGCAACCAAGAAACTCCAAACCACGAACTAACACAGCCTGCCCTGAGCCTGCCGAACGGGAATAAGCACTAAGTTGAAACCACGGATTAGCGCGGATTTTCGCGGATTGAATATTTGGCATAAGATATTCTTTCACAACAAGTTAGAAAACAGCCTTCTGAGAAACACGCACAAGAAACAAGAAGTTGCAAGATTGTATTGCGGTTCTTTGACCACCATGGAAGCACGAAGTAAGACAATCGCCAATAGTAAATAGCAAATAGTCAGTTCTTGCTTATCCCACACCTGTGTTCGGTCGATAAGATAAACTGGCACAGATATTCGACACCTCTTGCTAAGCAAACCACCAAAGCCGAGAACGCGAGCAACGCAGACAGGCGGGTTTCCGCGCCAATGAATGAGAGAGCAACCGGAAAATACGTGAAAAAGGGAGATACACTTATGGATTTTCTTGTATGTCAATGTGGTCCACTAGGCTTGAGCATACACATCGCACTTGAAAATATCGAGAGTAACGAGGCAGCTATTTCGAAAGCTAATGATATAGCTCTCGGCACAAAGGAAGGTTTTGTTGTTGGCCTATTCACACGTGCAGCTGATCCAATTTGTGGGTGGAAGGTTTTGAAAGATGGCAAGTTAAGGAGCGAGCCCGTAGATATGCTTCAATCCAGGTGCAGCGTTGGATCTGGAAGTTACGACTTCGCAAGAACACAGGGTGATAAAATCAAGCAGACACGCAAGAACAAACAGCAATAAGTACTTAAGTGCGAAGGGGGATAACTAGAGGGACAGCCGCCTAGTTACGATAACAGAAACAGGTGACTGTCTCTAAGCTAGCTAAAGAGATATACAATTGAGACTCAAGATAAGGAATTTGCGGGAAGGCAGTGTCGGGTAACCGGGATCAGCCGTCGTTTTTGACGGTCAGATTTTGAGGGACCCCGATTCAGAACTGTTCAATTGTTGAAAGGGGCAAGAAGCATGAATTCGGAAAAGACGTCATCGATAAGTAAGCAAATCATGAGGCAGGCTAGCGCAGAACAGGCTCGACGATTCACCTATTGTCTTATCGAGGACACAGATGGGACCAAAGTAGGTACGGCTGTAGCTGTCCAATTGGGTACGCGGTTCTTTCTCGCGACCGCCGGTCACGTTATCGAGAACGCTCGCAACATTAAGGCACTTGTTCGCGACC
>CAZLTY010000099.1:11256-15245 GCA_964562575.1 uncultured Pirellulales bacterium
AGCCGCTCATTGTGTCTCAGATTTTATTGCGAGACACTGTGATAATCGCTTCGACGTTGGTCTGCTTGAAATCTCGTCCTCTCACTCACACTGTTTTGACTTTTTGTCACAGCACCGCCTGTACGAGACGATAGAGGAGGAGCAGACAATCCCCGCTATGGTTGTAGGTTTCCCCGGTCAGTTCTGCGAGCCAGGCAAACAGATAGATCTCACGACAAGAAGTTTCCTTCGGGTTGTCCAGTGCAAAACCCTTACTTTTCAAACGGTCGTACTACCTCGGTCCGAGTGGCCGAGTGAAGGCCTGCCGGACGAACACGGGGACTACAAACAACTCGTCGACGGACGTGACGTGCTCATCGACTACGCGCCGGAGCATGAGGCCAGACCACTTACACCGAAAACTGCCGGGATTGATAATCCTCCCATTGAATGTCTCTCGCTCGACCCTCGCGGCATGAGCGGGGGAGGTATCTGGCTAGATCAAATAGCAGAGAGCAAAGAGAAACTAGAGTATCCTGACACCCGCCTAATCGGACTCCAGGTTGGTTGGCATCGAGCAAGAAACTTGCTCACAGGCATTCGGATTGGAACTTGGCTTGACCTCGTTCGTGACCAATACCCTGACCTCATGACCGAAGAGAGGTAGTCTAAGCAATACATTAGAAAACTAGGGGAATTACAGGGGTACGGTACATGTTTCGACGAGTTGTGCTTTATAATGATAGGTTTTGACAGAGGACAGCGGGCACCCTGAACTACTGCGGAGCTTTGAGACGCAGACATCGGCTGGAATCAAGTAATGTCCCACAATTGCGACAATTGCCAAAAAGGGCAAAGAATGCAGAACATGAAGAAAAGGCAGGAGTATGAAAAGTATCACAGAGATAGTTGGCACTCGTTGTCGATAGACGCTGAAACATGGCTTATGTCTGCTGAACATTTGAAGACCGCCGCTGACGCTTTGCATAAGTCATCATTATGGCCAGCAAGAGGCGAACTCTATGACCAGAAATCTGCTGTTGCAGATGTCCATTACGGACCGGTCTATATGCTGTTAGCTGGGCTGGCTATAGAAACTCTCATTAAGGGTATAATTATAGCGAAGCATCCAGATTTCGTTAAGCAGCAAAAGCTTTCAGGAGAACTGACAAACCATAATCTCATAGATTTGTATCAAACAGCGGGTTTGATGAAAAGTAACGACCATTATAATTTACTATTGCGCTTACAGAACTATGTTGTAATCTTTGGCCGTTACCCAGTGACGAAAACAAAACAAGATATGCAAAAATTGACCGATACGCGCTTTGCGGGCCAAACAGACCCTAACAGAATCGACAGACTTTGGAACTTTCTGGTAAAGAGAATCCAACCCTATATTCAATAAGACAGAAACTCGGGATAGCGGGACTGTTGAAAAACCTCCGAATCTGTATGTGGCAGGGACAAACACCCGTATTTGGGGAACAAGAACGCGCAAGGTGGACCGTCCGATACATGGCAGACTGGCTTTTTCAACAGCCCAACTGTCCCTCATAAATAAGTTTGAGTAATTAACGAAAGGGATATCATGAAAGTACTTATGGAAGTTCCGATCACAAACGCGCAAGGTGGGCCGCGACCAGCCCCACGCCTCGAAGTAGATTTGCCTTTTGCACCTCATGTCGATATGCCGGTTTGGCACGTCGCGTGGAAGGATAGCCGAAAAGTAAAAAGCGTCGCCTTACAGTTTGACCTTGATGGTGAACCATCTCTAATCATTACCTTAGAACCTGAACATGCCAGTAACGTCAAGGAACAAGAACATCTCCTTGAACAGTACAAGGGACACGGCTGGGCAGTGTGAGCTTGCAGCATGTTTGCCACCCGGTGGAATTACAGGTTTACGGTACATGTTTCGACGAGTTCTGCTTGATAATGATAGGTTTTGACAGTGGACAGCGGGCGACCTGAATTACTGCGGAGCTTTGGGACGCAGACATCGGCTGGAATTGAGTATGGTGGCCCCGGAATTCCCCATACGAATATTCGTTTACATCCTCAAGATACGCCGCAGGAAAGCCGAACTACATTTAGAAAGTGAGGCTCACAATGGACGAAAAGTGCGAGAACTGCAAAATCTTCAAGTGCTTTGAGCCCACAGATGCCAAGTCAGGCGTTTGGGATGGCACTTGTCAGAATCAGAGTATTTCTCAGGAAGGGAACCGCTTCAAATCACATCCAGGTGGCCTAAAGTCAGGCGGGTCTCCATGTGTGGTTTCTTTGAGCAACGGCCAAACTCGCATCAACATCGCGCCTGATCGGCATAGGAGAAGACTGCAGGAACTCAATTCTTTCTTGGGGACACGTTGATGGACTTCGTAATGATCGCAGGTACTATAGCAGCTATTGTTGCTGCAGTTGCTTCTGTGAAAGCCCTCTTCCCTAAAGCGAAACCCAGAATTGTCTGGAGTGAGGTCTCTTGGCCGGATTCAGCATCTGGGAATAGACTAGAAGGCAACATCATAGTGGCCAATAATGGGCCCAGGGCATGTACCATAGTGGGGGTGCAGGCGGAGGCTGATGGCTTTAGTATCACAACGTCTGCCGCAACATCTGAATATAGCTTGCCACGTTCTCTCCGAGGGCATGAGAGGGAGACGCTGTCCTTTAGTTGCCATATAGAAACACAAGGACAAAGTCCTCCCGAAACTGTTATCGTGCAAATTGAATTCGACTGCAGTAAGAAGCCAATTGCCAAGAGGTTAAGTCGGCATGCAGCTACGCTGGAATACAGTTGCCGTGTTGCGGATTAACGCTCGAAGTGCAGCACGTGTTCTGCGGATCATCTCGGCCCATCCGGTTGCTTAGTCTTTGTTCGAGCTTCTGCGGATTCTGTCGGCACATATTGAGTTTCCACATTCGAGTTTTTGCTATTATTGTGGCTGAGATATTTTCAAACTGAAGTTGGAAAGCTTGCATTTCCAAGGCAGACCTGATAGACTGTTCGGAGGTGGCGTCCGGCAATGTAGCCGGGTGGGTATCAATGGGCAGCGCCGATTTCGGCGGATCTTCCCGTCGGCGTTTCCTTGGAGCATTTCCTGCTGAAAGGAAGGGCAAAAATGAAAAGAAGGGCCTTCACGCTAATTGAGCTGCTCGTAGTCATCGCGATCATCGCCATACTGATGGCCATTCTCATGCCCGCACTCAACGCGGTCAAGGAACAGGCCCGCAGTATCAGTTGTCGCAGCAACGTAAGGCAACTGACGTTGGCGTGGATCATGTACAAGGATGAGAACGACGGCAAGCTGGTCAACGCCAATACGCCAGGGCCGGGTGGCACGGCCACCTGGGTAACGATGCCGCCGGGCATGGGAAACGCCAGCGTCGAGGAAAAGAAGGAGTATATAAAGCAAGGTTTGCTATGGCCCTTCATCAAGAAAGTAGAGGCCTACCACTGCCCCTCCGACAAACGACCGAATCACCCCCACCACATGTACGCCTATCGCCCCTATTCGATTGCCGGGGGCCTCAACGGAGTGAATCCGAACGGCGGATGGCAGATTATCCCATGCCTAAACTATTCGGACATAAAGAATCCCTCCACCAAGTACGTCTTCTTGGCAGAGTTGGACCGACGGGGATACAATATGAACTCCTGGGTCATGAATCCCAGGTCGAGACAGTGGGTTGACCCGTTTGCAATCTGGCACAGCAGAAACACCACTACTCTGGGATGGGCCGACGGACACGTGGGAATGCAACGATGGCTCGGCAAAGGCCTGATCGAATGGAACCAGCAGGCCCTGCACAACCCCGCGGCTTTCAGCTTCAACAGAACTCCCAGTCAGGACGAAGAGCTTGATGACTTCGAGTTCATGCTGAGAGGTTACGCCTACAGATCGCTTCTGTAGTAGACTCTTGCTGAAGGGAAGGGCAAAAATGAAAAGAAGAGCCTTCACGTTAATTGAGCTGCTCGTAGTCATCGCGATCATCGCCATACTTATGTC
>CAZLTY010000100.1:0-14915 GCA_964562575.1 uncultured Pirellulales bacterium
TTCCCATCATTATTAGGCCCATAATCCATATTTACACCCTGTGAACGGTTACCCCTCTGGATCGTACGCCAGCTTCATCCGGTCGGGCAGTACCTGCAAGACCTTGTTGGGTGCCGCTGTCGCCTCGGCGCCTGCCAGGACATGCGTGCCGACAAAACGCTTGAGGTAGCTGAGCGTGTAGTGATTTCCGTAACCTTTCTCGTATTCTGCCGCGTTGCGGGCGTAAAGATCGTCGTATACCTTCTTGGCCGTTGCGAAATCACCCTGATTCATCGCCTTGCGTATCTGCATGAACTGCCGGGCATTCTCCAAACCCTCAGATGTCATGGCGATCCGCGCCGAATAGATCCCATCCTCGTCGACTGCGCCGGTGGCTTGCCTTACCAGTTGAGCGAGGTGCCTCAGGAACTCTGGCGTATATACCAGATGCAGTGCAAAGAAGCTGCCGGACTCGCATCTCATATCTGCAAAGGCGCGGTCAATGCTATTCCAGTACTGCTTCATGAATGGCCCGGCGGCGGGGCCGTAGAACTTCATGAAGTAGTCATCCATCATAGCGTCACTGTCGGCGTCCGGGTCATAGGCGAGCCGGATGCTCTGGTACAGATGAGGACCGTAGATCTCCCAGTTCACAAGCGATTCGAGATTGATGCCGATGCAGCCTTTGGCCTTGAGATACGGAATGTCATGCTTCCAGACCGAGAGCTTCGAGAGTGGAACTACGCACTCGGCCAGATTGAAATTGTACGTGCGATAGGCGATTTGGCCGGTCGCTGCGGCCCAGCCGTCTATCACCTGCGCAAGCTGCTGCCTGCCTGGCGAGTTGGGACTGCCGATGCGGTGATACCGGCTGTAACGTATGGGCGCGATCCAGGCCACGAGGTTGGGCGAGAGCCTGCGATTCAACGTTGGCGGCTGCGTGTAGTCGGCGTAGCAATAGAAGCTCAGAAGCCGGTCCGGATCTTCCTGGCCCACCAGGCGGGCGACCTCGTCGAGGAAATCGGTGTACCGGTTGGTGACACTGGCTCTGCCCGACGACGGCTCGATGTTGTCGGGGTCGTCCTGCGCGATGCACTTCTCGCACTGGCAGTACCCGGTCCCGTCGGGGGGAGAAACTGAAGGGTCGGGCTCTGTGCTTGCAATCACACCCCGGGCAAACACCTTGCGAAGCTCGGGATTGGAGGTGCAGTACCATCCGCCTTTTTTGCGCTGCCCGTCGCGCAGAGCGAAATACTCCGGATGGGTCTCGAACAAATCCTTGTCAACATACCTGCTCCAGGAGTGCCCGGTCGAGAGCTGCAGACCGCCGGCGCCGTTCCAGACCTTCCAGAGATTTTGCCCACTCCATTGCGAGCCCCAGATTTTGCGCATCATCAAGCCCGGCTTGTCTGTGATATTCAGCCTGCCGACTGTTACGGTCCTATGCCGCGGATATACCTGACATAGACGATTGTCCATGAAGAATCGACATCCCAGTTCCTCCAGGAACCGGCATACCGCCTTGATTGTCGATGTTTCATTCTGCCCGCCAATGAGAATCTTCGTCCTTCCATCACTGACGATGCGCAGGCCTTCATTTGTCGGACTGTCAATGTCACCAAGGTCGAGACCGGCTCTCACGGCCGCGGCACCAATGTAGATCGCGGGCTTTGCGGTCGAAGGTTGGCTGGCAATCTGCAACCTCGCGCCGGAGATCTTTTCGATCCAGTCGGCCAATACCCTGGCAGCGCCGGGATCGCTGCACTCAAAGCCGACCGAATCTCTCCCGGGCGCCCTTCGGTCCCGAGCTTGGGTACCATCTTGGCGATCTTGACTGATGACAATCACCGCCATGGGCTTGCCGTCCTCGACAATGTCCATACTCTGGCTTTGAACAGGCAAACCTGCCACCGCCAGCGTGACCAATATCATCATCTTGAGACGTACGGGCACCACCATTTTTTCTCTCCTTGAAATTGTACGTGTCGAGGCCTTTCTCGGACAGAGCCTATCCGAAAGACAACCCGATCTCTTTCGCCACGCCGCGTATGTGCTCTGCCGCCAGGCGGTATTCTTCGGCGCCCTTTAGGTGCTCCAGCATCAGCGGCGTATCCGGCATCTTGCTGAGCTCCTTCAGGAACGTTGCGTAGTCGAGCCTGCCCAGTCCCGGGCGGACCTCGTCGAGATGGGTAGTGAGTTGCGGGGCCAGTAGAATGTCTTTGGCATGACAGCTCTTGATAAAGGGCCCGAGCTTCTCGAAGCACTCTTGAATCAGCTTGCCCGTGCTGTAGTAACGCTGCGGACTTGAGACGATATTGACCGGGTCGAGATGTACGGCGCAGCGCTTGCGGTCTATGGCCTTGAGCAGCGCGACGTACGAATCCGCCGAATCAGGATACGCCCAGGGCATCATCTCCAGGGTGAAATATGTCCGGGCCGGCTTGACGTCGTCGATGATGGCTCGTGTTGTCTCGACGATCATGTCAAAAGTCTCGTCGGTAAAATTATCAGGCGAGTGCCCGGCCCAATCCTTGCCGCGCGAGCCGCTGATGTTGACGCAGCAGTTGGCGCCGATTCGGTCCGCCAGGGCCAACTGCGTCCGGCATTTCTGCTGAGCCTCCCGGCGGGTCTTATCGTCCGGACTGATCGGGTTACTCCATGCCCCCACCTCGGCGATGATAATGTCCACCCTCTTTGCAGCGCGGGCGTACGCCTTTACAACATTGTCCGAAGCCTTGGCGTTAACAGGGCAGTAGGCGGCGCGGTAACCGAGCTTCTTCACAACGCTCACCCACTCGTCGGGGCCATTGTACTTTTCGAAGGTGGGCCCTCCAAGACGCAGGGGGGAGTTCTTCGTTTGTGCAACCGAGCGTGCGGCCGCCCCGGAACCTATAAGGGCCGCTCCAACAGCAGCCTTTTTCATGAAGTTTCGTCTGGATATCGCTTTGCCGTAATTGATCATGCTTCTGACCCCTTCCTTTGCAATAGAAACAATGTGTGGATAGTAATGTGCTAAACCGAGATTCACGGCAGCATTGTACAAAAAAGAAGGATCAGGTTCACATATAATCTTCGAATCTCAATCCGGGAATTTCAGCTTGTTGCGCGGGCTGGTCCGGCGCTTTCTTTCATCCTGGTCACTGAAGCCGTCGCCGTCGTCGTCGATGTCGGCGTTATCGCCTATGCCGTCGCCGTCGCTGTCTTGCCATTCCTTCGGATCCAGAGGGAAAGCATCCCAGGGGACAGACTTGGCCCGATCCACGCCGTCGCCATCGAAGTCCAGCTCTTCATGATCGGCAATACCATTGTTGTTGTGATCATCGGCAACACCGTCGGCATCGTCGTCGGCATCGAGGTTGTCGCCTATCCAGTCATTGTCCTTGTCTTGCCATTCTTGGGGATCCAGCGGAAAGGCATCATCGGCGTCAGGTACGCCGTCTCCGTCATTGTCGCCGTCATGATGATTGGGAGTTCCGTCCCTGTCGATATCGGGCGGCCCGTCGGGTGTGACGAGAAGAGCGAGATCCACTGTGAATTGCGGAACTTCGAGCGTATTGGCCCCCGCCGAGACATCGACGATCTTGAGAATCTCCGCGTTCTCGGGCGAGTACCAGTATGCCTTTGCAACCTCGGGGACATCCAAGGTAATGCTGAGACCTTCGACGGGATTCGCATGACCGCTGAAGTGATGCAGATAGACGCCGGCTCTTTTCTCCGAGGCAAGCGCATAGGCGCGAACCGCCTCCGGACGCGAGACAGTCACGGGTACCATGCGGACATCCTTGTCGAGGCGATACGAAAAATCCTGCATGGCTCGTACGTACTCACGCTCTTTGGGGCCCAGCCAGATGTTCATATAGTGGCCGTCCCGGGCGTAGCTGGTATTCCAGAAGACAAAGGAAATCTCATTGAAAAACGCGGTCCAGTTTCGGATGCGCATCCGCCGCGCCGAGCCGGCGTCCCATACGCCGCCGACACCGGCGCCGACAGGCTTTCGCCTGTCTACTCGATTGCCCTGTTCGCCCACCACCACGGGCATGTTGTACTTCTTCCAGTTGTTTGCTCTGGAAACAGTCACCTTGTCGGATTCGAGTTCGTTCTCATTCTGATACCAATGCGGGGCACTGATCTCGATGCCGGCAAGGTCGGGCCTCTCCCAGCTAGTTGTGACGGGATGGGCGTACGGATCGAGCGACTTGAGATATGGAATCGTGATTGCATACCAGCGGTCATCCGTCTTCTGCTCGTTGAGCAGTTCCCAGAAATCCACGTACGCCCCCCACCTATCGACGCTGTACTTTATGAATCTCTTGACCTTCGCCATCTTCTGCTCGTCGTAAGACTCGTCATTGAAGACCTTTTGAAACCCGAAGATTCCATAAAAGATGCTAAAGCCGTACGCGCGGGCGCGCTGCAGCAGTTCATCGGTCATTATGCTTTCCTGGACGAGGTATTCGTCGAGGTCGCGATTGAGCGCAAAGGAGCAGTTTTCCTGTGAGAAGCGATACAGGTTGAACCCGCATTGCGAGAAATACCGGAAATACACATCGGCATTCTGCGGATTGCACGAAGCTCCGCGCACAAACATAGGCCCATCCGGCAGATCCGGCGCGTCCGGGCGGTCGGTGCGGAAGGGCCCCTCCATGCTGCACTGATCCATGACTGATCCGGTGGCGGAATTGTCACCCCAGCAGTCCTGCAGTCCGATGGGGAAATATGCACTTCCATCGTCGAAAACAAAACGAAAAGGATTCTCCGGATGCTGTCGGAGAAACCCAGGGTTGACTCTTCGCCCTTCGACGCAGGTGAACGAGCCTCGGCCGGACGCTTCTTGCCCTTTTGCGTTCTTAAATACAAAGCTATACTTCCATTGGCCGAGTTGCGAAGGGGCGAAGCGCGCCTTCCACAAATCCTGCTTGTCAAAACGATAAGATATCTTTTGCCTCTCTCCTCGGGCAGTCTTACTCATTTCGGCAGCTATCCTTGGCGGCAACGACGAACCGTAATGGAATCCGCCTATTCGCACCTTCTTATTGGCCGGAGAAGTGAGGGTAACGTCGATGGTGACATCGAAGAAAGGATTCTCGTACGCCCTCTCGTGCTTGAACGTGATCTCGAATACCTCGAACAAAGGGACGGTGTTCGTATTCTGGAAATACTCCACTTGGAGATTGCCACCGCGCGTGCTGTAGACCTTATCCTGTTGTCCAGTCCGGCAAGAGAGTAAAAGAGCTGCCAGGCCAGCCACCGACATCAGCGAAAGTGTTCGTGACGACATAATCTCATCTCCTTAGGAAACTACCCACAAGACTATCAAACATTTCTGCAATTACAACCTTCCCGAATCCTTGACCGTCAGTCGGCGCTATCACCGGGCTTGGGGAGAAACCGATACCACGTATAGTACAAAATCACGCTGCCGACGCCAGCGGTGGCCAGCAAGACAGCAGCCTCTGTGTGCCAATGTCCGACCAGATACATTGGTCCCAGATAACAGCCCAGGATTACGATGCTGGAAAGGATCAGATTGACAAGAGCCAGCGTTGGACGCTCGGGCCGGTCTCTTTGCTCGTTCTCCGGCAGTTGGCAGCGGGTTCGGATCGGCCCCCAGAGGCCAAACGGCCGAACCGTCTGGCAAAACGTGACCAAGACCTTCTCTTCGGTCGGCCTTGTCAACCATGTTCCGACGAGAGTGGCGGCCAATGAGACACCGCACAATGCAGGAAACGTAATATATAGAGGCGGCTCACTTTTTCCTGCAAGGGTCCAGAAGAGGATCGGCACGGCCCCAGCCAACCCGGCGAGGGTGCCTGAGGAGTACCCCCAACCGTTTAGCCGCCACCAATACCATCGCAGCACGTTGGGGACGACAAAGGCCGCGCCTAAGGCGATCATCAGCCAATCCCAAATCTGGCGAATGGAGTCTGATAGAAAGCCGATTGCCGTTCCGGTGAGGACGACTGCCGCGGTCGCGACATAGCTTGCTTTGACCAAGGATCTCTGATCACTCTGGCGAACGAGCGGCTGCCAGAGGTCGCGGACTATATACGAGGCGGCCGCGTTCACAGTGGCGCTGAAGGTCGACATGAATGCAGCGAGAAGTCCGGCGATCACCAGACCGCGCATGCCAATCGGCAGGTACTCCTGCAAGACCATCGGCATAACTTTTTCCGGATCGCCCGATTCGGCCAGGCCCGTGACAGCCAGCAAAGCAATGCCCATGCACATCGCCCATCGAACAACCAGGAATCCGCTCCAGGCGGCGCCGAGTTTGCAGGCGTCGCGAGCATCGCGAGCGGCGAGGAATGCCTGGAAGTCGGTCATCTGGCCCGGCCCCCCCAGGTTCAGCAGCAGGCCTTTGAGCACCCAGATAATAACAAGCGCGCCAAACAGCTCGTATCCAGCGTAGGCCTCTGGCAGTTGCGCAGCGTTCTCCAGCCGCCATGCGGGTGCCAGGGAAGTCCAGTCGGCCGGCAGGACTTTCTCCAACATCGACGGGCTGACGTGAAAGTAGGCGACGCAGGCGATCACGATGCTCGCCACCGTGAGGATGATCGTCTGGATCACGTTAGTGACCACAACGCTGTAAAGTCCGCCCAGCAAGACGTAAAGTGTCGTTACCGAGAAAACGATTATGGCGCCGACCGTGGCCGCCGTCTCGGGCGGCAAGCCGAACGTGATGTAAACCGATAGGAACTTGCCGATCCCCTGAAAGGCGTAGCCAATGAACCCGGTAAGCATCACCACGGCCATGATGGTATAGGAGATGCGGGCCGTCTTTCCGTCGACAGAATCGCCAAATCGGGTGACCATCCATTCGGCGCCGGTCATCACACGGCTGCGGCGGACCCATTTGCCCATGTAGGACATGAAGAAGGCTGCCATCAGGAACCCCCACATCCAGTGGTTCCACATCGATTTCATTCCAAAAAGCGTAAGCAGGGTGACAATCCACATCGTCCCCGTGATATCGAAGGTGGCCACCGAGCCTGACATCGCCAGCGCCAGCCAGTGCATGTTCTTGCCGGCCAGAAAATAGGACTCCAGATTCCTGGACGCGCGCTTCTTATACCAGCAGCCCAGGCCTATTACGATGCCGAAATAGAGAAGAATAATCCCGTAGTCAACTGAACTCATGTAGTGCCTTTCCTCGTACCCTTGAAGGGTAATAAATTCTCGCGAGCAAAACCATAACCTATCATCGTGAAGCACCTACCCGCGCAAGAACGGGAATTCTCAGTCAGGAGCAATAGAGCATTCATCAGTTCGCCGCATCGAACATAGCCGTGACATTCTGGGGCGGGACGTTCGCAAGGATATTGTGCACCTGCTGGAACACGAATCCACCGCCGGGCTTCAGTATCTCCACTTGCCGTCTGACATGTTCGGCGACCTGCTCTGGTGCAGCATTGGGCAGAATGTCCCTGGTGTCGCAGCCTCCGCCCCAGAAGGTAATGTCATTGCCGAACTCGGCTTTCAGCTCGGCGGCATCCATCCCGGAACAACTGATTTGAACCGGATTGATTGCATCGACGCCGGCGTCAATCAAGTGGCCCAGCAATTCGCGGACTCCGCCACAGCAGTGGAGCATGACCTTAACATCCGCCAGTTCTTTTGCGCGGCTCCAGAGCAACTTGTGACGAGGCTTGAAAAACTCACAATACATCGCAGGTGACATCATGGGTCCCGTCTGCATGCCGAGGTCGTCTCCGAAGAGAATAATGTCGATGTGCTCGCCGACAGCGGCCAGAAATCGTTCGAGATTTGCCAGGTGAATTTCCATGAGCTTATCGAGAAACTTATGAGCGTGGGCGCACTCTGCGGCCAGCAACATCATAAAGACGTCGTTGCGATAGAGAAACTGACCAACCTCGAACAGGTTGCCGCCGAACAGCCCTATTATGGCGCGGTCGCTGCGGGCCCTCAGTTGCTTGGCGCCTTCGCGAAGCTGCTCGCTGTCGACCGCACCCGGCGGGCTGGCGATAGCCGTCCACATGGACTCACCGAGCACATCAGAGACCGTGTCGAGATCGTCGCCGTCAACGAATGGGAAATAGGTCTGCTCGAAATATAATGCACCATCCGGCATGTGGGCCAGTACTGTGCCGCTCTCGGATCGAATCACCCAGCGTTTGTCGTCGCGCTCGATCGGTGTCCAGGCCGGAACAAAACAAGGTGTGCCGTCGGGCAGTGTCCAGGGCAACCAGGAATCTTCGTCCAGCGCAAAACCCCGACCCAATTCGATAGTGTCGGCGCCGAAGCGATCCAGCACGTCCTCATCGACAACGGCCAACTGCTGAATGACATCGTATACGCGGACCGGCTTGGGTTCCAGCCCTAGGTGTTCTCGCAGTTTGGGATATGCAATCGCCGAGATGCCCGAGGACCGGTGCCCCGAAAGGTCAACGGCGACGCGATCGGTTTGCCGATGTTCCAAGGTTGCTAAAACTCGTTCTCGTGATTTCATAATCATCCTTATTATAGTGCTCCCGATTGAAAATGCCCGTTCTTGCGCGGGCAAGCGGCTTTGCAATAACAGGTTATGGCTTCACTCGCGGGAATCTATCACCCTGAAGGGTGTGCTTGCCAGGTAGTGACGCCCTCAAGGTGACAAATTCCTGGGCCGCCATCTCTATCGGCCCGCTGATTCTGGAAACCTTCTCCTGGGCCAGGTTGCTTAGCCAGACTGTTTCGGGCGCAGGCTTGGCCCAGGTGAGTTTGGCTCTTTTGTCTCGTCTGCCTGGATTGAACAGACGCACAATCCAGCTCTCACCGTCGGCGGCAGACTTGAACGCGGTTACAATTATACCTGCGGGCTCGACGCTCAGAAGGGAGCGTCGAACCTGAGTTTTGCCATCAACCGGTACGGCCATGAGCGGCTGGCCGAACTCGACGCCAAATTTCGCGGCGCTGCCTGCACCGAATCGCCCGTGAGGTTTGATTGAATAGCGGAACGTCGTGGGACCGGCCTGAGAGGCCTTGTAGTTAGTCTCCCAGTAATTGTTCATCACATAGGAGTACAGCGTCGTTGATGGTTCGAGCTGCTTGATCCATCCGACGGACCTGCCCCTGGGGTCGTTGGTGATGGCACCGACCTCGACCAGCGGCGCATCGGGTGTCGCGAGAGTGACACCATGATCTGAGTTGGATATATCGATCCATCGCTGTACGGTGAAGTAGTTCTTGCACGCACCGGCTAATTGATCGGCCTCGGGCCTGACGATAGCCCAAGGGGTGTCCATCCGCATCACACCTTCAGGCACGTTGAAGCCGAAGCCCAAATGCACCGCTTCCTGCTCATAGATATTCTTCTTGTCGATAATGTTGACGATGTCCATGCGGTTGATGCCGTCTATTATGCGCAGCTCGCGAGTCAGCCTGTTGCACCCCGGCGCATCGGATTCTATCCGCAGCGACGCGACCAGCGGCCCGCGCTCGGCGACCGTAATCGTGACAGGTCCATTGCGCTGCGGATCGTCCGGATCCCTGCCGGCCACATAGAAATAATCGTTGAGCCCAAGTGCGGCCTCGCCGTCCACGAGTTCGATGTTCTTCGGCTTGAACTTCAGGCTATTGATTGCGCCTGTCTTCTCATCCACGGCTAAGGCGATTGCTCCATTGCTCAGTTCGGCGCCATTCGCCCTGGCATTGCCTCGCGCAGAAGCCACTCCATCGTGGAAGGTGAATCGTTTCGCGGAAAGAGGCGCGACACCCCGGGCGAGGAAAGCCAACTCGCCCGTTGACAGCCGCTGTGATTTGACGCGCCTGCCGTCGGCGCCCTTGACCATGTCACCGGCTGGGGCCATGTCCTTGCCCAGGATGACCAGGTCCGTTCTTGTCCAGGAGCAAGTGTTGAATACATCCACGGCAGTGACCGTCTTTGCCTCTGTCCGATGGGTAGCCAACGACTTCTCAAGCAGCCTCAGAGATTTGGCGTCAGCGTCGAGTGCGAACGCCTGCTTGATCTTCCACTGCGCCTCAGTAAAGTCACTTTCCGGTTGGCTTATGCTGCAATGAGCGCCCCAGGTGTGCTCGTCGTAGAGTATCACGTCGCGCCACGCGGCGTCGAACTCGGCAGCCGGATATTCCGCCGGATCGAGCATCGCCCAGAGCGTCTCTGCCTGCACCAGGCGCTCGGCGGCGCTGCGGTTGATCGCGGTCTCACGCGCCGATGATCCCGCTCCGTCTTCCCAGTAAGGTGTGAAATCACCGCGCTGCGTGGGGATCCTGTCGGCGTACCGACTCTCAAATTCTCGAAACATCTCGGTGGTCGTAGCCACAACGAGTTTCGGGTAGGCGTATTTCTTATTCCAGTCTCTGACAAACTCGCTCAGCTTCGGGTCGGGCGGTCCGTTGTCGCCGCCGATCGAATAGCGAAGCTGAACCATGTCGTAGGGGTATTGCGCTTCCTGCAGGCGCTGGAGGTAGCCGAAAAGCCTTCCTCCATCGAGACGTCCGCTGTGGAAGAAGGAATATCCTTCGCCCGCAACCCAGCAGAGAATCTTGTGCTGTCTGCATGGTGACTCCCAGTAGAATGGCTTGTCACCCCATCTCGAGAGTGTGTAGCCGATACGGTGCCCGCGGTTGGGGCCGACAGAGAAGTACTTGACTCCGCTCTGTGCCAGCACGGGTACGATCCCCCACGTGTAGCCGGGGACGTCGGTTATCATCGCGCTGTCGATTGTCAGATCGTAGCGATCTCTCAGTTTCTGCGCATAGTCGACAAGCCGGACGAGTTCCTCAGGCCTGCACAGCGCCGTCAGCTCGTTGCCGTACAGAGCGTCCAAACCGATCCAGCCCTTCTTTGCCGCATCGACGAACGCGGCGCGATCTTCGGTCGAGGCCTGCTTTAGATAACTGTCCACGGCCCACAATACTTCGACATTCCATTTGAACGGCGCCGCGGCCGGATAATCGGCTGTCTTGCGCGCCAGTTCAATTACTTCCTTGAAGTATTGCCAATGCTTTCGCTCGACCTCCGTCTGTACGTGAGTGTAACCTATATCCACGTGCGAGTGGTGCAACAGGTAGACCTCCCACTTGCGGACCGGTTTGATGGTCACTTCCTTTTTGCCGATTGACTTACCTGCCACCTTGATGTCAACGGCAACTGTAGCCGGCTTCTCGACCGCCGGCGCAAATCCCTCAATGACCTTGAAGCCGGAGCCGAGTGACTGTGTCACCAACTCGGCTCCGTCGACAGTGACCGCAGCATCGACCGGTTCGCCGACATGCAGGACGGACGCCAGCACCGGTTGGTATAGCCTGCCGTCATCGCGTCTGATGAGAAACGGTTGACTGTAGACGTTCAACAACTTGCTGACAGCCTCGAGCGGTCCGGCCTTAACTGCCGCCGGCGCTGTGAGCGTCACCTGGTCGTAAAGTATCCAGCTTCCGGCCAGTGATGTGATTGTAATCTGGTTGTTGCCTGCCTTTAGCGCTCGTGTGGAAAAGTCAACGGCCAGTTTGTGTTCTCGTCCCTTGTCCGGTTGGCCGTGCGCGGAGGCATCGCCTGCGCCGCGGGGCAGCTCACGGACAAAGGACTCATCGTTGATCTTGATCTGCAATTTCGGCGGCCTGGAACTGTGCGTATCGACGAGGTCGAGCATGAGCTTGCATCCGCCCGCTACGGATGCCGCTTCGAGGGCGAACAGGACCGTGAAGGTGTGACTCCTGCTGCCCGCCCAGGCATCGGCAGGTCCCGGCTGTATGTAGGACCAGTCCTGCTTGGGATCAGATTGTCCGGCAACGAACAAAACATCATGAGGAAAACTCGTCGAGTACTGGTTGCTCCTGTCGGGACCCAAAGCAAATTCAGCCGTATGGTTGTCGGCTTTGCCGATCTGCCAGAGCAGTTGGTTGTTCTCAGCAGCCGGCGAGGCCAGGGGCCAACAGAGTGACAGGATTAGCACCACGGTCTTTGTCATCCCGGCATGTTTCATTCTACCTGCTCCCTTCTTATCTCGTACTGCGTATTGCGTAGCACGCACGACGCATCACGCACGACGTACAACGAATCACCGCCGGCCATTGTACCGGCATAGTCCGCCGGACTCCACATTGTTTTGTTGTAGCGTGTGGCTGTTATTGGCGTGAACGGATTTTATGTGGTATTCGCACCCTCCGGAGAGTATATTGTTGCCGAAAGACAAGGACATGATGGAAACGGAGGTTATCCATGATTGAAAGAATTTGTAGGATGGGCAACTCGTTTGCCCATGCTGTCAACGCAGCCCGGAACCGCATGGGCAGGCAACCTGCCCATCCTACAGCGCTGCTTGTCGCGATAATATTGATGAGTGCAGTACAGGGGCAACAGTGGACGCGATTTCGCGGGCCAAACGGCCAGGGGATAAGCCCGCCACTGGCGGACCGGACAATTCCTCTCAAGTGGAGCGAGCAGGATTACAATTGGAAGGTGAAATTGCTCGCCGGAGGTCACGGCTCACCTGTAATATGGGGTGACAAGGTGTTCGTGACATGCGAGAATCCCGAGACAACCGGCGGTATCTTGCTGGCACTGAGCACCACCGATGGACGCGTACTGTGGCGGGAACAATACAAACTGTTTCCCTATCGCTTCCACAGGGACAACAGCTATGCGACTTCCACGCCGGTCGTAGATGCCGACCGCGTTTATGTCCTCTTCCAGACGAACGCTGAGACAATTATCGCCGCATTGAGTCACGGCGGAGATGAGCTCTGGCAGCGTAAGCTCTCGGGCATGCACACTCAGTTCGGGGCCGGAACATCGCCAATGCTTTACGACGATCTAGTGGTGTTCACTCACGAGCAATGGGAAAATGACAAAGGGCTCGAAGGTAGGTGGATCGCCCTGGATCGAGCGACGGGCCAAACGCGCTGGACGAAAAAGCGAAACAACAAGCAGGAATCGTATTCGACGCCCTGTGTTTACTCTCCCGCGGGCGCCGAGCCTCAGTTGATCTTCACCAGCGAGGCCCACGGAATCACGGGCGTCGATCCTCATTCCGGCGAGACTATATGGGAATTGCAGTCCGTGCTGCCCGCCCGGGCGATAAGCTCACCGGTGATTGCAGGCGATCTGCTGATCGGAACATGCGGCAAGGGTGGAGCAGGAATACAATTGTCGGCAGTCAGGCCCGGCTCAAGAGATGGCTCCATAAAGTCCTCGCTCGCTTACACGCGCACCGGCAAGCCCGCTCCTTATGTGCCCACGCCTTTGTTCAAAGACGGATTGCTCTTTACCTTTCACGATCAGGGAGACATCTGCTGCATGCGTGCAGGCACTGGCGAACTACTCTGGTGCGAAAAGCCGGCCGGCAGGTTCTACGGATCACCCGTCTGGGTCAACGGCTCGCTGTACTGCATGGACCGTGCGGGCGCCATTGTGGTCATCGAAGCGGCATCGACTTACAAACTGCAGGCGATCAACATATTGGGCGAGCCGAGCCAGGCGACCCCGGCGATTGCCGAAGGCAAAATGTACCTGCGCACATACTCGCACCTGATCTCGATCGGAGGCAAAAAGAAATAGCCGGATCTTTTGGCTCTGCCGGAAAACTCGATCTGGCTTCGAGCGGCTCATTCTACCATAAAAAAGCTCGCCGGCGGAAATAATTTCGTTGATACCCGCGGACCTGCGTCCTAAAATATACCCTTCAGGGTAGTAAATTCCCGCGAGCGAAACCGTGACATGTTGTTGTAAAGCCACTTACCCGCGCAAGAACGGGAATTTTCAATCGGGAGCACTATAAGCGCTTCGCGGGTGCATAATCCAGGATTTAGAATTGCTGCGACTGGGGTTGAAACGTTGGAAGACAGATGGGACATCACAGATGATGAACATGATATATTGAGCCATTCCGGAAGAGGAAACCGGATACATGTCCTCACTCTGGATAAGGCTCTGGCTGACGATGTCTGCGAAAGGATACACAACGATCCGAGGATGAAGTTCGCCAAACTGATCAGGCCTCGACAGACACTGGTGCGCCAGACCGTCGAAGAAATCGACGCCATGGCGGCCGAGACCGTGCATTCGAGATTGCTGATAATCGACGTGCGCAAGATTACCATGACCAAGCTCCAATGGGCCTACAACAAGATCGTCGGCTACAATCGCAGGGATTTGAACAAGTTGTGCTACATCATACTGATAGGCGATGGTCCGGGGAATCTGTTTCGCGCCGGACAGGCATTGGATGTCTTTGTGCTCCATCTCGCCGGCCATAGAGTAGACTTTCACCCGGCTGTCTTCTTCTATGACCCCCTGCTTCATTATGAGCCTGACGAGATTGAACGTTCGGTGGTGGGTTTCGAATTCGTGATCCCGGACAAGATCCCGAGAAGGCTGGTCCCGCATTTCAAGCAGGATGAGGACATGAGGGTCGAAAGAATAAGGCGCTATTTCAGAGCGATCGGCAAAGAGGACGAGGTGCGCAAGAGAAGACTCAGAAAACTCAGGCATATGTACAAGAAACGGATGGCCGAGCAATTCCCCAACCACACCGATCAACTGAAGGCCTGGCTGTCGAGAAAAGGAATAAGACTGGCCAGCGAAAAACTACACCTTTACCCCCTCTACTTCGAAGACTGGGTCCACAAGCTCATGTTGAAAGCGGCCAAAGGTTAGGTCCATTTATAATTGAGAATGAAGAATCTCAACCCGAGTTTCCCAAGTAGTGGGTGACAAAGAAACAAGCTCATCAAGATAGGAGCTAAGGACCATGCACGCAATAACTTCCCGTTTTGTCGCCCAATTGCACTCCATCTTTGATCGTTTCTCAATCGCGAAATCCGCGACGTAGAACGGCTACGCCTGTGGTCTCGCTCAATCGAAGCCGACCAAATCTGAAGCACACTTGGACCCCAAATTCGAGAATTCATTTCATGCACGGTCCTAAGGTGGTCAGCCATGCCCGTTACGTGATATTTCAGATGGCGGAAGTGGCTGT
>CAZLTY010000101.1:0-14780 GCA_964562575.1 uncultured Pirellulales bacterium
AACGGCTAAATAACGTATGAGAATGCAGATCAACCTGCAGCATCATGTCTCCTGTAATTAATAGCCAGTACCACAAATAGTCCAGCATCATACGCACTTGTAGTCAGCCGGCAAGTTAAATCCACACGGGAATTAAGCTTCTCGGTGTATGTGTTCAACTTTTTGCGTGTCTTTCTTGAGACAACTCGCTGGCCCAGTTAGAGAATCGTTGCAATCTCAATGAGATTTTGATATTATAGGCCTTCGTGTATGCAGGAGTGTTTTGATGAAGTTAAATGGGAAATCCCGGTCTTACTAACCTTTTTGAGGAGTGTCGTCATGTGTAAAAAATTGATTCATTTGGTTTCTTTTGTTTTAGTGCTGGCTTTGGTGGGTAATGTTTCGGCTGACATACAGTTTCCCGATAGCTCTGGCGACCACCTCTGGAGCACACCGGAAAACTGGGCCACCGGCGCAGTCCCCACACTCAACGACGGATACGTCAGACTCTTCACGCTCCCGGGCCCGACTATTATGGCGGACGAATCTTTCGTTGTTAATGGAATACATCTTGGAAACACTGGTGAGGTAGCCGGTGCGCTGACATTGCAGGGTGGAACCCTTGAGGTGCTCGGTGCCCTCAACTGCGGTTTCAAAGGTCCGGGCACCATCAATATGATCGAGGGAACGCTTCTGATCCCGGGTACCTTCAAGATTGCAAGGGATCCTGGATCCGTCGGTCACATCAATCTGAACGGTGGGACTATTTCGGCCAACACCTTTCTGATGAGAGAGAGAGAGGATGCTGTCGGTACGATGGATGTGCGTGGCGGTATGCTGACAATAAACGGCAATGAAACCTCGTTGGTCCAGGGATACATTGACAATGGCTGGATTGCCGCCTATGACGGCAACGGCGAGGCAGAGTTGGATTATAACGTTACGAATGCAGGCCTAACCACGTTGACGGCTGTCCACAATCTTAATCCTGATCCGGCCAATCGTGATATCGTAACACCCGGCGAGGTGGAGCTAGGCTGGACTTTGCCTGATCCGTGTGTGCCCGGTCAGCCGGTATCTGTTGACGTCTACTTTACTGACGACTATGACGCACTGTGGAACTTTACCGATCCCGAAGCCATCAAGGTTGTTAGCAAGCAGAACGCGGCTTCCGTCGTCGTGCAAACTCAAACAAAAACGCGGTACTTCTGGGCCGTCGATACTTATGTTGACAGCACCGCTGAGTTTCCGGTTATCGGTCCTATCTTCAGCTTCCTGGCGGACAATGCACCTCCTTCAGTCAATGCTGGCCCGGATCTAAGCACTTTTCTGCAGGATGGTACACGCACCGGTCCCCTGAGCCCAATTGTCACGGACGATGGCGTAATTCAACCTTACACCGTGATGTGGTCGGTGGTCGAGCAGCCCAGTGACACCGATTCCGCCCTCCCGGGTGTTGTGATTGCCGATCCTACGGCCGAGCAGACCACGGTGACCGTGTCTGCTGAGGGCACCTATGTCTTACAGTTGGAGGCCAACGATGGTGAGTATACCAGTTCCGATACCATGACGATCAATGTGCATCCGGACGATTGGACAGAATAGAGCATTGGGACTGTGAATCCGTAGTGGCAAATCGCCTTCTAATTGAGTCATAGCTTTTGACAGAAATAATGAAGACTGGCTGAAGGATAATTCACTGACCGAAGCGCTGACGGAAGCAGGTCAGGGGGTTTAATTCCTGCAATCGTGCGTTTGTAGCAAGGGCAACCTTTCCCTATTCCTTGAGGCTGCTACAAATGAAATTGTGCGCAAAACACGACAGTTTCACCTGATCACGAAATATTGCCGCCGGCGGCAAAAAGGATAGCGTACAGCAGGGACATTACAGAGTTGTACAGAGCGAAATCCCTACAATATGCGCCGTGTCTGCCTTGACAATCGAATTCGGCAGCATGCTGCCGAATCGAACTGGAGCCAGCACGTCGCCCTGTTGCTTAGGATCGTGAACGAAATAAATTCCTGAATTTGGGGTCCAAGTGTGCTTCAGATTTGGTCGGCTTCGATTGAGCGAAACCACAGGCGTAGCCGTTCTACGTCGCGGATTTTGCGATTGAGAAACGATCAAAGATGGAGTGCAATTGGGCGACAAAACGGGAAGTTATTTCGTGCATGATCCTTATTACAATCAAAACGCCTTTGCCCCATTCTGACTCTTGCCCAGTATTCCGTAACGCATGAAGTGACGGATGCCCTTGCGAGCGAAGCGAGGCAATCTCAATCCCAACAGATGAGATTGCCGCGGCCTCCGGAGCAGGCGCTCCTAATGACAAGCAAGCACAGCAAATGTTACAGAGCAGAGTACTATACAGCCCTTGATTCAAGCATCGCGGCTGAATCTCCCGATGAGGATGGCCATCATTTACTATAAATTTATAGTTATTCTTGCAAATAAATACTACATTTATATTGTAGGATGTGACGATATCACTACGCGAACTCAGATCGACAGATGAGAACAAGTCAGCTCAGACAAAAATTTGACAAATATTTCGAATCCCATTAAACTAGCGTTTTTTTATAGGGTTCCGATGATGGGTATAACAGAATTCATTGGTGACAAAAGGACACAGATTCTGTCGCTCGCTCAAAAATATGGCGCGAGGAATGTTCGCATCTTTGGCTCCGTTGCTAACGGCACGGCCGATGAGGGCAGCGACATCGATTTCCTGGTCGACTTGGAAGAGGGACGCACGTTGTTCGATCTCGGTGGTTTGTTGATGGACCTTCAGGATCTGTTGCACTGCAAAGTAGACGTAGTGACCACCGCCGGATTGCGGAAACGAATCAAGGAGGAGGTCTTGAGGCAGGCTGTGACATTATGAGGGATGACCGGGAAAGACTTCGCGACATCTTAGGAGCCGCGCATAAATAAGTGTTTCATTTTATCGCTCAGATTTGCGTCAGATTCAGTCGCGCCCGATTGAGCGAAACCACAGGCGTAGCTATTCTACGTCGCGGATTTCGCGATTGAGAAGCGACTGAAGATGGCGTGAAGATGAGATGAGAAATGGATCAATTATTTATGCGCGGCTCCTTAGAAGCGATTGATGCGATACATAAATACACACGTCGCGGCAAGGCTGCATTCGAGTCAGACGAATTGATCCAGACTTGGATTCTGCACCACCTCTTGATTCTTGGTGAAGCTGCCGCCGGGCTTTCCGAATCCTTTCGTGAGCAATACAATCATTTGCCTTGGCATAGAATCATCGGTATGCGTAATATCCTCATTCATCACTACTTCGGCATTGACCTAAAGATCGTGTGGGACGTTGTGGATAAGGAGTTTCCTAAGCTCAAACAGAACATCGAATCCCTTCTATGAATTGAGACGCTCTGGGAATGGGGGGCTCGCATTTCAGCCTGATATATCGTGACACATGCAAATACAAGGTTTGCATCGCACAGAGATGTACTATGGAATCCCTCACATCAGAACACAGAGATAAACTCCAAGAATGTACTGTACAGCCTTGCGCAGCCCAATGCTCTCGGCCAGTTACCGCCAAAGCCATTTCGGCGGTTCTCCGTCGTGTGTCCTCTCGCCTTTCAGCAGCCAACTGAGATTGAATCGCGCCACTTTTGAGCCGCCGCTCTCGAAATGGAGATATATCCAGCCTTCACTCTCCGTTGCCGGCCGGCCGGCGGTGAGCGCCGAATAGGCAAAACTGCCTTCGTAGATAAGTCGCTTCAAAGGCCAGGTCTTTCCGCCGTCGAAGCTGGCCCACACTGTCCCGAGCTTGCGACCGTCAGGGCTGTCGCAGTTGCTGTAGATCAGGATATCTCTGTCTCGAATCGGCAGGCGCACCAGGCCTGCCATACAGCCGTAGTTGGTGTTCTGGGGCCCATCGGGCAGGACTTCAACGATCTGCCAGTCAGTCCAGGTCTCGCCGCCGTCGGCACTGAAAGCGCAGCGTCGTCGCAGAGGCGGCTTTTTCTCATTCCAGTGAGCCCGGGAATTGTAGTAAAGCCGGCCGTCGGACAACTCGGCAATCGCCGCTTCACCGGTTCCCATCTGGGCAAAGGGTTTGCTGGTATTCCACGTTTTGCCGCCGTCGTCGCTGTAGATAGCCGTCGTGTAATGCTCGGGCCATTTATCGCGATGGTTGCGGCCGGCGTAGTGGCGCGCAGCACGTATCATCCGCCCCGCATGCTTGCCGTGCCGCAGCGTAATACCTGCTTCATTCATGTGCATGGAAGGTACGTTGCCATTAGTATCCGGCTTGATTACAGCTTCCATCGGCGACCAGCTCTTGCCATGATTTTTGCTGCGGTAAACGGTAAGCGGCGCCGGTGGGTGGTTCTTCTCAACAAAGGCCAGAATCTCTCCGTTGGTTTCGTTTACGATGGCGCCGCCGCCCATGAACCCATCTGCAACCATGATTTCCCCGCCCCAACTCCGGCCACCGTCTTCGCTTCGCCGCACCTTGACACCTCCCCAGAGAGCCAGAACTGTACCGTCATCGGCCACGAGGATATTGGGGAATCTGCCTGACTCGTACAGCAGTTGTATATCAAGTCTCGGCTCACCCAGAAACGATTCGAGCCCGCCTTCCGTCAGATGGCCCGCGCCAGTACGCACTAGTCCCTTGCCCGGTGCCTCGGTGACAGCCAGTGTCACTGATAGTACAACAGCCACAAAAGCTGCAAAACACCGCCTTCGGCCCGCCTCGCAAAGCGGCCCACATGTTTCCTTTATCATGTTCGTCATCGTCTCTTTCTCCTCCCTTGGCCCGCTGTCACTGTGCCTCAACTTTATTGGCGGCCGAAGGTTTGCATGATTGCATTCTTCGCCTCGGCTATCGCCGGGCTGTAGGGATGATCTCTGCTCAACTGGGCGTAGACACTCCTGGCCTTATCCATGTCTTTGAGCCCGCACGAGGCGACGACCTGTCGCGTCAGGACCTCGGCCCGGTCATAATCGTTCAACTGCAGGTGCCGGAGCCTCTCGGCCAGGTGCGTCGCAGCGACAAATTGTTTTCTCGCCAGATATACGTCGAGTCTGACAAGATTCACGTTCGGCGCGAAAGCCTTTGCGGGCGCCTCGGCGACAATAGTCTCAATCATCTCCATGGCATTATCCCACTGGTTTGGATCATCCTGCATCCCGGCCAGGAGCCTTGCGCGTCTTACCAGGCCAGAATGCTTGATTTGTTGTTTGATCTTGTCCGAGGCCGCATCAGATCCGCTGAACTTCTGAATCAGTTCGGTAGCGGCCTTGGCCTGTCCCAGCCCCAACATCGCCTGCGCTCTGGTCAGCATGGCACGACGGGCCGTCTCGCTACCTGAAGAGCCGCCGGAGCCCTGGTTGCCCAGCGCCTTGATGGCGTCTTCGTATCTTGCGAAGTGATTGACCAAAACTTCCGCCTGGCGGACCGCCGCCGTGGCCGTGACGGACTTGCCCAGGCTCGATCTGGCGGCGAGCCGCATGAAAAGCTCTAGGGCCTTGCCATATTCTCGAAGCTGCGCAGATTGAAGGTATTGGCCGAAGCTGAGGATGAAAGCGGAGTCGTTGGATTCTCGCGCCAATCGACCGATATCCGAGGCCAACGCCGCCGTGGCGCGTTTCTTCCAGTCGGATCGGTCCGCCTGCTCAGCAAGCATATACAGGTTCACGAGATCATCGGCCGGGGCCCTGCCAAGATTGCGGGTCTGTATGACCTTATCGTAGGAATCGGCGTTGTTGAGATTCTGGAGGGTCTTATCCCATCGGCCGTGGACGTGAACGTCGTGAGCTACGCTGGCCACGAGTTCTTCTTGCGAGTGCATCTCAAGCCGCACCCTGCGCAGCGCCGGTCGCAGGAAAACGTGGTCGGCGGTTTGGCCGGTGGCACTCATCCCGTCGCCGAACGTCCAGCGATAGGAATGGTCACTTCCCGGCGGCGCAAGGGCCTTGAATCGCATGGTAACAAATGAGCGACCTGTCTGCTCCAGGCGGAAATCATCGACGATCGACCATTCAAAGGGCATATACGTTTTGCCCGGCTCGCTCAAGCCGGCCGAAGCGGGCCTGTAGCGGCCAAAGGCGGCGAAATCCGTCCTCGTCATCGGTCGGAGCTTCTCGCCGGGCTTTTTCCACGCGGCAAGACAATACATCTTGCCCCAGGGATTGTAGTTGAAATATTCCAGCTTGTGTATACCGGGCGTCAGAGAGACGGTCCCCTGTTTCTGCCCCCTGGTGCCGCCGCCCGTGCCATGCTGTCCGGGCCAGGCGACTGCCAGCTTGTCGTCGACAGTCAGGTAAGAGTCCCAGTTGGAAACCGTTGCAAAGCTGTACCTGCCGCCCTGATAGACCGGGAAATAGCCTCTGTAATGATAGAGACCGTATCCCCCACTAGGCGAGGGTCTGGACGCGTCGTGCTTGGGCATTCTGTGAATTGGAAACACATGCTGGATATCGTCAACGAGACTGCAACCAACGGAATCGACTATGCTCTCAAATCCTTTCGTAAATTCAGGCAGTCTGTCAGATTTTCCAAAACGATTCTTTGCCCATTTTGTTTCGAGGACAAGTCCGGCCTGAGGCTGCCAGGATGAAACCGGCCTGCCGTACTTGCTCTTCGGCACGAGGTAAACCATGTAGCTTGGATGTCCCTCGCTGGTATCGAAAAGGATGTCCATTGGTTCGCCCCTCGCGGCCGACAGGACCCGGCTCTCGACCCTCGTCCCGTCGCTGGTGGCAAAGATCTCCGGAACGAAATCTTCCAGATTGTATCCCGGTGCCGAGATGCGTGTGAAAGAGACCTTCGGATAATTGCGTCTGACCATGAAGCCCGGATCAACCCACTTGGCCCAGCGGCGGAACTTGCTGTCCCGCGAACTCGTCACGAGCTCGAGCTGCCTGCTTCGCGGCGGTATCGCAACATTGATCTCGGCCACAGGATTCTGCACCGTCACCGGCGGCGTCCTGAACAGGGGCCTCTTATCCGAGTGTACTTCAAAACGAACCGACGTGTTGGGATCGGCGCCGTCGATGACAGATCCTCGCGCGACAAAGTGCGTGAAATCACGGTGAAGATTGTAGATGATGGGCTTGCTCTGGGACGGAATGAAGTTCAGGGCCAGGCGGCCGTTGACGCGCCGCTTCTCGGCCCATCTGTTCTTCTCTATCCATTTTGCGACCGACTCCGATTTCTTGTCGGGCACAACGTCCAGAAGCGAGATGTTGGGAATGAGCGAATGGGTGTAATCCTTCTCGATGCGAAAGCGAAGCTCGGCATCTCCTTGATGCCAGTCGGACGCTGAGGACCCCTGCGATCGCACAGCGACCACAAGAAAGAAAACCAGGGCAATCCAGAACAAAATATGTTTGTGACGGCGGTTTTCCATAAGTGTGTCTTCTGCTGTCAGCAATCGAAGCGTCATCTGTCGCCGGCGGTTGCTCCTTGGCGGCCATTCTGCGCCAGAGCCTCAAAATATGCGCCGACCATATGGTTGTAACCCTTGAAATTCAGTTTTTTGTTCCGCGAGAGCATGTTTTCGAGCTTGCCGTCCGAGGTCTTGTCATTTGTGTGCTGGACCGCAATCTGTCTGCCGACCGCACTGTGCGATTTTCTCAGGGAATCGACAGTCTCGGTGTACGCTCTGTTTATTGCGATTCCGTCACCCCGCTTGAGCGAATCTTCCAGGTTCTTCATCGCCTGGATTGAAGTTTCCAATTCGGTTACCGAAAGGTTGTGACGCTTGAGCTTCAGGAGAAGATCCTCCGACGCCTGCCTGATATTCTGCTGTGTCTGGAGAGTTTCCTCCATCATCTCAAGAACCTTGGGCGGCAGCTTGCCGCCGACGCCGAACTCGGTGGTGCTGTCGGCCATTTTGCCAAGGCCGGTGCCGCCGGTTTGAGCTCCTTCGTCCTGGTCCTCGACCTCGCCGTCCTCCAACGGCGTGTTGGAGACACGCTCGCGCAGGCCATATTCGTTATCGTTGAGATCCTTTGCGACCGACTCGACGAGCTGTCCGTCGGACATGCCGCTTCGACCGGCGCCGCTGCGGCCTTCGATAACATTGTCTTCCGGTCTCTGATCGCCCGTCTTGCCCTTGGCGCTGGTGCTGCTTATCGTCCCGTCGGCGACAGGCCCGGCGGTATGGTCCAGAGAATTGAGGTAGCTTCCGATGTCCTCGACCTCGGGCCGCATTTCTTCTTCCGATGTTATCATATCACCGACCAGATCTTCCAGCTCGGACGGAAGCTCGGCAAGCGGGGCTACCAACTGTTCGTCCTCGGGGATCTCCGCGACGAATTGAATATTGTCGGAGGCCCCGAGCGTAGCCTCGACGTTCATCAACAGTTCTTCGGCCATTTCCACGGCCTCGGTTTCCAGGCGATAGGCATCCTGCCGGGCCTGCTGCATTTCAGCCGCTTCGGCGGCTTTGTCGGCCAGCTCTTCGGCCTTCTCGTGGATGCTCTCCATCTCCTCAACCATCTGGTTGTCACCGAAATCTAGAAGACTCATGTTGCTCAGATCATCTACGACTTCCTCCAGGACCTCGGCAAGTTTCGACTGATCTATCGCCAGATCTTCGATCATCTCTTCCTCGGCCTCGGTAAAATCCTCCGGCGGCTTGTCTTGAACCATCTGTCGCTGCTCCGTGATGTCCTTCTGTTTCTCTATGAACTCTTGCAGTTCCTTGGCGGTGTTTTCCAGTGTTTCCTCCGGGCTCGGGGTGAGCGATTCATCCTTCTCACCCAGCAGTTCGGCCACGGCCTTCTGCGCCTCGATCTCACTTTTCTTGGCTACGATTCCCTTCAGCGCGATAAGCTTATCAAGCAGATAGACCTGCTGCTTCTCAATGGATTTGAGGTCACGGGCGGCAGAATCCCTGTCGGTTTGCGGCGCCGAAGCGTCCTGCTTTATCTTATTCAGGATTCGCGTGTGCTCGTTGTCTCGCAACTCGATGAGTTCGGCCACAAATTCCGGCTTTGGCTCTGCGGACACTTCCCAGGCCCGAGTCATGTGCGATCCGACCGTCTCCTGTTTCTGCGCCATCTGCGACAGATGTCCCTTGAGGGCTTCGGCGTTCTCAGTTGCGCTGTTATTTGCGTCGACCACCTCATCGATGTTTGCCATCAGGTTTGCCGTCACACCCAGCGCGGTCTGCTGTGCCTGTATCGCCTTGTCCAGCTCGGCGAAAGCGTTGCTGTTGGGGTCGCCGTCTGCAATCGTCATCTCCTCGAGCGACTTGACCTGCAGCATCAGAGGCTTTGACCTGCCCACATTTGCCGCGGGGCTGAAATCCTCGCAGAATGCCTCCAGGATGTAACTGCCGCCGGGCTTGAAAAGGCTTGCATCGACCGACAGAAGCAGAGTCTCTCGCGATTCGGTTTTGCCCGGAGGGCCCTCGTAATCCCAGTTCTCGATTGTAGTCTCGGAACTGCCGGCCCTTACCGATTTATGCTTGACGTAGATCCGCTTGGCTCCGAAATCGTCGTAAGCCTGAATATCGAGCCGCAATCTCTCGCCCAGAGTAACGCGCCGAGTCAACTCGGATGTGACGAATTCCACCTCAGGCCGTCGGTCCTGCTGCGCGAGTATGGGCCCGGTGGCGATTTGTATTCGCTTTTCGAAACCGGGCGCCTTAACCTCGATCTCGTACGCCTCGGCCGGCTCCAGCTTTGTCCTGGCTTTCCATAATCCATCTATGTTCTCGAAGGCCACCCAGTCGCCCGCAGCCTTGTACCAGAGCTCTTCGGCGCTCTTGTCGAGCTTTACATCCACCTCTACAGCCGATCCGGCCGGCCCGGACAGAGCCTCAGGCGGGCCGAGCGTGCTCATCCGCCGCCCAGTGATGTAAGAAGGGGCAGTTATGTGGAACTGCGACTCCTTGATGCGGGGCAGCCTGTTGACCGTCACTTCGACACTCTCGGTATAGGTACCACCTGCAAAAACGCGAAACGCAAAAGACTCGTCCACACTCTTGAACGTATAACTGTAATTGTTCCGGGCGCCGCTCGCCAACTGCATCGTTGTGCTTCTGTTCTCGCCCCTCTCGTTGCCCAGGTAATCGACACCACGCTGCCACACGACCTCGGGATAGCGCGGCAGCGTCTCGTCGCCCTCCAGTCCTATGACTTCAACTTGAACCTTCAGATCATCACCTTCGGCCATCAGCACCTGCCCCGAAGGCGTGACCTTCAGAACTATCGAGCTGGCGGGAGGAACATCCCCCAACGGAATCATGTACCGCATAATCGCATTGGCAAGCTGGCGGCCGTGACTGATTCCGTAAAGACTCCATAAAATGATAAGAATCAGAAGCACCGTTGACCAGCGGCTCAATTTCTTGAATTGCCACAATTCGTTGACATCCGCCTTCGACATCATTTCCGAGCCCGTCCTGATCGTCTCCAGGGCAAAAGGCTCCTGCTTCGGACTAAGCTGCGCCGATTCGAAGCACAGCGCATTTATCAACATGTTCTCAGGGATAGAAAATCTATTCTCCAGAAACAAGGTGACCGATTCGAGCTGTTGACGCCGGACGATCGGCAGCAGCAGAAGCTGCCAGAGTTCGAATGCCATTAGGGTCAGCCCCCCTATCGACAAGGCCAGCCGCAACCCTTCGGGCAGATGCAGCAGGTTGTCGGCCGTGAACAACAGCAGCCAGAAGCCCAGGGTTATCACCAGCCATATCAGCAGGCCTCGAAGCAGTTGGCTTGTGAGCATGAGCTTTCGCAATCGGAACATCAGCTCTCGAATGCTGTTGTCTTCTTGAATACCTGTCATGTTCATGGTTCAACTCTCAATCTTCGCCTGTACTTGACTTGCCAACGACAAGCTGGTTGTTTTCGCGTCGCGACTGCCAGAGTTCGTCGGATATCTCAGCCTGAGGCGTAGGGTGCTCCGGCAGAAAGATCAGGCGGAAGAAAGTGCCTCGCCCCGACAGCAGCATATCCTCAGTAACCGGGTCGTACTTCCACCTCCAGATGCTCAGTCTCCAGGGCTCGACAATCGTACCCAGCTCTTTGTCCCATTCCCCTCCGATCGCGCCGAAGTTGGTGGGTGCAAATCTGCGCCGAAGGTTTACGAGCGTGAGAACCTCTTTGCCGTCGGCGCTCTTTGAGACGGCGAGCAGTTTCTTGTCGTTGTAGAAATCCCGCTGACGTTTGAGGTGATCTTCGGCGACGGCAAAGAGTCTCAGGTTCTGCGTCCGGGGCCAGCCCACAAAACATTTCTCGCCCTTCTTCACGGCCAAATAGAAATCCTCGCCGAACGTCGACTTGACGATGAAAGTGCCGGGCTCGTCGCCCCGCTCGGTAGGTACGGCCGTAAGCGAATCGCGGGTAACCGCCTGTACCACATCGTTGGGCCCAAAGGTCATCTCGGTAAATTTCACAGTGATGTTCGCGGCGACATCTTTTCCCTGATCCAGCATCTTGATCTTCGTGACGTAGATCAGGTCGTCCATTTTGGTTCCCTTGTCACCCCGTTGTTTGCTGCGGAGAACGATCCGGATCGTTTTCTGTTCGCTTTCGAGATAGAGCACCGTGCTGTACATATGTCCGGCAATAGTCTCGCCGCTGCTGAAAACGACTTCGGACGCGAGATATCTCAGAGGATACGTCTGGCCCCAAAACTCCTTCCTGGCGGGCGTGAAGTCGGCAACGGCCGTCTTCTCATCGTACTTGGTCTTCTCGATGAACTTCCAGTTCTGGCGTATTTCCTCTCTCTCAGGATGAAAACGAATCTCGCTCACCGGTTCGAAATCAAATTGACGGACCTTTCCGTACTGGACATCTGCACCGGTTATCATATCCGTGGTCTTGAGCTTGCCTGCCTCGGGGATATTCAGTTTGAACGTGCGTCCCGAAGTCAGGGCGATTCTGCCTGTCAGAACCTTGCCATCGGAGTAATAGACCGCCGCCATCCTCGGCGCCGCCTGGGACCAAGTCGAAAAACACAACAGGAGCAAGAGAACCGCAAATGCCAAGCTGTCATTGCGAGCGAAGCGAAGCAATCTCAAACTCAGCGACGACTCCCTTTGCACATTACGCGAGAGATTGCCGCGGCCCTTCGGGCCTCGCAATGACCGAGGACGGTGAGTCTGTTCTCCTGGATTGATCATTTTCAATCCTACGATCATAGAAGATTCATCTTTCTGCGAATTATCCATTCCAAAACCAGGATGCCGACAAAAATAATGATATAGATGAAACTGTCCTCGATCAACGGGATTTCCATACTGACTACCCGGCCGAGAATCTGACTTCTCAACGTTCCGATCAGACTATCGAATTGTGTTTCAGGAAAGTACATACCGCCGCCCTCCGAGGCCAGGCTGCTGAGAAAGGCGTGGTCCACCTCCAAATTCGCGCCCTCGTTGAGCTTGGTGCCGACCGTAATCGTCCTCTGATACGACTCCAGGATCTGCTCGCCGACGCGGGCCTGCAATTCGAAGACGTATTGAGCACTCTTGTCAAAGCCAACCTCGGCCGTGAATGTGTTTTCCCGTCCCATTGTCGGCTCGCAGGGAACCGGCATCGATCTTCCGTCCACCTTCTTTTGAGCCGTCAGTTGCAACTGGGCCGCATCGTGGCGTCCGGCAATGCGGATCGTTGCTGTGGCGGTTTCGCCCGGGTTGTATTGCTCCTGGTCCCATTTGACCGAGATAAATCGCTGGCCTTCTTCCCAACCGGTCATGTTCTTGACGGTCTGCCGCCAGAAATAGCCGTGCGCTTCGGAAAGTTCAGCCGAGGCCCGGCGCCATTTCCAAAGCGTGTTGGTGGCTATCGCCATCGTTTGTCCCTGGCCGAAACGCTGCATCGAAATCAGAGGCACCGACCTTCCCGCAATCGAAGCTTCGAGCAATGTCACCGCGCCGCTTTTGAGAGGGCCTTCGACATTTACGCTCTCCACCGATGGCGAGTCCAACTGAGAGATAATCCTCGCGGTCTCGGCGATGATGGTGTTTGCCGCCGCTGCCGGAGGGACGCTGACGTTGAATGTCCCGACCTGAAATACCGACTGGGTATTGCTTATCCGCCAAGGCAGCAAAGGCTCGATGGGCGCTCCGGCGTAGCCGCCGGGACCGAATGATCTTTCGCCGCCCAGGAAAACGACTGCCCCGCCGTCCCGTACGTAATCGACCAGGGCCTTGAACTGGTCCTGATGCCACTGCGAAGCACCGAAGGATCCGACAATCACACACTTGAACAGATCTAGAACCGCTTTGGATTTTGGAAAACCCGCATCGAGCTGCTCATCGCCCGGCTGGCGACTTCCCTGGACTACGAACCGCTGCTCGGTGACGCGAAACAGGGCGGTCAGCTCCACTGAAGGGTCCTGGGCAAGCTCTTTGCGAATCATGCTGAAATCCCAGCCCAATTCCTGAGCAAAGAACAATACGTGCAGAGTGTCCTCGCGCACTTCAAGGTCGAAATTTCGCGTATTGTTCAGGTCGGAAAGCTCGCCCGGCATGTTTTGGACGTTGATGCGATACGTCTTTGTCCCGGGCTCGGACGGGGCGTTAATGGAAAACCTCACGCGACTCTTCGGATTGTCAAAACGCACAAACTCGGAACCCCTGGCCTCCCACTCATCCTGCTGTTTCTCTTCGAGCCTGACCCGGACCATTGGGGCCTTTGTCTCGAAGTCCTTTGTGGCAAAACGGCCAAGGATGTCGGCGGACACTTCCAGCTTGGCGGCAGCCTCCACGACAGACGGGGCCGTGACATCCGTTACGGATAGATCATCCCACGTTTGAGGAGAAGTCCCCAGACTCGCGACGTGAAGCGGCACCTGGGGCAATCTGGGATTGCGGACCAATTCGTCCCCGCCGTCGGTCAGCAGAATCGCCGCCATATAGTCAGAATTGTTCGCTGTATCGGTGACCGTAACAAGAGACTTCGCCAGATTCGTTCCTCGGATCCGCTCGGCGCTCTGCTGCGTATCGCCGGCGCCGTGCACATCCATATCGAAGTTCACAATCTCAAGATCAATCAAAGATCCCAGTTTGTCGGCCAGATCGGCCGATAGTCTGGACGCCCTGTCACCGCGGCTGACCGCAGGCTCGTCTTTGCAGTCCATAGACGAGGACGAATCGACCAGCACCATGATCTTCTTATCCTTTTTGGGTTTTTGTATCACACTGCGGACCGGATCGAAATACGCCAGGATCAGAAGCAGCACGATCAGAACCTTCGGCAGCAGGAGAAGCACGGTCTGTTTCAACGAGCGATTTGTTCTTTGCCGCTTGAAGAGGATTATCAGCCAGGCGGCGAGAATCAGGATCATCGCCGCGGCCAGTACCGGATGAAGATGTGTGCGCCATCTGAGCACTTCCATTATCCGGCCCCCCCGCTTACAAGAACTTCCGGATTCGGTTTGTCGCGGCTACTGTCCGATTCTCCAGCCGGAGAAGTTTCCGGCGTGCCTTTCGATCGCGCCGCCTCCTGAGACCTGGCTCTGCGCGGGTTGGCCAGCCATCCCTCGACGAGCAGCGCGAACGTGGCCAGCAGAAGAAGAGGCAGAAAGAGATTGAGTGTCCGACTCTGGCCGTGATGATACTTCTCGAATCCTTCGGCAGGATCGTAGTCGACAATCTCGTGTGTTATTGCCCCCAGGTCGGGGAGGTGCGAACCAGCGACGAATTGCGTAAGGCCTTCTTTGTCCGATGAACGAACGGACACGCAGTATTCCTTGTCACCTGATTTGACCAGGTAGACGCCCGGCTTTGCAAACGCCGGCATTTCGTTCGCGGGACCCTTCCATTCAATCGCATCGCCCGTCAGAGAAGAAAACTCC
>CAZLTY010000102.1:0-14778 GCA_964562575.1 uncultured Pirellulales bacterium
GGTTTTGCAACTGCAATTATTGGGCATCGACAAGCCAGAATATGGAATCTTAATAATGGTACCTTTCTCACTCTCAAATTTGATAAACCGATAAGAAGTGTTGCTATCGATGCCAATCGCCGTGAGTTTATTGCAATAGTAGGCAGTGAGATTCGATCTCTTGAATTAGAAAAAGAGGCCCCTCCAGGACGCCTGCTTCATTCATTAGATAAAGACTATCACTTTGAAGCAACTTCGTCATTAAATGGTCAATTGTTCGCTATAGATGATTATTCTTCAGTATTTGTATGGCGTCGTGATAGCACTCACATGAAATTTGATTTGCCAGACTCTACATCTATTTTTTCTATGTGTGTTTCTGATGCTAACCTAATAGTTGCAACATCCGATCAGATACGTATTCATGATTTGACACGCAATCTAAAACGAGTTCAAGTTTCGAAATTAACTAAATCGCCTTTAACCTGCGTGTTAAGTCCTAATGGTCAGACACTGGCAGTTAGTGATAAAATTGGTAATATCACCGGCTTCGATGTAACAAAAGCCAAGCAAATCTGGAGAATCGAAACTGGAAATCCTTGGATATCCAGTCTTTTTCTCACAGATAGTGCAACACTGTGTGTTGTATTAGATGATGATCTGAGTATATATGATGTCGGTAGCCGAACACGACTTGCACATCTTCGCTCAGAAAATCGCTGGGGTGATTGCTGGATGCCGGAAAGCGGAAAAACCGTGCTCGTGGGTGGTACTGAGGGAATACTGCACCAATTGTCTCTGAACGTTAATGGATAGAAGACAGAGCCTAAGACAGAACTGAAGGCGTAAAACAAAGTATTCAGTTACCAGAATTCATAATCCACTCGCGCTTCGCTGAATTGGCAGAATCATAGAATTGCAAGAGACGATAGCGTTACCATGCATGAATGTATGACGACGAAGATAAGCAGCTCATAGAAGGCAGGGGAAACAGATTTATTACGAATTGTATAACAAAGGCATGCAAGTGACCGCCTTCAGCGGCACCTGATGCCCACCGTTGACGACACACAAGAACGATGGAGCTCAAATGAGAATAAATTATGAATGCAAGAAGTGTCACAGGGAATTCGATTGCGAAATGGGTCAAATCGGGGTCAATGAGATGACCATGCGACCGGATTTTGAGAAGCCCATCGTCTGCCCTCGCTGTGGCGAGAGGACCATGGAAGAGGTTCTTTTGACGGAGCTTGGGCAGAGCCAGTTGACCGAAGCAACCATGGACCTGTAGCCTGGACGACGATCATGGGAAAGCAGAAGAGCCTCTCCCCCAAGTACCAGGCCTGGATCGACGCACGTAAGCGCTTCCACCTCTCCCATGCCCACATCCAGATGGCCCGAGAGCTGGGCATGAACCCGAAGAAGTTTGGCAAACTGGCAAACCATAGACAGGAACCATGGAAGGAACCCCTGCCTGACTTCATCGAGTCCCTCTATCGGAAACGTTTCAAGAAGGATCACCCGGACAACGTCCGGTCAATTGAGCAGATGGCAAAGGACGCGAAGCGAAAGCAAGCTGAGCGGAAGGTCCGGAAGCAGCAAGAACGGGATCGCCAACAATCGAATCCATGCGATTCAGAAAGGCCCGAGGACGTGCCTTTCTAACCGCCTGATTCAAGGCGTACGATACTCGGAGAAGCAATGGCAGGACTACCGAAAATCAGGCTTGGAAGCTCTGACATACTTGTGAGCCGATTGATCAGCGGGGGCAATCCTCTGTGCGGGAATTCTCACTTCTCGAACAAGATGAGTGTTGAGATGCAGGAGTACTTCACGTCCGAGCGTGTCGTTGCTTACCTTCATGGCCTTCAGGCTGCCGGCATCAACACGCTGCAGGCGCGTGGTGATTATCACCGCATTCTGCACTGGTTGGAGTTGTTTCGACGCGGCGGTGGGCAACTACATTGGATAGCCCAGACGGCGTCGGAAATGAGTGATGTATTTCAGAACATCCGGATCCTTGCTGCCGCTGGCGCCGCCGGTGTGTATCATCATGGAACCGAGACGGACCGACTCTGGCTCGAGGGGCGAATCGACCAGGTCTGTGACTACCTGAAATGCATGCGCGATGCCGGAGTCCAGGTCGGCCTGGGGACCCATATCCCCGAGGTGATCGAATACGCCGAAGAGAATGGATGGGACGTTGACTTCTACATGGCGTGCTTCTACAACATCAATCGCAAACCCAGGCAGAGCGCTCTGGTATCGCCCGAAGCACCGGTTTTGCAAGAGGAATTCCTCCCCGGTGATCCGCCGCGCATGTGCGCGGTTATTCGACAGACGGCCAAGATGTGCCTGGCCTTCAAGATTCTTGGGGCCTGCCGCCTTTGCACCACACAGGATGAGGTGGCAGCCGCATTTCGATTTGCCTTCTCAAACATCAAACCCAAGGATGCTGTGGTCGTCGGGATGTTCCCGAAGGACCTGGACCAGATAGCGCTCAACGTCCAGTACACCAGAGCAGCCTGCGGATGCGAGGCATCGAACGAGACGAATTCAGGCGCCGGCAAATAGCCGCGCCTGATCCGCGACACTCCCGTAGGTGGAAATCAAATGTCCTATCAGTCAACGAGAAAAGTGAACATCTTGGTGTTGGCCATTTTCGCAATTGGCGCCTGGGCCGCTGGGGGACTGTCCGCGGCCGGCGTTACGATTTCGATAGATACCCCTATGGCTCCACCATCGTGGGCATTGCTCGAACGCGAGCTGCTGAGGGCGAACACGGCGGCGTGCCGTGAGTTCTTCGACAAATACTTCGACGAGCGCGGTTATCTGATGTGTGTGGAACGCTGGGGAGGTGACGATGGTCCTGACGATGCCATCGAGAATGTGGCCGATTGGCCCATTCTGCACGCGCTCGGCGCCTCGAATGACATCCTTGAGATGTACAAGAAGGCGTGGGAAGGTCACCTGCGGCAGTACACCGAGGCGAAAACGGTTGACGTGCCGTTTGCGCGCGACGGGATGTACTACAAAGAGTTTCCCGTGATGTTCGATTGGATGCACAACGGCGAGGGGCTGCGCGTGTTTAACCTGCAGGGACTCTCCGATCCGTACGACGTCAGCTTTGGTCATCGCGTCAGGCGCTACGCCGGCTTCTACATGAACGAGGATCCGCAAGCGCCAAACTACGACCCGCAGCACAAGATCATCCGCAGCATGTTCAACGGCAGCCGCGGACCGCTGATGCGCAAGGCCACTGGTCTGGATTGGGCCGGCGATCCGATCGAAGTGGAAGGCCGTTTTCATCTCGGGCACGGCGAGCGGACCTACTCGGAAATGGTGGCTCACTTCGAGGAGTACAACGACATTGTCGGCGACCACCCTCAGAACATGGGTGCCACCACTCTGGCCGCCAACGCTTTTATGCTCACTGGCGAGCCAAAGTACAAGAAGTGGCTGTTGGAGTACGTCGGCGCCTGGCTCGAACGCATGCAGGCGAACGACGGCATCATCCCCACCAACATAGGGCTGGACGGAACCATAGGCGGCGCTGCCGCCGGCAAGTGGTACGGCGGAGTTTACGGCTGGGGGTTCTCGGTCGAGGTTCCGCAAACCGGAGCGATCGCCCACCGGAATCGTGTCGAGCGAGGCTTGATCGGATTTAGCAACGCGCTGCTGCTCACCGGCGATCGCCGCTACATCGACGCTTGGACCAAAATGATAGATAAAGTCAACTCGAACAGCCGGCAGATCGACGGCAAGACAATGTATCCCCGCATGTACGGTGACGACGGCTGGTACGCCTTCGCCGCCAACCCTTGGTCCGTAGGAGCGCTGGAATGCTATTTCTTCACGTGTGACGCGAAAGACCGAGCCCGCCTGGGCGACAGCGAATGGATTGCGTTCCTGGACGGCAAGAATCCCGACTACCCCGAACAAGCATTGCGATCGGACTTCGCCACAATCCGCACAAAGATTGCGGCAATGCGCCAGGACAGCACAACGCCGGATACGCGTCTTTCCGACGATCCTATGAAATTCAACCCAGCGACGATCGCAACGCTGCGCCAGTTGATGTTGGCCGGATTGGATCCGGGCCGTGGTGGAGCACCGTTGCACTGCCGACTGCGCTACTTCGATCCGGTCACCGGCCGCGCCGGCATCCCGCCGGATGTTGCAGCACTAATCAATCAAATGACGGCGGGCTATGTCGTCGTGACGCTGGTCAACGTGAGCCAGACACAATCGCGGGAACTCGTCATCCAGACGGGGGCCTATGCCGAACACGAATGCACCTCCGTCGTCCTCGGCAACCGTCAGATCCCGGTCGACCAATCATGTTTCACAGTCCGCCTGGCGCCCGGAGCAGGCGCTCGCATGGTCATCCGCACGAGACGGTATTCCAACACTCCAACCTTCGCCTTTCCCTGGGATCGTGTCTCGGTTAGCAGAATCGACTAAGGCTCGGTCTGAAAAAGGAGAACTCGAATGAACAGGATGCTACGTGTCGTGCTGGCAAGCGCTGTGTGCGTCGCTCTGATCTATGGTGACGATCATAACGGCGCCGAGCCGGCGATCACGCAGCCGAGCAAGGACGACGTCGCCGTCCTGGACGGAAACGTCGGTTCCGGCAATCTGGCGATCTGCATCAAGACCGACGGGAAGCTGAGCAACATCGAGATCGCCCACCTGACCATCCAAAATTACGGGGGCTTGTACACGCAGGCCGGCGCGCTGAAGCTGTTCCGCTGGGGCACCGGGCTGCAGTCGCATATTTACGTCCACGATGTAGAGATGCGCGCGATCAATCGGGCGACCAAAGATGCCTCGGCAAGGATCGTGTGCAGCTTCTGGGGCGGTCCGTTCACGGATGTGGCGATCATTAACAATCTCGTCGATGGGTACGCGTCGTATTTCTGCAGGGGGGCGCCGCCAGCCGGAGCGGGGCGCATCCGTTTCCAGAACCTCACGCTGAAGATGTTCGGGACCTCCGGAAAGGGCCATGTCACCGGCTGGAAGCTGTGGGGGCTCCACAACGGAAGAGGTATCTCTATCCTTCCCAATGCCTCCATGGTGCATAAGCAGAACGACTACGTCATCGAGAATAACATCATCGCCAACACCGTCGAGGGCGACAAGAACATAGAAATCGACTACGCCCCGAGTAACTTAATGTCTCGGGGGAACGTCTACGCCCCAGGCGCCAGATTCCGATGGAACGAGACCAAGCACTGGGTGACGATGTCTTTCTCGCAGTGGAAGCCGACCGAAGAACCAAACCGCGATAGCAATGTGAACAAGCGGCTACACGGGGACGCTGCATCCGCGGCGCCCGTGAGCCTTACCATTTGAAGTCTCACAATTGAACCCTCAGAAGACTGCTTTGGTCTTTTGAGGGTTTCTCTCGTTGGGGGTGCTTGACAAACCGCGCCTCTTGAGAGTACAAGTAGACCCCCAGCACGAAGCTATCGCCGCTTCAACTCGTTGAATATAGTCTCGATCAATCTGGCCTCACCCTCTTCGAATTCGCCCTTGATCTCTTCGAGGTCCTTTCCGCCGGCGACAAGTGCTCCGATCTTCTCCTGCCGCCTTTTCATCTGGGCGATGTGCTTTCGAATTGCGTCCCGGCCGGTCATCTCACTGTGACCGCTGCAGAACTTCTCGGCGTCCAATGTCTCCAGCATCCTGGTCAGCGTCTTGACATGCTCGAAGGAATTGCCGTTCTTGTGGGAATGTATGAGCTGAGGTCTTGTCAAGAATATCTGGTCTCCGACAAAGGCAGTCTTCTCGTCAGGAAAATACAGGACGATGTCTCCCGTTGTATGACCAACGCCGAAATACCATAGCTCAACTATCTTCGAGCCGAGATGGATGTCCATTTTGTCGCGGAGTGTTACCGAGGGGACAAACGGCGCCAGTTCAGGCTTGTTCCAGTCCGACGATGCGCCATTCCTGCCGGGTCGAAAAAAGTCCTTTCGGCAATTCTCATGGGCTATGAAAATCACTGTCTTGGGAAAATATCGATTTCCTGTCACATGATCGCCGTCGCTGTGCGTATTCACAAGATACTTTATCGGTTTGTCGGTAATCTTCTTGATGCCTTCAATCACCAAGTCCACGGATTTCTTGTCGCTTTTCGCATCGATAATGAGAACTCCGTCATCACCGATGTACGCTCCCCCTCGCGAACCTTGTCCGCCGACGATTTCATAGAGCCTGTCTGATATCTTTTTGAACTCAACAGGCTGAGCCGGTCTCCGCCGGCCAAACAAATCAGGCGCCAGCAGAACAAATTCCAGCAATAAAACCAGTCCAATATTCTTTTTCATCTCAAAATCTCCTTTCAATTCATAGTGCTCCCGATTGAAATTTCCCGTTTTTGCGCGGGTAAGTAGCCTTGCAATAACAGTTTATGATCTTGCTCGCGGGAATTTACTACCCTTCAAGGGTATATTAGACGCGCTCTATCGTCGATTTCTTCCACTTTGAAGCGGACGCTTACGATAAAAGGTGATTCACCCTTTATCCAATGGCCATATGTAGTCGTAACGAACGTCCCGTCGGCAAGCAATTCCAGCCCCGGATAGGCGCAATCTGTTTTCACGTAGTTATCCATGATTCGGACGCGGTACTGGCCCTGCCGACCGTTGACGATGTCCTCGTAGGTCCCGACCCATCCGACCCAGTCTCCTCTCGTGGGGCTCTCATGTGTCATGTCACGGAAGGTGATGAACAATCTGCCATCCGGCGCATAGCGCCCCGTATGCCTGTCGCCGGTGAGCGCCCCAGGCAGCTCGATGGGCTCGGTCCATGTGTTGCCCTCATCGTTGCTGAAAATGACGAACGAATTGTGCCTTCGGCTGTTCTCTCGAAGCAGAAGGGCGATTTGTTTGCCGTCAGGTGATCTTATCGCTCCGGGCTCGCACAGATGTGCGGTGGCGTGCTGCGCTATGATCTGCGGTTGGCCCCAGGTCAAGCCGCCGTCTTTTGAGATTGTTTTGAACACGTGAAACTTATGTTTCTTGCCCGCACCGCGCAGGAAGCGACCGTCATCATGAAATAGCGCCATGTAGTTGCTGTTCTTTAGCCTGACGAGCGAACCCATTGCAACAATTCCCCCAAAGTCGCCAATAGGCTCGAGAGGCGTCCAGGTTTTGCCGTCATCTTCCGAGACCGCCATGCGGATGGGATACAGCCCTGAGAACATTATGAGCCGCTTGACGCCCTGCGGGTCGATCACGCGGTAAATCGTGGGGACTTCTTTCGATGTTGCCCAGTTGGCCGGCACCGGCAACCTGTCCGACCAGGTCAGGCCCGCGTCGGTGCTCTTTTTCCTGACTATACCGCCGCGGCCGTGGCCTTTCGGGTAGACCGCTATCATGGTCTTGTTGTCCTCGAGCAGAACTGTTGTCGGATGGCCCAGATATTGGCCGGGCTCTCTGTCCACCACGACCTGGCGGTGACTCTCGTCTGCCAGGTCGATCAGCGGGATGCTATAGCCTTGCGGTAGGCCGGCTTCTTCACCCGGCAACGCCAGGGTTGCGCCGGCAAGGCAGCAGATAAAAATCGTCAAAAAATCAATCATAGTGACCCCTATAGCATTGCGGTGGCCCTTGCGAATGTCCTTCATATCTCTTTGTGGCAGTCTTGTCAAGTTCCCCCCTTTCGTCGGTGAAACAATTATTCCATTTTTCCACTACAGGTGATATAATCCCGGTATGTTGGACCGTGTGGAGCAAGAATGCTTGCGTATACCCTTGAAGGGTAGTAGATTCCCGCGAGCAAGATAACAAACTGTTATTGTAAAGCTCCTTACCCGCGCAAGAACGGGAATTTTCAATCGGGAATACTATAATGTTGAAGTGTGTACAACAGAATGCACATTTTGACCCAGGATTTGAAGTGTTGCAGAGGAAGATTCATGTCGAACTTTAGCCGTAGAGATTTCATCAAAACTTATGCGTCGATCCTGAGCGGCGCCGCCGTTGGATCGATCCTTGGTTGCCATGCTGAGCAGAAGCAGCACTCGCGGCCGGGCGGTTTCAGATATGCCATGTGCAATGAGAGCATGGCGGAATTGAGCTGGACCGAACAATGCCGAATCATAGGCGATGCCGGCTTTGAAGGCATCGAGATTGCGGCGTTCACTCTGGTAAAAGAGGGTGTGCACGAAATAGGTCCGGCGGGACGAAAGGAAATGGTTTCGGTTATGAAGAGCGCGGGTCTCAAATGCGTCGGACTTCACTGGTTGCTGGCGCCGCCGCCAAAGGGGCTGCACTTCACCACGCCGGATGTCGCCATACGCCGCAGGACTGTGGCGTATCTTGACGATCTTATCGATTTCTGCTGCGACCTCGGCGGCTCGTACATGATCTTCGGCTCTCCCAAGCAACGCAATGCGAAAGGCATTACTGTTGAAGAGGCGAAAAAACATTTCGCCGAAGGGCTTGCATCGGTCGCCAATCATGCCCAGCGGCGGGGCGTCAAGATACTCATCGAGCCTCTCGGCAGAAGGACCACAGATGTTGTCAACACGATGGCCGAAGCTATGGAGCTGGTTCAACGAGTCGATCATCCTGCGATTGAAGGGATGTTTGACTTCAACAACACCCCCCACGAGACCGAGTCGTTTGATGTGCTGCTCAGAAAGCACTTCGATCGCATCTATCATATTCACGTCCAGGAACAGGGCGGTAAGCATCTCGGTACGGGGATGGCGGTGAACGATTACGTCAAGGCCTTTCAGGCTCTCAAGGATTTGAGATATGACAAGTGGATATCGCTTGAGGTGTTTGATTTTTCACCAGGCGGCAAGGCAATCGCCGAAGAGTCCATGGCGATTCTTAAGCAGATTGAAGGCAAATTGGTTTAGTCTTATCAGACACCCGATAGACGAATGGGTGTGCCTCAGAAGAACTTACTGTCTGAAGGAGGTCGACAAAATGAAAACGAATCTTTTCCTCTCACTGCTTGTTGTCTCGTTCGTTGTTTGTATGGCCGGCATGTCGTATGCGTCGCAGACCCCGGCCGATCCGGCGCCCAAGCCGGATGAGCAGCAGTTGCCCAGGGCGATGCACTCGGCGATGGAAGAATTGCCTCTGGTAACGGTTGGCCGAGAAAATGCTCAGTTGATAGGCAGTGACAACAGGGTCTTGCAGGCGGCGGTCGATTATATCGCCGCCCTTGGAGGCGGAACTGTCGCGATCGGACCGGGCGAATATTTGATGTATGATTCGCTGCACCTGCGATCAAATGTCGCTGTCAAGGGCAGCAAAGGCAAAACGATCCTGAGAAAAGCCGACGGCGCCGTATCTCTCCTGGCTTTGGACGGTGACTTCGGCGAGCAGCAGATCACGGTGACCGACCCGAATGGCTTCGCCGTGGGCCACGGCGTTGCGGTTTGGGACAACCGCTCGGGAGGATTCCATACGACCGTTGCCCGCATCACGGGGCGCAACGGTAACACTTTCTCGATTGACAAGCCGCTGATGGCCGACTGCATGGTGGCCAACGAGGCCAAAGCAGGGACTGTTTTCCCCGTGGTCAGCGGCTATCACATCGAACGGGCGCGGATTGAAAACGTCATAATTGAAGGCAACAAGGCCTCTAACGTCCACCTGAACGGTTGCCGAGGGGCCGGGATATTTCTGTACCGGGGGTTCGGGACATTCATTCAAGGCTGTGAGGTGCGAAACTATAACGGCGACGGGATCAGCTTCCAGCAGTCCAATGATGTCACGGTCCTTGGCTGTGTCTCTCAGGGTAATGCCTCTCTTGGCATTCACCCGGGTAGCGGCTCCCAGCGTCCGTCCGTGCGCAACTGTATCGCTCGCAGCAACGGCACTGATGGCCTCTTCCTGTGCTGGCGCGTCCGGCATGGATTGTTCAAGGATAATATCATCGAGGGCAACGGCAGATACGGCATTTCCATCGGGCATAAGGACTCCGACAATCTCATTTGCGGCAACCAAATACGGGTGAACCATCAAGACGGCATATTCTTCCGCAATGAGACGCTGCCAATGGCAGCGCATCGCAATCGTCTGGAGGAAAACATCATCGAGAACAACGGCGAAGGCGAGGAGGTTGCCGGTATCCGTATCCGAGGGCAGACCAATGATTTGGTTCTCAAGGACAACATAATTCGAGACACCCGTGAAGGCGAGGCGCAACAGCAAACGGTTGGAATTCGTATTGAAGAGCAGGTGGGGCGAATAACGCTCAGTGGTAACAGAATACAGGCCAAAAGAATAATTGACGATCAACGAACGCCCACCTTGAAGCATAGCCTGTCTGGCCGGACGGCCGCTGGCGATTGAGCAGAGTCGAAGAGCGAAACAAGGAGAACGCAGATAATGAGAATTCTACGAGCAAACACAGCCGTGGTAGTATTTCTTCTGATATCAGTCGCAACGGCAAACGCAGAGAACTGGCTTCAGTTCAAATACGATAGTGGGCATTCGGGCAATGTTCCCGACAGGAACGTGGCAAGCGACCTTGGTCTTATTGGTGCAGTTCCGCTGACCGATGCCGTCTTTACCGCTCCGGTCGTGGCGGACGGACGCGTTTATGCAGTGGATGGCTCGGGAGCGGCGTTTTGCATTGATGCCTCCACTCTGCGCGTTCTGTGGAAGTCCGAGACGGCAGGCGATAAAGCCAACTGCAACAACGTGTCATCGCCCGCCATCGCGGGGCGCTACCTTCACTTCGGCACAATGGCGGGGTATTACTACGTATTGGACAGGACCAGCGGAGACGTGGTCAAAAGGATTTCCTGCGGCGAACCAATTCTCAGTGCCCCGGTAGTCACCGACGGCGGGGTGTATTTTGCTACGCTCGGCTCACAGGTTTATGCCGTCGAGCCGGACGGTGAGATTCGCTGGAGTTGGGATTTCGTCAGGGAGGTGCTGAAGTTCAGCGGTGACCGCTGGAGCGGAGAACAATGGTGCAAGCATAAGGGTGGAAAAGTTACGTGGCGCGACCAGTTTTGTTGTGCGAGAGACATCGTGGCCTTCGGTAAGACGATTGTCGTCCCGGCGGGCGGCTCGCTAATCTGCCTGAGCGATCGGGGCAATGGCCCTGAGCTTCGGGGATCGTCCGCCGTGCCGGCCTATGCGGGTTCCGAGAAGCCCGCTATCTTCGGATTAAGCATAGCTGATGACGGGGCGGCTTACGTTCAATGGCATCGGCGTGACAACACCGGCAGAGTTGAGATCATGCAGCTCGATGCCAGTCAACGAAAAGCCGAGTATGTCGGCGGAACGCTTACCGAGATAAATCGGCCCGGCCTGCTGAGCTTCTGCTCGGTCAGTGTTCGGGGCCGGGATGTCTATCGATGTCGTCCGGAAGAAGGCTTTGGTTTCTGCAAGCATTCTCCGGGCCGCGAACAAGCCCAATATCTCGGGGGCTATCCGTCTATTTCCTCGCCTGTTCTTCTTCGCGATAAGGGCGTATACGGCGGCTTAGACGGCAGTCTGTACATCGTACCGCTGTCGGGAAAGGGCAAGGTGTGGTCATTTGCCACTGCGCTCGGCAAGGCTATCTCGGCTCCGGTCGCCGTCTGTGACGGGCGAGTCTATTTTGGCTGTGAGGACGGATACCTTTATGTCTTGGGGCCAAAAGGCAAGGCGCCGTTGCCGTCAGTAGACCTTCAAACGCATAAGATCAGGAGCCCTCTGACAGGCAAGCTCGCAGACTCAAAATACGACTGGTTCACCAATTTTGGGAACCAGGCAAGCACTAATTCAAACGATCAGGGTTTGAGACCTCCTTTCAAGCTCAATTGGATTCGACGCTATGAGGGCACCTTCAAGCACATGCCGGTCTGTGGCGGAGGGCGGATGTATACCCATACAGCCGAGGGGCAGATCTTTGCTGTCGAGCAGGAGACCGGCAGGCTCTTGTGGCGGCGCTACTGGCCCGGCGTGCACGTTTCCTTCACAGGCCCCCTCTACTACAAGGAACGTCTTATGGTCCCGCAGGCAGGATTGAACCAGTCGCGCATGCGATGTCTAAATGCTGCCACCGGAGAGCTGCTCTGGGAAGCTCCATTCACTGGTTCGCCAAGCTGGAGCCGTCAGCAGCCGCCGGTCGTACACAAGAACCTTGCGGTTTATGCCTTTGGCTCGGGCCTATACGCACCCCAGGGAACGGAAAAGGCCTACGTTCACAAAGGCAAACCCGTGGAATCGCCCGACGGCGCCGAGAAGATGAGCTGGATTTACTCGCATAACAATCCTTACTACCCGGCGGATAATAAGCCTCTCATCCGCGCGTGGGACATCGAGACGGGCCAAGAGGTCTGGAAGATAGATTTTTCACAGTTTGGCTCAGGCGGCAACGATGCCGGTGTATGCCTGATGGACGGGATGCTTTTCTATTCGACCTTCTTTGGGTACGCCCCGGCGCGGAAAGGCGGCCAACCCAAGGCAAGGGGTCTGACAGCGGCGATCGAGCCTGCGACCGGGCAAGTCATCTGGTTGACCACGAAGTACTATGTGACTGCCGGTTGTACTGTCTCGGCAGACAACGGACGGCTGTATCTGGGAGGGTACAATCCACCTACCGAGCAGACCCAGAATCGCCACGTCTACTGTCTCGACGCCGAGAGCGGCTCATTGCTCTGGCAGTCGGACCCGGTGGGCAAAGCGGTCAACGTTGTCACAATAGGGGGGGATTCTGTTTTCGTTCATGGCTCTACTGGCCAGCCGAGCCATGTAATAGACAAGGACACCGGCAAGCTTAGATCCACCTTTGACAAGAAATACGCCTGCACGCGATTCAGCTTGTCGGAGCCTTATGTGCTTGGCCCCAATATGGATATGATTGACATCTCTGCCGACAACAAGATGGTCTCGTCCGGCCCGTGCATCGACGCGCGAGAATGTGTCGGGGCGGTTGTATCGAACGGCCGGGTTTTCTATACATCCCAGGCGAACGGTCTTCAGGTTTCGCAGTTTTATGGAGAAGAGGCCGAGTAGTAAATCTTGAAGTGAGTTGGAGGTTGTTAGGTGGATTCAACTCACAAGTGCAACAGATAGAGGAACTGTTCAAAAACAGTTTGGGACCCCCGGAAGTTGGGTCCCCCCCCCGCACACCCAAATTTACCTTCGGGCCCAAACTGTTTTTGAACAAGCGGGTTTTATAGCTTTCAGCGACCTGAAGTTGGCAGACACTTCAGCACTGCCGTTGAGAATTTCTGTGAAGTTTTTTGAAAATACCGCTTTATTGACAAGAAACGGGGGTGGGACGGATGATAATACGTAGTCACCACAGTAAATACGCGCGGTAACAGTCTGGTACAATTACTGGTTTCTGGAGAAATATGTTTGCCCGGGATGGGCCGTCGGGTATAATATGAGGACAACCTTGAGCGAACAAAAAGAGACGTTAATTGAGGACGCCGGTTACTGGAGCGGCAGGGGGGTAATGTGCGGTTACGGAGGACCCACCAGGTTGCGAGGCGTCAGAAAACTGATCATGTGTGAAGCATGATTGTAGTTCAAGTGCGGTGATTCGCCTGTGCCGGAAGGAAAAGTGCCATACGAAACGCCAAGCTTGAGTAAGCGATGAGAAGCGGAGGTAGAGTCGCGAGTCGTTGGAGCGGCAGAAAAGTTTTCAAATGAAAATGTGCCGAAACAAATCCAGTCGCAAACTGGCTGGGCGGGAATCAAGTACGCTGTCCTCAGATTTGGCGGAGAGAGATTCAGGGATGAACGTCATGGCGAGAGGGCTAGCTGGCCTGATGATTGGGTTGTTCTTTGGGGCGAGTGTTTGGGCACATGCACAGAAAGTGCACGCCTGGATTGCCAACGAAGCCGCGAAATTCTATGAGGAACAATACGGAACTCATGAATTGATGTCGTACCTTGGCACCGATGTCGAAAATCCGAGTGATGCAGAGGAAACTTTGTGGGATCCATGGGAGATTGGTTGTAGTCATCTTGACGAGAACTCGTGGATCGGAAAATCTTTTATGGAGGGGGCGTGGGAGGAAGACACCACATGGTTATGGTATCGGCACTATGTTGAGGGTGGAGATAGTGATAAACTAACACGAGGTCTTTTGAGGCAGGATCTAGATTTAACAATTGTTAGTATCCCATCGCAAATTGTGTCATACTGGGTGGACTCGCCTTATGTTGTTAGTGACTCTCGCTACGCATCTGCATATGTAGCAGCCGACGACGTCTATGGACGGGCAGCATTGGCATATTCTCAGGACAAGGACTTAGCGTACTACTTTTTGGGTCGTGTCGCACACCTTCTTGCAGACATGACGGTGCCGGCACATACCCACAACGATCGCCACTGGCCCGCTGTAGACTACTATGAAAACACGACCGCAGAATACGACTACTACAAGCTTTACACAACACAGACGGTCGGTTCTAGACCGCTCGGGACGACTCCACAATATGACACTTTGCTGAACCTGTTTGGGACAACAGCAGACTACACCGAGGAGTACCGTTCATGGGGGTGTATAGGTGAGGTAGGTGGATTCACCGTTTGGTCCCAGTCGGCGGGAGAGCCAGGAGATGACGAACCAGGCGTTCTAGGCATTCCCAATGAATACGGTGGCTTTCTTGATCCTGCATTGCTGCAACTTAGGCATAGGCCATGGGTTGTCAATGATCTGACGGGAGGGGAGCTTAACAACCTCTCCGGCTATTACGTAATGGCAGACGATCTTATGCCCTTTGCCTTCGTGCTGACGACAGCACTGATTAAGTTCTTTTATAGTCAGGTTGACAACACCCCGCCAGGCGCGGGAATCATTAGCTGGACCTCGAA
>CAZLTY010000103.1:0-14695 GCA_964562575.1 uncultured Pirellulales bacterium
AAAGCATTCCCAGATGATTTATTGACAGAGTCGGACCGGAATATTAGCATGTTGGTCCTTGAAAAAGAAGATAAGGTTCGCAGAGAACAAAGGACATGAAGGGATGATCATGTTAAGACAAATTCCGATCTTTGTCATTCTGACTTGCGTGCTTTTGTGCGCACACTCGATCGCCAAAGATAAGAAATCGGAGGAAAAGGGTAAGAAGGACGAGCTGACGCTGGAGAAGCTTTTTCCAGAGAAGAGCTTCTTCGGGCCCTCGGCGCGATCGATGGCCTTTTCCTTTGACGGCAAATACGCCGCTTATCTTTATCGCCCCTACAAAGAGCGCAGGCATGGCTCGGATTTGTGGATCTATGACATCGCCAGGGGCCAGACTCGGCGAATAACGTCGGTGTCCGTGATGGCACGGTTCCAGGAGGATACGCGCCAGGTGAAGGATGACCGGATAAAGAAGGCGGAAGAGGCCGACAAGAAAGACGAGCCGCAGAAGAAAGACCAGAAGAAGGACGCCGACAAGAAGGCGAGGAGAAAGAAGAAGGGAGATGACAGCGGCGACCCAAGTGAAGAGGCGGTTGAAAAGAAGAGGGCCCGGAGGGAGAAAAGACGCGGCAAGAAGGCAAGCAAGAAACAGGCTGACGAGAAGAAAAGCAAAGAGCAAGAGAGAGAGCTCGCAAAGCAAAAGAGACTCGGCAACTGGGTTAGTGACAAGGATGCCAATGACGAAAAGGCGCCGCGTTACAGCGGTGTCGAGAGATTTGAGTGGTCACCCAAGGCAAACGAGTTGCTGCTTGTTTCCAAGGGTGATATTTACAGGTGCAAGGTCATTGAAGACAAGCGAAATAAACTGACCCGGCTGACCCGGACGCGCGACAGTGAGCGACAAGTCGCCTGGCTGCCCGACGCGTCCGGATACACGTACATGCGGGCCGACGGACTGATGAAAGTCCGGTTCGGCTCGCACAACACCGAGCAGCTTTACGTGGAGCTGGCCGACAAGGAGCGGATGACACAATACAAGATCAGCCCGGACGGCAAGCGCATGGTATTTCTGAGCTACAAAGAAGGTCCCGATCCGGGCGGGCGCGAGAAAAAGGTCAACATCGCCCAGTACCGCGACCGGTTCATGAAGGTTAAAGAGGTATCTCGCGGAGTCTCCGACGACCCGATCAAGAAGCAGGAAGTGGCTGTCTATTGGCTCGAACTCAAGCAGTTGATGCGGGAGAATTCGGTCCTGACGGAAGTCTATCGGCACACTCTGTCTCAGCCGCGTGATTATGTGAAGATCCCGGAATGGTCGGCCGATTCGGCGCGGGCGGTTTTCGCCGTGTACGATCAGACATCGGGGCATGTCAACATAATGGAGACCGTCTGCTCCGAAAAGGACGACAAAGAAAAGGCGGAGGATAAGGACACAGGCGATCAAGACAGGGAATCCAGCAAGAAGAAGGACGATGAGAAGGAAGGCGACAAGGAGGAAGACAAAGACCAAGAGAGCAAAGATGAGGGCGCCGAGAAAGACCCTGCGAGAGTAATACATCGCTTCTTGCATACGGGCGGTCCTACGACGCCGCGCATGATTCGGCCCTACTATCTGGCCGACAACCGTCGCATCGTTTATATGAGCGAGAAGACCGGCTTTCGGCAGTTGCACGTGCTCGACCCGCGGTACGAAAGTGACGTACCTCTGACGCAGGGACATTTCGAAGTCTACCCCGAGGATATCACGGAAGATCATAAGTGGATGTTTGTCACCGCCACCAGAGAGCACCCCTCCCGATTGGACGTTTACAAGGTCTCACTCGAAGACGGCGCGATGACGCGGCTATCGCCGAACGACGGTTTCTACCGCGATGCTGCGGTCAGCCCCAACGGGACCAGGGTGCTGGCGAATTTCTCCCGTTACGGCACGCCGCGGGAGCTGGTCTTCATCGACGCCGAAGCGAAAAGCCAACAGCAGCTCACCGATTCGCACCCTCCCGCCGCCCACGAGTATACGAAGGCCCGCCCGGAATTCTTCAGCTACCAGAATCGACACGAGCAGGAGATCCATGGCTTTCTGTTCAAACCCCAGGACCCAAACGAGGACGAGAAGCCTCCACTGCTGATCTACATCTATGGAGGTCCGTTGGGCACACGCAAGAGTGTAGTGGAGGGCTCTTTCCATTCTGCAGCATACTTCTTCGCCTACTACATGACCGTCAAGCACGGCTATGTCACGTGTACGATCGACCCGCGCGGCAACTCCGGTTACGGCGGGCTTTTCGAAAAGGCAAACTTCGACCGGATTGGTAAACCGCAGGTAGAAGATATCGTTGACGGCGTCAAACACTTCACAGAGAACCATAACGTGGACCCCAACAGAATCGCCATACACGGCTGGAGCTTCGGCGGTTTCCAGACCCAGATGTGTCTCTACACCGAGCCCGACGTTTTCGCCGCCGGCATTGCGGGAGCGGGTCCGACCGAATGGGAGAATTACAACTCGTGGTACACATCGGGCACTATCGGGATAAGCAAGCCGGGCACGGCGGAGCTAAAGGAATTCTCCCTGCTGCCGTTAGCCAAAGGCCTCAAGGCCAAGCTGCTGCTGGTGCACGGCATGGAAGACTCCAACGTTCTCTATCAAGACACAGTGCGTATGTACCGTGAACTCATCAAAGCAGGCAAGGAAACACTGATCGAGCTGTTTCTCGATCCGACCGGCGGACACGGCCTCGGCGGCGACATAAAGAACCTGTCGCGGTACCGCAAGTATGAGGAATTCCTGCTGCGAACAGTCGGCTCGGGAAAGTGAACAAACGCCAAACACAAACACATCTAGTTTAGAGAATTCTTATGGCAAGAAACAAAATAACAATTGTCGGCGCCGGCAACGTCGGTGCCACCACCGCACACATAGCCGCAACCAGACAGCTTGGCGATATCGTGCTAATCGATATAGTAGAAGGTTTCGCAGAGGGCAAGGCACTGGACATAGCCGAAGCAGCCCCGGTCCAACTCTACGACTGCAGCGTAACCGGCACTGTCGATTGGGAGAAGAGCGCCGGCAGCGACATCGTCATAATTACGAGCGGACTGCCTCGCAAACCCGGGATGAGCCGGGACGACCTGCTGGCAAAGAACGTCGGCATCGTCAAGGATGTCAGTGAAAGAATCGTCAAGCACTCGCCCGATTGCATCGTCATCGTTGTGTGCAATCCGCTCGATGCGATGGTCTATGCGGCCGCAGAGACCACGGGATTCGCCAAAAACAAGATCATGGGAATGGCCGGGGCGCTGGATTCGGCACGTTTTGTCTCGTTCATAGCAGCCGAGCTTGGAGTGAGCGTCGAAGATATCAAGTGCGTCCTGATGGGCGGTCATGGAGATGACATGGTGCCTTTGCCCAGATTCACATCGGTCAGCGGAATACCTCTGATACAATTGCTCAGCGCCGAAAGAGTCGCCGAATTGATTGAGCGAACGCGAAAAGGCGGGATAGAAGTAGTGAATCTTCTCGGCTACAGCGCTTATTACGCCCCGGGAGCCGGGGCGGTGAAGATGGCCGAGGCAATTCTCAAAGACAAGAAGACCCTTCTGTCCTGCTGCACCTACTGCGACAGCGAGTACGCCGTGGGAGGATTCTTCGTCGGCGTCCCCGCCATACTGGGCACCAATGGGGTGGAAAGGATCGTAGAGCTTGACTTGAACAAATCGGAGCGGACCCTGCTCGAAAAATCCGTCGATCATGTCAAGCAGCTTGCGGCAAAAGTTGATGAGTTGCTATAAAAAAGAAAAATCTTTTGCTTATCTCTGGCGTTCGACCAAATAAACAGTATAATTCTCTGCTTTCAACCATCGTACATAATAAGATGAAGCAGTTGAAACACCTTGAATCAGAGAGCCCCGATCGACTTGACAAAAACTGCCTGTATTTGGCCTTTGCCGTCGATAGACAAAATTAAGGAAACAAGCATATGCCTACAAACATAGAATCCTTTGTTAAGACATTGGAATCCGAAGGTGTGGATGCCGGCAAGAAGGCAGGCGAAAGAATCGAGGCTCAAGCCAGAGCCAAGGCGGACACTATCATCGCCGAGGCCAATGAGACGGCAGATAGAATAATTGCAGAAGCGCAGGCTGAAGCTGAGAAAGTCCAGGCCCGGATGAATTCAGCTCTGGAACTGGCTGGGCGCGATGCCATCTACATGCTCCGTGAGAAACTCGGCCAACAACTGGCAATCATGCTGAAATTGAACGTTGAACAGGCCCTCAAAGACGAACAAACACTGGCACACGTATTGCGTGAAGTGATCCCTGCCTATGCAAAGTCCGACGCGGGCAACAAGCTCACCGCAGAGGTCAACATCTCTCAAGACTTAAGAAGCAGACTCGTGGAGAGCACACTCAGAGAACTGGCGCATTCGCTGAAGAATCAGAACACGCAGGTTAACGTCGGTCACAATCTGGCTAAAGCCGGTTTCGAATGCAAGATAGAAGGTTCAACCGTAGAAGTCAGCACCGAATCGGTAACGGCTTTGCTGGCGGATATGATCGATCCCGAACTCCAACAATTTCTCGAGAAGGCGGCTGACACCAAGGATTAGGACTCAAGGATTAAGATTCAAGGATGATGAGTAGACTTCGTCGATACGACTATTTGCTGAGTGTTCTTCCGGCTTTGGAGCCGATGGGCAGTATTCCGCCAATGGGCAAACGCGACCTGATCGAGCAGGTTGCCGGCTCGAACGGCCCCGTCAGGACGGTTGAAATGCTCCTGCTGAGCGACGATCTGACCCAATACCAGGCATTGCTGACCGAAGAAATCAGGCCCGACAAAGCCGACTCGGCGATTCTTTCTCTTGATAAGGCGGACAACGAGGCTGTTCTGCCGGACTTCCTCTTATCTGAAGAATCGACAGAAGAACAAAACGACCGGTCGTCGATCGATGCGATCTGGTCGCGATATTTCCATCACGCCGCGTCCGTGGCAAAACGCGCGCGCAGCAGCTTTCTGAAGGCATGGATTGGATTCGAGGTTGGCCTTCGCAATGCCCTGGTTACAGCCCGTGCTCACACGCTCGAATTAGATCCTGCCGCCTATCTGGTCGCTCCCGAATTAGCCGACAAGGATACCGATTATAGCCATGTAATATCGGCATGGACCGCAGCGGCGGATCCACTGGCCGCTCAGGAAGTTTTGGACAAGTCGCGATGGGACTGGCTCGATGAGCGTGGCCGCTGGTATAGTTTCTCGGCCTGTGAGATCGAAGTTTATGCCGCCAAGCTTGCGCTTCTGCATCACTGGCGGCGGATTCTATCCGACAAACAACAACGCAACAAAGCAAGTTTGACATAAGGGAATAACATTAATATCGCCTGATAGTGAGGAAATACTGTGAAGGGACGAATCAAAGCCGTCTTTGGAAATATGGTCGTTGCTCAAACCAAGGACCGTGTTGTTAAGAACGCCGTGGGTTATTGCGTACGCAGTGATGGGATAAAACTCTTGTGCGAAATTATCCGTGTTCGCGGCGATTCGGTCGACCTCCAGATATTCGAGGAAACACGCGGCCTGCGGGTAGGAGACACGGTGGAATTTCACGAAGAGATGCTGTCGGCCGTGCTGGGTCCGGGTCTGCTGGGCCAGATATATGACGGACTTCAGAACCCACTGCCGCGGTTGGCTGAAAAGGCCGGCTTCTTCCTTGAACCGGGCAATTATATGCACGCCCTCGATACCGAGCGCACGTGGGACTGGACGCCAAAGGTTAAGGCAGGTGATGTGGTTGAGGCCGGAGATACGCTTGGAACGGTTCCTGAAAGCATATTCGAGCACAACATTATGGTGCCTTTCGGCTGGGACGGCCAGCACACAGTGCAGTCCGTCGCAGAACCAGGCTTATACCCTGTTGTCAACGAAATCGCAACGTTGACCGACGCTTCAGGCGAGGCACATGTCGTCACCATGGAACAGACCTGGCCGGTCAAGCGACCGTTGTGCGTAGCCAGAAGGCGATTGCTGCCGACCCAGCCTCTGGTCACGAGTGTTCGTATTGTCGATTCGATGTTCCCCATTGTCCGGGGCGGCACATACTGCATTCCGGGGCCTTTCGGAGCCGGCAAGACCGTGCTGCAGCAGATCACCTCGCGTCATGCCCACGTGGATATCGTGATAATTACCGCCTGCGGCGAGCGAGCTGGCGAAGTTGTGGATACAATCAGAGAATTCCCTGAACTGCAGGACCCGCGGACGGGCAAGAGTCTGATGGAGCGAACAATCATAATCTGCAATACTTCAGCTATGCCCGTTGCCGCTCGCGACGCATCGGTTTACACAGGCATGACTTTGGCTGAGTACTACCGGCAGATCGGTCTGAATGTCTTGCTTCTGGCCGATTCGACCAGCCGCTGGGCTCAGGCTATGCGTGAGATTTCAGGGCGTTTGGAAGAGATACCCGGCGAAGAAGCATTCCCCGCCTATCTCGAAAGCCGGATCGCAAACTTCTACGAGCGAGCGGGGGTGATCGAACTTCGCGACAAACGTCTGGCCTCGGCAACCATCGGCGGCACGGTCAGCCCGGCCGGCGGCAACTTCGACGAACCTGTTACGCAGGCAACGCTCAAAGTTGTGGGCGCCTTTCATGGCTTGAGTCGGTCCCGAAGCGATGCACGCCGTTACCCCGCCATTGATCCGCTGGATAGCTGGAGTAAGTATGTTGGCATTATCGACCCCAAGAAAGTCGCAAGAATGAATATAATACTCAGGCGAGGCGACGAAATACGCCAGATGATGACGGTGGTCGGCGAGGAAGGAACGCCCACCGAAGATTTCACGATAATGCTCAAGGCCGAATTCTTCGACTCGGCATATCTGCAGCAGAACGCTTTTGATGACGTGGACGCCGCCACATCCGTGGATCGACAGCGTTTCGTCTTCGATAAGATACTTAGAATTGCCGAGACGGATTTTGCTTTCAAGGACAAAGACGAGGCGCGTCATACACTCCAGAAGATCGGCAGCATGTTCCTCAACTGGAACTATGCCCGCTGGGACGAAAGCGTCGTCCCCGAGGCTGACAGGCAGGACGAGCCCATGGACAAATCCACCATAAAGGACGACGAAGAGGCCGAACGCGGCAACTTCAAGGAAATCCTCGGGCAAATCGACGAGTATGTCCAATCGCTTCTCGAGAATGCAAAGAAATCGGAACAAGACAGCGAGGTTGAGCAGGTGACAGCCTGAAGCAATACGCAAGAGTAAACTCAATCGCCCAAGACGGCAATTACACAAGTTCGCGACAGCGTTTAGAATACAACGCTCAATAATATAAGGCGGCTGACATGAGAACATTTTACGATGAGATTACAAAAATAGCCGGTAACGTCGTTACTGTCAAAGCTCAGGGGATAGGCTACGACGACCTGGCTGTAATTACGACGGGCCACAGCACTTCGCTGGCCCAGGTTATCCGCATGGAGGATGATCAGGTAAGTCTCCAGATATTCGGCGGCACCGAAGGCATCTCCACCGGAGACAAGATCCGATTCCTCGGCCACTCCTTCAAAGTCCCGTTTGGCGACGCCCTGCTCGGAAGGGTCTTTGACGGCTCGGGACGGCCGAGAGATGGCAGGCCCGAGGTCAAGGCCGAAGCGGTGGAAATCGGCTCGCCGGCGGTCAATCCCATCAAACGCAGCGTCCCCAACAAGATGATACACACGCGCATTCCGATGATCGACATTTTCAATACGCTGGTAGGCTCGCAAAAGCTGCCGATCTTCTCGGTTGCCGGTGAGCCGTACAATGATGTGCTGGCAAGGGTCGGCATGCAGGCGGATGCCGAAGTCATTATTCTCGGCGGCATGGGTCTGCGCCACGATGACTATCTGACGTTTCGCAACCGTTTCGACGAAGCCGGTGTGCAGGGGCGGACTATCATGTTCATTCATACGGCCGCCGACCCCGTAGTGGAATGCCTGCTCATCCCGGACCTGGCGTTGGCTGTTGGTGAGCAATATGCTCTGCAGGGCAAGAATGTACTCGTGCTACTCTCGGACATGACGTCTTTCTCGGATGCCCTCAAGGAGATCGCCATAACCATGGAGCAGGTGCCCTCAAACCGCGGCTATCCGGGCGACCTCTATACGCAGTTGGCAAGACGTTACGAGAAGGCCGTCGATTTCGATGGAGCAGGCTCAATGACTCTGCTGGCCTGCGTCACTATGCCGGGCGACGACGTCACCCACCCGGTTCCCGATAACACCGGTTACATCACCGAGGGCCAGCTCTATCTGCGCAACGGCCGTATCGAGCCGTTCGGCTCGCTGTCCCGTTTGAAACAGTTGGTCAACTCGAAGACACGAGATGACCACCAGGCCATTATGAACGCCTGCATCCAGCTCTACGCACAATGCGAGGAAAGCCGTGAAAAACGCGAAATGGGTTTCGAACTGGCCGAATGGGATATGAGGTTGTTGAAATACGGCGATCTGTTCGAAGAAAAGATAATGGACCTGAATCTGAACATACCGCTTTTCGATGCACTCGATAAGTGCTGGGAAATCCTCGCCGAATGTTTCGAGCCGGAAGAGACCCGCATTAGAGATGCCATTATCGAAAAGCACTGGCGCCACAAGAGCCACCAGCCGGAACCGGGGGCGCAACTCGAAACAGTGCAGTCTTGACAATGCTGCAAGAGACATATGGCGAAACGAAAGATAAAATATACGCGGACCGAGCTGAAACAACAGCGAGATGCGCTGAAGCGTTTTGAGCGATACTTGCCTACGCTCAAGCTCAAACAACAGCAGGTACAGGCCTCGATCGTACAGACTCATCAAATGCTTCGTGAAATGCAGAGATCTGTAAGCACAACAGAAAAAAAGATCTCCGCATATGACGGCCTGTACAACGATGTCGCAGGCGTCAATTTCCGGAAGATGGCTACGCCGGATGAGGTTAAGACCTCGACACACAGCATCGCGGGGGTATACGTGCCGCAATTCAGACAGATCATCTTTCCGAGCCACGATTACAGCCTTTTCGCCACCGCGCCATGGGTCGACAAGGCGCTCGCCGACTTGAAGAAGCTCAATCGACAGAAGGCAGAATTAGGGATTCTACAGGAGTGTCTCGATCTCCTACAGGCCGAGCTGAAAAAGGTGATGCAGCGAGTCAACCTCTTTGAGAAGGTTATGATCCCGAACACCCTTGAAAATATTCGCCGGATTCGCATCGCATTGGGCGATCAGATGACCGCCGGTGTGGCTCGGGCAAAAATAGCCAAGGCCAAATTAGAGCAGAAAGAACATGCAGGCTCCGTGGAGGCTACCGCTCTATGATCGTACCGATGTCCAAGGTCTACATTGTAACGCAGAGCCACAAGCAAGACCGGCTTTTGAATGCGCTGGAACAACTCGGAGTCGTGCATGTCGAGCCGGTAGAGCCCGAGAAGGCCGTCGCCGATGAAGTCCTCGTGCACGCAATGTCTGGTCTTGGCCATGCTCTGCAGATATTGCAGGGGCTCGAACCATCGGGCGAGACTCCCAATTTGCACCCGCTGGAAGCGGCAAGGGAAGCCATTTCGATCCATAAGACAATCGCCGACGAGCAGGACCGCCTCAATGCCCTGTACCGAACGGCGGACCAGCTTGCGATCTGGGGCAATACTGAACTCAGGCAGCTCGAACACCTCCGCTCGATCGGCGTTGAAGTAAAATTCTTCTCGGTCGCCCATGATGACCTGCCGGGCCTAGAAGCCGAGTGCATCGAAACCGTTGCCGAGCAGCCGGGCCGAGAGGCGGTGATCGCCGTCATTGATCGAAAAGGCCAATTCCAGCATCCCGAGAGTGCCAAGCCAATTCCGTGGCCTGCCACCGACCTTCCCGCCGTCAAGAGAGAAGCCGCCCAGGTGGATGCTTCTCTCAAACGACACAACGAACGGTTGGCCGCGCTGGCAAATTCGATCGAGACGATACGACAAGAGCGCAGGCTGCTTCAAGCGGCCGCGGATTTCTGTGTCGTCCAGAACAGCGGCCTTTCCAGCGACGCCTTGTTCGCGCTACAGGGCTGGGCGCCTTCCAAGAAGGCCGAGTCGCTGTCGGACAATCTCGCCGAGCGAAATATTACCGCCGCGGTCGATGTTCTGCCGCCAAACGAGGAAGAACAACCGCCGACGCTGATCGAATACCCGCGTTGGGTCCGGCCTATCAAGGCGCTCTTTGATATGCTCGGCACGCTTCCCGGCTATGAGGAATATGACTTATCTCCTTTCTTCATGGTCGCCCTGCCGCTCTTTGCCGCCATGCTCATTGGCGACGCCGGGTACGGATTGATCTTGGCCGGCGCCGGTCTGGCGTTCTACAGCCGAATTGTGCGAGCTGCCGGCAAACCATCCGCTCACTTGCTTATCATCTTCGGACTGGCGACGATGCTCTGGGGCATCCTGACGGCCAATTATTTCGGCGTTACACCTCAGAGCCTCATCGACGCCGGGCGCGAGGGAGCCGCCAACGCCATGCTGGCTGTGGCTCCCCTCTGGCGTTCGGACGGTGAGGAGGCCCGCGCGCTGGTAATGAAGATATCGCTGATTATTGGCTGTCTGCATCTTGTCTCAGCACATTTGCACACAGCCATCAAGTTGTTCCCCGACGTCAGGGCATACGCCGAAATTGCCTGGGTGGTAATATTGGCCGACATGCTCGTTCTCATATGGTATCTCATGTTCATCGGAGCCGACCAAATCCCTGCAGTGGTCGGCCTCGTGTTGCTGGTGAGTTTTGTCGCGGTGAGCTGGTGTACCGAACCCGTGGGTAATCCGGTCAAGAGATTCTTCATAGGCCTGGCCTCGTCCCTTCTTCCGCTTCTGGGGACATTCAGTGACATCATGAGCTATATCCGTCTGTTCGCCGTGGGGCTGGCAAGCTACTACATCGCAGATGCATTCAACGGCCTCGGGGCGCAGGTCGCCGACTCGGCCACATGGATCGGCGGGGCGCCTATTGTGATCTTCGGCCACGCCCTGAATCTCGGTCTGGCAGCTATCGCCATTTTCGCACACGGCGTACGATTGAACATGCTTGAATTTTCAAATAACGTTGGAGTTAAATGGGCCGGCTATGCGTATCGGCCCTTTGTACAGGACAGAGATATTTCTATCGGAGAAAATGAATCATGACAGGTTTGGAATTCGCTGGACAATTATCAATGGGACTGGTTTTGGGCGGCGCGACTATCGGCAGCGCCCTCGGCATCGCCGCTGCGGGCCAGGCTGCAGCCGGGGCGTGGGCCAAGGAAGCAAAGGCCGGAAAACCTTTGAATTTCTCCTATATCATTCTGACCGGTATGCCGCTGTCACAGACCATCTACGGTTTCATCCTTATGCTGGTCGGCCTATCGCCTCTCATCACCGGTGAAAATCCCGTTACGAGCATGCACGCAGGCACGTTGTTAGGCATCGGCATCGCCGGCGGCCTAGCCGAGTTGTTCAGCGCCTGGATGCAGGGCGTCATCGGAGCGGCCGGCTGTCGGTCGATCTCGGAAGGCCAGGGCAAGGGACTGGTCTTTATCATCATTGCCATGGGTATCGTCGAAACCGTAGGTCTGTTCGGCTTCGTATTCCTGCTCCTGGTTCTGCCGAAATAAGTCGTGAAAGAAGTCCCAGAGGCTGCTGTACAAACACTATCATGGCCGACAGCAGCCTCTCACAAAAAAAACGCACAGGCCAAAGCCCTCCTACTGCTTCGATATTCGACTCTTCTTAACAAGAGCCACAAAGGCACTGAGGCACAGAGGCACAAAGAATGCCGGTTATGACCAATCTTACCAACTGTGTGCCTTTGCCACTTTGATCCTCTCCTTTTGCCTTTTCCCTTTGACCTTTCTACTTTTTACTTTTCACTTTTCCCCTGCCCCTTACATTTCCTCGTGACCAGAACCGAACGCCATACATACCATTCAATCTCGTCGAATCGGGCATGGCTTAACACAAATCGGATAACGCGCGGCTTGAGCGGCGGCCCACAGGAAACAGCACGGTACATCGCCAAAAGGCGTACGCTGTGGGCCGCCCGCCCCGAGCCAATGTTAGGCCGCGGCGCACGCCTACCACTCGAAATGGCGTGGCGAATGATGCTGTCGGAAGCGACGAAAGGTTTTTGGTCGTACCCTTGGTGCGATTCCCAGGATCCGCTCCGCTTTAAGCTTCTCAGAGAACTCGACGAGCTTGGCCTTTGACGGAAATAATTTCGCGTGGCCGACGATGTTTGCCAGTACGTTCAGGAGAAGCTCATCAAGGAAGACTACGTCCTTCGGCTCGATCTCTCCACGTTGCCCTTGGTGCACAAGTTTGTTTCTCTTCTCATAGATCTCGCGAATCTGATTAGGGAAGGCCTGGACTTTCCAATCGGTGGTCCACCCGAGAAAAGCCTCTGCCCGCCGCGGGAGCTCCTTCGACACTTTGTCACCCCGCCGCGTGAGGAGAAGTTCAAGCGCAATCATGTTCCAAAGGAAGGCCTGCGGAAGGTCGATACTCGTCTGGCTTTGTCCGATCAGTACAAGTGCATTTCTCAGGTCTCGGCGCCACGAGGACTTCGTGTTGGCATCACTACGGACGATGTCCAGGCCTTTGGTGAAGAAAACTCGTTGGCCAAACTGCTTCCATCGATCACCGAGAGCCAGCTCGCCCAGCCGTCCTAGGGCCGCATTGGACTGTTTCCAACCGTATTTGCTCACGTTGAGGAAGAGCTGACTTGTAAGGTCGCGCTTAGACACTGAGGTCAAGCTCGGTGTGGCGTTGGATTTGCGTGCCCCATAGCCGAGCTGCGACGCGGCCAAAAGCGCCAGCTCTTCCCGAACAAGCTCGACCACCTTAGAATCAATGGCGGATAGCTGACCTGTACGGCGAATAACTGCGAACACCGTGTGCCGCTTGAAGAAATCATCGAGACGGCCGTGATGGAGCTTGCAGATCTCTGAGACCGCCGGCTCGATGCCGAATCGTCGGCGACGCCGTGGAAGGTGTTCGGACGAGACTAGGTGAACTTCCCCAATTTGGTACTCGAAATTCGTAGCCTTCGTTAGTTGCACGCCGGACACGGCGCCGAGAAAGACCCACGTTCCTCGGCGATTTCGGAGTTGGTCGATTGACATTGCTGCTTTACCTCGGCCTAACAATGCTTATATGGTTTCCGCACAACATCCCGAACTTCTCGTCATTCAGTCCCGTGGGATGGGCAGGTTCTCCTGCCCATGCGGTTCATTATTCTCTCATCACAATTTCCTCTTTTTCAGCATGGGCAAACGAGTTGCCCATCCTAGCTGTTCGTTTGTCGGTTACACGCTCCATGCTATCTAACGGCAAATTGTGGGCTGGTTGAGAGGCACAGCGACGAAGCCGGTCCCGCTCGAATATCTTGCTAAAAGCATTCTTTGATTGCATCTGCAATTGGCTCTGCCTTAAACGCATAAACCCATTTTGCGCCTACGCCTCGTAATTCTTTGGGCGACACATGATTACGCTTCTGTTTAACAGCTACGATAAACTTCGATAGCCGCACTGCTTCCGCAATCTCATAAGCTACCCATTTTCTCTTGTGTGTTTTACGTCCTATTAGAACCAACACAACATCGGCCTTTTCTATCCGAGCAGTAAGCTGTGCCTCCAGTTCTTCATCGGTCGTAGTTTGGAGAGACACGTCGGCGGACACATCATCGAACTCATATGGAAATTCTTTGTTCTTACTCCAAGCATTCAGTAGGCGCTTTAGATGCCTGTCGTCCCTGTAGTAATAACTTATGAATATCTTATCTTTGCCAAAAAGCTTGCCGAGAAGCCAGCCACCGGCAATTACTGCTCCTATTCGCACCAATGGATGAACCATGTCTTTCTTCCGTGTCTTGTTTTGCTTCCAACTATGTATATGTGGTTTCCGTATATAACTCCAGATCTCTCTGAGCGTCAATATAACGCCCCTTTGCCCAAAGTCCAAAAGTAATCATTTGAAAACAATTTGGAGCAGTTCTCCCTTATTTTAGGCGTCCCACGTGGTTTCCGCGTAACATCCCGAACTTGTCGTGATTCAGAGGAACCCCGCGCCGCTGTCGTGCCCTCACAGAGTACAAAGAGACACCGATCTATCAAGAGACAGAATGACAGCCAAATAGGCGGTTTCTTTTCGCTCAATACAGTGATTCTGACTTAGGCAACGGTTTGTCAAACCGTTGCCTCAAGACGCCAATCATTGTAAGGCCAATGACTTACAAGCACAAAGAAAAAACACTGCCACAGAAACTGCACAAACGGGTGGGGAACTGTCAAAACATCTTCAGAAGATAGTAGCCGCTTGGAATGACCTACCCAGTCACATTAAAGCCACTATAATGACTTTGGTCGATCTTCAAGGCTAGACTATGAACAACATGTTTCTTGTTACCATCAGCTTTTCGCACACTCGTAGAAATTGCACAAGGCAAACACAAGTAATGTAGCCTATTCTGTCCGCTTCAGACTCTCAATGCCCTCCCTGAGTTGCTGGACCATCGGATGTTTTTCTCCGTACACCTCCTTACCGATGGACAGCGCCTGCTCATAATACTCTATCGCGTTCTTGGCATCTCCAAGGCCACCCCAGGCTGATCCCAGGTTGCCAAGGTCTGTTGCCACGCTGGGATGTCGGTCTCCGTAGACCTCCTTATCGATGGACAGCGTGGCAA
>CAZLTY010000104.1:0-14424 GCA_964562575.1 uncultured Pirellulales bacterium
GGGCGTAATGGAAATCCGTTTTTGAATTTCCTTTCACCCATCAGATACTATTTGATAATCCTCTGGTGAATTTGGGTCGATAAGTATCCCTGAAACGACTCTTCAGTGAAGAAGACGGATGAACTCAAACACGGATCTTTGAGGATAGGTTGATATGTTCGGACTGTCCAAGACGAGCAAGAAAGCAGCCCCAGCCAGGATACTTGTCGTCGACGACGAACCCGACTCTCGCAGCATCATCCAATGCCGTCTGGAATGGTGTCACTACGAGGTCATTTCCGCTTGCAACGGTGAAGAGGCGCTCACAATAGCGGAAGATGAAAAACCGGATCTGATCCTTCTTGACACTAACATGCCTGTCATGGATGGGCTCGAAATGCTTGAACGCATGAGAAAGAATCCGGCATTGAGAGAGACGCCCGTAATAATGGTTACAGCGCTTTGCGAGAGACAGCACATAGCTGCAGCTTCTGCCTATAACATTGCAGATTATGTTACCAAACCAGTTGATTTCACCAGCCTGCTTGAGAAGATTTCCGACATTCTGGGCCTGCGGTGATACATGCCAACAAGATTCAGCAGTTCTCCCCTGCCGTATTTGATTCGGGAAAAAAAAACGACCGATTGCCATCGGTGATGAAATCTCGTATTCTATTGAGGGTCCGGCAGATTCCGGGAAACTATAAAGGGTCGGTTGTGCAGGAGAAAGACATGCCGAATATCGCTACAGTGCTGAAAGAAGAAATCTCACGGCTCGCACGCAAGGAGGTCCGCGGACAGAGCGGTGCTCTCAAGAAAGCGTCTGCCCAGCATCGCAAGGACATCGCCGAGATGAAACGTCGGGTATCCGATCTTCAACGCAAGGTCGCCCTTCTTGAAAGGCAAATGCCCAAGGATATTTCATCCCAGGTTACCGAGGCCGATGCACAACGCGCGCGTTTCACCGCCAAGGGCCTGTATTCACAGCGAGAAAGGCTGGGACTTTCCGCCGCAGATTACGGCAAACTCATCGGGGTGACAGGCCAGACCATCTACAGTTGGGAAAGTGAGACGTCTCGGCCTCGCAAGCAACAAGTGGCGCGCATCGCAGCTCTTCGCGGCATAGGCAAGAGAGATGCCCAGGCTCGTTTGGAGCAATTGGCCGGCGGCAGCCGCAAGCGGTCGAAATAGTCGCATCCTCGCGCAGTTGTCCAGGCAAACATCGGGCCGCCACAATCGGTTGGGTGCCGATACCAAATCCATCGTCAGCTTATCAATGACATTGCCCATATCAATGCCCAAAGCCGCCGGGTCGATATGCCAAATTAGCCCCCCTGCTTCAAGAAGACATTTCGTCGGGAAATTGCCCAGGCGCGTTGACAAGACTGCAAAGAATGCCCAAAAAACGCCAAAGTGGCCCTGGTAATGAGCCGAAATTAACATGTGCTCATCTGAGAGGTCAATAGTTGTGTAAGGTCCTATAATACGGGCAAGGAAAACTCACAGGATGGAAACAGCAGGATCATTGAACGCCGTTGAGGTGCCCGTGAGCCCTACAGATGTTCTGTATCTGACCGATCAAAACTCTGTTCCAGTTGAAATAAGGCGGCTGTTCAAACAAAAGAACCTCTCTTATCGCCTTCTTTCAGTAGAGAGGTTCGGCGAAGCACGCAAGAGACTGGATTTGATAGGAACTGTCGTTATCGATACCCAAGGTTCTGTGACTTCCCAGCAGCAATTGGCCCGAATAATCGAATCGCTGGAGACCGAACATATCGGCGTGGTTCTGCTCACAGGTCCGATGAAGACGCCCGTGAGGAGCTTCTCCCTGTCACCGACGAAGACCAGCTTCTGTATGAGCAGTTCAACTGGCGGTGTTTCTACAGATGAGTTGTGGAGGCGAGTGAGCCTCAACCTGGCGTGCCGCAAGGGCGCATCGGCAGTGGCGGTTAAGCCCGTGCTTCCACATAGGCCTGCACGCACAATCTTCAGGAATAGACTGGCCGAGCAACTTGAAATGACAAAAGCGCTGGCGGATAACCTGAGCGAGCAGCTTCGGTTGGCCGGTCTTGTCCAGCAGGATTTTCTGCCCGTGACACTGCCTGATACCGATCAGGCGCGGTGGGCGACGGTGTTCTTACCGGCTGAATGGGTCTCCGGCGACATTTACGACGCAGTCCGGATCGACGAGCAGCACATCGGCTTCTACGTGGCCGACGTCGTAGGCCACGGGATGCCCGCAGCCTTGCTGACAATCTTTCTTAAACAGGCCCTGGTCATGCGAGAGACGGTTGCGAACAATTACCGTGTGTTCTCGCCGGCCGAAGTTGTGAAGAATCTCAATTTGCGAATGACCGCACAGAAGCTGTCCGGCTACCAGTTTGCCACCTGCTGCTATTGCCTGTTGAACATAAAGACACTGCAATTGACCTACGCGCGTGCGGGCCATCCCTATCCGATCGTTATCAGGTTGGGTGAGCCGCCGAGACAACTGGAGGTGCAGGGCCCGCTGCTGGGCATTTTCGAGCAGGCTGATTACGCCCAGGAGACCGTGCAGCTTCAAGCCGGCGATAAACTGCTGCTGTATTCCGACGGGGCCGAGCCTTTCATAGGCAGTTTCAACGACCAGGGACGCTTCGACTATTACGAGGAGTTCTGCAAGACCACCGATTTGCCGATTGTCGAGGTAATGGACTCGTTAAACGCCATGATGGCGAATCGAGAAATAGAATCATCCGAAGTTGACGACATTACACTGCTCGGCCTTGAGATCCTTCCAAGCATGGCCGGCAGATAGCACTTCCATACCGCTTTGTGCCTGCGCAGCCAACGGACTCCACCCCACTCCAATGCCGCCCGATAGAATAGCTCCAGGAGCGGCAATCAGTTGTACCTCACCCTCGCTGAACCACCCGAAACAAGGGTAACTTCGGCCTGCCTGAAAAAGCCCTGAGTTTTGGGCAGCGGCCGAACTGCTGGTAAGAAAACACAGAATGTTGACAGCACCGTTCGGGAGCGATACAATCCCATACGATTCGGATAATATCCGCAAACGTCCAAGAGAAAGGGTACAAGACATGTCTACAAACAACCTCAAGAAGGCGTCACTTGCGGCCGGTGCGGTCGCAATGATGACGGCAGCGGCTCCGGGAGCTCGGAAGAACAGGGGGGTAAACAGGCTTATCAGAAAGATAAAGTCCAGCGATGCCGAGACGCGCACCAAGGCCTGGCAAGGCGCCGGCGACATCGGCGCCCCGGCGGTCCAACCTCTGGCGATCGTCATGACCGACGACGATCTCGAAGTCGCCCGCGCGGCCAAGCGTGCCATGTGGAAGATCGTCCGTCATACCGGCCGGCCCGGCGCGCGCAATGCGAAGATGGCAGTCGTCGCCAAGCTGTGCGGGCTCCTGGGAGCCGACCAGCCGGTGTCGGTCCGACGCGAGGTGGTATGGATGCTCTCGGAGATAGGCGGCCTGCGTGCGATCAGACCTCTTGCCGAGCTGCTGTCGGATAAGCACCTTCGCGAGGACGCCCGAGCGGCGCTCGAGCGCATTCCCGCCGAGAGAGCACTCCAGGCGTTGAAGGCCGGTTTCGAGGTGGCGCCGGAGGACTTCAAGCCCAACCTCGCCCAGTCGCTGCGCAAGCGCGGCCAGAAGGTCTCGGGTTATCCGTGCGTGAAGCTTGTACCCGCGAAGTAGATACCAAAGCTGGCATACTGCCTGTAATAAATAAGCAGAAAGGTGATAGAACAATGAAGAAATCGAAACAACTCAACAGGCGTGAATTCCTGACGGCTGCCGGCGCGGCGGCGGTCAGCGTGCCGTATTTGATACCGTCCGGCGTCGTGGCGGCGCCCGGCAGAGTGGGGGCAAACGAACGAATAACCACCGCGCACATCGGCGTAGGCGGCAGAGGCGGTGGACTCCTTCGCGAAGTCAAAAAGTTCCGTGACGCAGGCTCGGTCAATATCGCGGCGGTCTGCGACATCGACAAGACTCGGCTCGATAAAGCTGTCGAGTCAGCCGGCGACCGAACTGACGCTTACCACGATTATCGTCACATTCTCCTGCGCAAAGACATCGACGCAGTCGTCATCGGCACGCCCGACCACTGGCACGGCGTCCAGGTCGTTCATGCCGCCGAGAGCGGCAAACACATTTACTGCGAGAAGCCGGCCTGCTGCACCATCGAGGAAGGTAAAGCAATGGTCACCGCAGCCAAGGAGAATAATGTGTCGGTCCAGATCGGCTCGCAGGGCCGCTCACAACCTGAAGCGTACCTGGCGCATCGCTACCTGGTCAACGACAGCATAGGTCATATCAGCCAGGTCGATTGCTTCCACTACCCAAGCCCCGAGGACAAGAACCCGGTCCCGGACAGCGAGCCGCCGGCCGAGCTGGATTGGGACATGTGGCTGGGACCGCTGCGGTGGAGACCCTACAACAAGAGATACCTTCACGGCGTCTTTCGCTGGCTGCTCGAATCGGGCGGCGGGCAGATCCGCGACCGCGGTGCTCACGTGATGAGCTGCGCCATGTGGTGGATGGGAGCCGACGGCACCGGCCCGGTTACCGTCGAGGCTACCGGCACCGCACCCAAGCAGGGGCTTTGGGACAGCGCAGTGCTGATGGACGTGACATACACCTTCAAGAATCCCGACTGGGTTATGACCTGGCGCCAGATGCCCAACGATCAATTGCCCAAGGCCGAGGAGCGAAAACCCGAAGAACTCAACAAAGAGATTCGCAAGATCTCGCGTCCCGGATATGGCGCGATCTATCGCGGCGACAAGGGTGAGTTCATCCACTGGGGCGGCGACGGCGGCACGTGGGCTGAGAGGAAGGCCCGAAACTGGAAGCTGCCCGCCGGCGGCAAGGATGTGTACAAAAGCCCGGGCCACTTCGAAGACTGGTTCAAGGGCATCAGGACCGGCTCGAAGACTATCATGAACATGGAAGCCGCCGCCGGCGTGGCCAACCTATGCATCCTGGGCAATCTCTCTTATACGCTCGGTCGAAAGCTCGAGTGGAATCAGGCCGAGCAGACGATAGTCGGCGATGCGCAGGCACAACGAATGATGTCCACGCCGCAGCGCCACCCGTATCATTTATGAGAGTACACCTTCTAAGTCCTACATAATAGGGCAGTTGTGAATTGAACCGGTTCAACGGCGATCCCCGGCCTCGGTGGGTCAGGGGATCGCAATATGACGCCGGCTGATGGCTTGGCCGCACCGAGCAAGGATTGCTGTGTGTACCGGCTTGGCCGCAAGAGCTATAGAATTGTGGACAACCTGTTAATAACTCACAAAATGTATAGCAACTCACATTCCAGCAGCTTCAAAAAATCAGGGTAAAACCAGCGGCAATCGCCAAGACTGGTCTTTCAGCTTGAGAAGAGCCCGCCGTTTTTTTGGTAACTCTTTGTCAATAAAAGTCTTATCTGCACTGACAAAGCAAGGTCAAAAAGTCATCTGCGCGTAACCACTTGCCAATTTGGAAGATGCGAAGATTCCTCAATACCGCCAACCGTCTCGGCAGCAACCGTGCCGCCGGTGGATAAGCAGTAGAAAAACCCGCGCGCACACGAGGAAAATCCTCATGCCGAGCATCTCGGCGCATCGGTCAAAAAGAAGGTTCGAGCGATTCGCAGGCCCCTCGGCGCCTGTTGTTCAGGAGCGCAGGCGTCTGGCCGTCGAACCGCGGCTCTCGGCGGGGGAGTCGATCAGTATTCCACCGCAACCAAAGGCCGAGGTGCGATTTGGGCCAAATCCAGCGTGCTGGGGCCGCAGGATAAATCAACGCTTCCGCCACCGGGCAGAACCAGTACTTGCCGCGCCTCCAGACGCCTGCGAAATCCAAGCGATACATCAGCAGGCTCATCATTGAAGTTTTCCTCATACTGGACCTTTCCTCCCCAGCGTTCGTTGTCGAAGTCGCGCGTCTCAGTGCCCACCCAGATCCTTTCATAGTCGGCGGTTTGGCGCAAGACCTCGTAGCCTCGATTGTGAAAATTGTCGTACCATTGCGGATACTTGATTATGATCTTGACGCCCGCGTTGACGGCTCTGGCCGGGGCAAGGATTCTATCGCGGCCGGCCCTGATCATAAGCTCGCAGCGGTAATCGGCCCACGACTTTTGTCCGCGAGCCTGATCGCATTCGTTGCATTGACAATCGGTGAAAAGAAAATCGTCGATCATGATCTGATCGAAGATCGAAGCGCTGTACTCGAATATTTCCTGCAGATGCCTCTGGGTCCCCTCGTTCGTATAACAGGAGATCAGGTTCCAGCCTGTGGATACCTTTCCGACGATGGTCGTCGTAACACAACCGGAAACATCGAAGCCTTCGGCTTTGAATCGCGACTTGGCTCGCTCGAGCGTTTGTCGATCGGCGCGGTAATTGCTCCTGAAAGTCTCCAGGAAAACGTGCGTCACGCCCGTTTTCTTACACCAGTCGATGGCCTTGTTCATGCCCTGCTCGCCGGACAGATGGTCGCGCACGTTCTGGGCCGTAAACAGTGTCGATATTCGAAGCAGGTCCTTGTTTGCGTTGGCCAACTCCCACAGCCTCTGCGCCTGGCAAGGCAGCACCATTAACAGAATCAGTCCTGTGAAGGCATATTTCAAACGCCGCTTGCTGATCATTCTTTCTCTCCTGCAACTTCTGTACGTGTGAGCTTGATCTTACTTACCGCCAGGGCCAGATCGCCACCGAGCACAACGATGCGCAGGTCTGCGCCGTTAGCTCGATTCATAAAGCGGCACCGGGCCAGTGTGAACTCGGTGGTTTTCCAATCGCCAGTACCCTTGACGGCCACATTGCCCGCCGTGCGAAACGCACCCTCAATCGCACCTTTGCTTGTGTCGGTGTTGTCATATTCGATACCGAAGAATGCACACCCGGCGTCGCGGTACGTCACGGAGACTATGACAGTCTGATCCAATAGATCGAAGGCAAATGCATCGTCCACATTGAAGTAAAGGTAACGGCTATCGCTCGAAAAAGGATTCACATCGGCAACAACGGCCTCGGTGTCGGCGAACTTGCCCGCCCGCCAAACCCCGTCGCCGCCACTGGGGCGAATGGCAAGGCCCTGCGCCCGCGAGGGCACCCAGGCAACGGTGTTGGCATCCGGATGCAGCGAGTGGGCCTTGACAACGGTACGGGATCGCCACATGTCCGCAAACAATCGCGTCAGGACGATGTAGCTGCGGCCGTACTCCCGCGAATGCGCCACGTCGGTGCCCTCATGCCATTCGTTCCACGTCTCGACGTGCACCATCCACGGCCGGTTTCTGGGGTTTAGTGACAGTACTTTAAGCCAACGGTCAACATAGGTCTGTCCGCCCCGCCTCTCGACGACCAAAGGCTGCCTGCCCGGCACCGCGGTATGATCATATCCGGGACCAAGAGCTGCGATGTCTCTGTAGATCAGTGGCCCGCTCACGGCGCCGCCCCACGAGTACGTCGCGTCCGCCGGGCCTTTCCAGTCAGCCGACTTGACGATGAACGGTTCGACGCCAAACTGGCTCTTGAATCTGCGCTTGACATACTCGAACTGCTCGGGGTCTTGTTTCTTCGCAAACGCCGATGCGTACATAAAGATGATGGGCCGGCCCTCAACACGCGCCCATTTGGCTGGGGGAATGAGACTGAAGAAATCGCGGACAGGCGTGTAAAACCATTGCTTGCCAAAATCCGTCGTCAGATCAACGTGATAGCTGGCCCCGCCTTTGGCGAATCCATTATGTTTGAGTATCGACGTATCGTAGAACATACCGATTGACGGAACGCCAACACCCTCTTTCTCCAGTGCATCGTGTGCGCCCACCAAGGGCGGCAGGCCGGCGAAACTCCAGCCGTTATACTTTCCGGGCACACCCCAGTATACCGGCATAAGAAAATCGACGCCCGCGGCAACCATGTCTTCCAATTGCATTGTGTGCCAGGGTGCCCGCTTGTAGCTGATATTGTTCATGTCCACAGGATGAGTTGTCAGGGCATCCGTCCCATCACGGTCAATGATGTGAGCGCCCGACTCGATATCATACCAATAGAAATATGTTGTCGCGACAAGCGGCTGGCCCCGCTCGAAAGATGCAGCGTTTTCGTGATCGTCTATCTGCAACGGGAAGAACCGCCCAGGCGGTTCCTGCAAAAGTTTGCCGTCCGTTGCGGCCGTAGCGCAACAGACAAGGACCAGTGACAGGCAAAGACGGCCAGCTCTACATACCGGCGCCATATACAATCTCCCAATTTGAGAACATTATGATTGAAGATCAAGAAGTCGACTGAGCCATTTTGAATGCCTCTATCCTTTCCTTGAGCGCCCGGCAGGCACCGGTCGGATCCTCGGTTTTTGTCACCGCCGCACATACAGCTATGCTCGCGGCGCCGGCGCCCAGGACCTGCTCTACATTGTCCGCTGTTATGCCACCGATGGCGACATTGCCGATGCCCTCATCGGCCAGCATCTCGACCGCCTGTCTGACGTAATCCAGGCCGACCGGCGGGACATCGGGCTTTGTCCCCGTGGCGAAGACAGGCCCAAGGGCTGCATACGTCGGCCGCTCATCGCATGTGGCGCGCAACTGTCTTACCGAATGCGTGCTCTTGCCTATGACCAGGGGAGTCGTCTGGAGCTTGCGGGCCTGCTCGATCGGCAGATCGCTCTGGCCCACGTGTAATCCATCAGCGCCCGCGGCGACCGCAATATCAACCCGGTCGTTTATCACGCTGAGAACGCCGGTGTCTTTGCATATTCCCACGAACGCCTCGGCAAGGGCAAAGAGCTTGTCGTCGGCGATGGCCTTTGCGCGAAGCTGGATGCAATCGGCTCCGCCGACAGCACACTTGTGCGTTAAAGAAATAACCTCCGCCGGCAGCGCACTGGTAATCACGACATACAATCCTACACTTTTATATTTCTCCGCCGTCTCGGCGAACAGGACTATGTCCTTTTCGAGTGTATAGGCATCGTAGCGCAGCTTCTCAATGGCCTCAGCCAATGGCTGGCTCTCGATCCGGATTACCTCGGCGAGCGCCCGAAGGGCCTCGGTCAAACGCTTGCAGCCGGCCGAGAGAGAATCTCTCAAGTTGCCCCGAGCCATCTGTTTGTCCACTACCTGACCGACACCCACGTCGCCAAGCGTGTCTCTGCTCGTTATAAGCCTGCCTGTGTCGAGCTTGCCGATAACTCCAGATAGTTCGTGCCGGGACTGCTTGGCGCGGTTAGCCAGCGCTTTCGAATTGAGGACAAACCTGCAAAATTCCTCGACAACGCGTATTGCCTCGCGGGCCCGATTGAAATTAGCATCTATAATTCTACATGCCGCACGTTCCATAATACCGGCAATTATATGGGCCGACGCGTGCTTTGAATAGGCAAAACCCAGGCGATAGAGCTTCTGGCAGGTTCTTTGCGCTGTGACCGGGCCACCGTCAGCGCAAGAAAAACGGAGTCGCCCCTCCTCCGGAACGACTCCATAGGCACTGAGCAGCATATTACCAACAAAAACGGCTGAACCGATTCTGTCGATTTCAAAAGATCGGGCGGACATGTCCTCCTCCAAAACAGTTTTAGGCCGTCCGCCCAATATAGCTGCCTAAAAAAGCGTAAAAAGATAAAACTGCAAACAACATGCCAAACCCGGCCCACCGGTGGCTGAGAAGATTCATAAGCTGAAGGTAAGTGTTTAATTACAACGGGCTTACGGCCACGCCCGCTATTACACCGGCGGTGGTGCCGCCGCGCCGTTTCCTACCGGGGCGTTTATTCTTGTCAACACCCTTATAGCCCACTCGCCCCATATTAACACTCAATATGGCACGTGTGGTCGTTCAGTGATAAGCCTCCGGCGTGTTTATAGAAAGCAACACATGTGTGATAAGAATAAACTTTGGTGGGTGTCACTCTTGTGAGAATACTAGGAGCCTGTCGGAGGACCCCATCTGGCTTCGAGCGGCTTGTTTTGCGACTGGTCGGTGTCTCCGCCGGAGACGGACATCGACGATATACAGCGATCTCGCCTGCTTCGCCGTCCTTGCCAGTCACAAAACCGCTCGCTCGCACCCGACGACGGGGTTCTCCGACAGACTCCCAGGCTATTTCGGTTTCTTCTTGTACTTAGCCGAGGAAACACGGTTTGTCCAGCGGCATTGCCAGCGGTCGAACAACACCTTCTTGCCCGTTCTCATTTGGTTGGGCTTAAAAACCGTCTCTTTGCGCCAGGCAGTGATCTCATCGGCAACCTTCTGCATCTGCTGCTCGTCCAACTCCACCCTCACCAACTCCAGCGGGTCAGCCTCAAGATCATAGGAGCAGGCTGTTCTCTCGGTCGGATGGTACACGAATTTGCGATTGCCCTGGACAAACCCGGTAGGTCCTTCCTGCATCCACCCGGAAAAGTACACTTTGCGGTCCGCCGGAACCTCACCCAACACATTCAAACCATCAAAGCCGGCCGATTCTGTTTCAAGGCCCAAGAGACCCAGAAGTGTCGGAGTAAGGTCGACGGAACTGACAGGGTGTGTGATCTTACTGCCCGGCTCGACCAAGAACGGTGCCCGCAGGCAAAAGGGGATATGCAGGAGTTCGTCGAACGCTATCCGATTGTGCCCGAGCAAGCCGTGCTCGCCGAAAGCCTCGCCATGGTCGCCAATCACACAGAATATTGTCTCATCGGCCATATTCAGCCTGGTCATCTCTACATCTAACGCGGCTAGGAACTTGTCCGTGTATAAAATCGACTGCCGATAGCGATCGACAGGCTCTTCTTCCGGCTCACCAAACCACTCGGGAACCACGTATGGATCGTGACTAACCGAGCAGAGAAGCACTGCGAAGAAAGGTCGTTCTTCCGCTTGTATCCAGTCAGTGACGGGCTTCAACATCGAGAACTCGTCGCTGCCCAGATAACCTACAAAAGTGTTTGGGTCATTCAGATCGTCCCTGGCCCAAAATTCATCAAAACCAAGATTGTATATGAGTCCGGGCCTAGATTCGAAATTACCCATGGCCGATTGGAAAAAAGCGGTCCTATAATCCAATTTGTCCCTGACAATAGTGGCTATGCCGCCATAAGGCTTGACGGCCGGGACCGCCTCGGCAATATCCTGAGACGCTGACGGGAACCGGCCGCTAAAGAGCGCGAACAATGCTTTCGTAGTATGGGTCAGCGCCGAGCGCATGTTTGAAAACTCTACACCCTGAGCGGCCATACCTGCCAGATAGGGCGTTAAGTCGCTGTCACGGTCCGCAAATGACGTGTATTTATACTGAACGCCCTCAAGGACGACGACGAGCACGTTGTGTCTTGCCTGCCGCGAGGCCGCCGCGACGTCAAGTTGATCGAAGGACGCCATAGTACGTTTTGGATCGGGCGACTGCCTGTAGTCCGACAGAATAAGGCTCACGACAGCCCGAACTTGTGCATTGGAGCGCAGCCCTACCGCGCCGATCTGCGTGGAGCCGCGCTTCGCAATCGCCGGGCGGGCGATAACCGCAGCGGCGGCAATCGTTACACAGATGCTGATTCGGATCCTAAAAAGTCTGCGATTGTACACCAGCAGCCTCGGATGCGCCAGGCAGGAAATGAAAAAGGCCAGAGCAATAGCGCTGGGAACAAGCAAGATGAGGGACGCAACCGGCATCTTGGCCAGATTTACACCCACTATGCATAACGCGTTTACCGGGGCCCGAATCAAAGACAAAAGAATTCTCGGCAGGATTTGATTTCCCGTTCGGATAAGCCAGGCGGCGTTCATGATTGACCATGTGCACATAACAGCAGCAATAATTGTAGCGGTGCGCACGAACCACTTGCGGGGCCATTTCGAACAGGATAGTGAGAGCAGGGCTTCGACTGCCAGGAAACAAGCTATGTCGGCCAATATCCATCCCAAATACTCATCGCCGAGAGTATAGCGGCGGGAGTGAAAGAACTTTACCGCCAGCGTGTAGGACAGTGCCAGGAGCATGATGACACTATAAGCGCGCGGAGCGAGAACGTCGTATAGCCCGTGAGCTACCACGGTTACGCTGCTAAACTTCGAGTCAGATTGCGGACACTGGGAATTCATAAACTGGCAAGATACTGTAAGCATAGCCAAATAGCAAGGTGCTTTCGGGGCTAGGTTGAACAACAGCCAAAAAAGCGGATATAGATCTTACTGTGCATAGCTATTTATTATTAATTGTTATTAAGAAACTCTTATTATTAGTCATATACCCCGTTAAATTGCTATATTGGAATAGTCGCTTTGGCTAACTTTTTATTTCAGAACGCCTTACTGGAAATATCGGCATTTTCACTCTGTGGATAAACTGTTAAATTCTGTGTGCCTCTTTCATCACAACGAACATCTTTGTTGCCCCTCTGATCTGCACGCCACCTGGTTCTCTATATCTAACAGTCTTATTAACAATCTAAATTACAGGGCCACCCTCTAATTCTCCTGTTCGGTCGGAGCAAAGATTTTCCTTGACGCGGAGGTAGGACTTTTGGTATACATAACCTTGCTGAAGGTTCTGCTCTCATCGGCAGATTTCCCGAGGAGTTGTGGCTTTCCAATTGGGTGTTATTCACAGAGTCCTTGTGTGGGCTAAAAAGGAGGACTCAGAAGAACATGGTGTAACCACGACCGCCGGATTCGTACGATTCGGAGCCATGATCTTTACCTTTCAGTTAACCGTTCGGTGAAACGTTAGCTTTTGTAGAAAGGAGGTAGTGTCATATCGCAATAATCATCCGGGCGACATCAGAGTTTTGACTGGAAGGTAAGGGTTGTCACAGGTCGTTCTAAATTTCGGTCTCTTTTTTGAAGGAGGACGATTATGTTCAAGAAATTACTCTTTCTAACTTCTTTTGTTTTGCTGCTGAGCCTGGTTCCGACGAGCCCAACCAGAGCGGACCTTATCGGTTGGTGGAGGTTTGACGACGACTTTCTGGACTCCTCCGGTCTGGGTAACGATGGCACCCCTGAGGGCAACCCGACTTTTGTGGAAGGATATGTAGGATTTGGGCTTGAGCTTGATGGGGACGATTTTGTTGTAATCGATGCTGTAGGTGATGATTTTACAGACACCGATATTACGCTTAGCGCATGGGTCAAAACAAGCGACAGCGGCGCAGACTGGTTCTCTTGTAATACCTCAAGCCGCGGCAATCAGGTCAGGCTTGCTATTGAGGGTGGCAAGTTCGGTTTCGATACAGACAGCGAACACGCCCTGTCCACCACGACGGTCAGTGACGGCGAGTGGCATTTGCTGACGTTCGTCAGGAGCGGGAACACAGGGTTTACATACGTCGATGGAGTAATGGAAAACTCATACGAGCCTGCTAACAACAATACGGGCGATTTTGTCCCGAGTGACTTATGGTCAATAGGCCAGGAATGGGATAGCGGTGGCCCGAGCGGCCATTTAACCGGCATCGTGGATGACGTCCGCATCTATGACCGCGCGCTGTTGGAGGCCGAGATTCTGGTTATTATGGAAGGTGGCGAAGGATATCCGTCTGCCTTGGGTCCCAAGCCGGCCGATGGTTCCTACATTGAGGATACATGGGTGAACCTTAGTTGGAGGTCGGGAGATTTTGCTGTCTCGCACGATGTCTACCTGGGCGAGAGTTTTGATGATGTAGACAGCGGCACCGGTGACACCTTCAGAGGCAATCAGTCCACGACGGATTTCATTATCGGCTTCCCTGGGTTTCCTTTCCCGGATGGCCTTGTTCCGGGCACCACCTATTACTGGCGTATAGATGAGGTGAACGACGCCGACCCGAATAGTCCCTGGACCGGTGACGTCTGGAGCTTCTCGGTCCCGCCCAAGACGGCTTACAACCCTGATCCGGCTGATGGCGCTGAGTTTGTGGACCCGAACGCGGTCTTTACATGGACGCCAGGTTTCGGTGGCAAGCTGCACACCGTTTACATGGGCACCAATTTCGACGATGTGAACGATGCCGCAGGCGGCATGCCTTTGGGAAGCGCCAGCTACAGTCCGGGTCCTCTGGAATTAGAGAAGGTCTGCTACTGGAGGGTCGATGAGTTTGATCCCCCGTTCACGCACAAGGGCGATGTCTGGGGCTTCACGACACCGGGTGCCGTGGGCAATCCACAACCGGCCAACGGCGCGGTCGACGTGCAGAAGATAGCGACTCTTAGCTGGACAGCGGCCGACAATGCTACTTCGCACGAGCTTTACTTCGGCACCGATGCCGAAGCCGTCAAGAATGCTACTACGGCCTCACCCGAGTACGTAGGTCCAAAGGCGCTTGGTTCAGAGAGCTATGATCCCGGCGGACTCGCCCAGGAAAGCAGTTATGCCTGGCGCGTGGATGAGGTCTACCCGACCGGTACTGTCAAAGGTCTTGTCTGGATCTTTGATTCTGCTGATAAACCCCCGTTTTTGAAGGTTCTCTCTTAGGGACTTGTGT
>CAZLTY010000105.1:0-14303 GCA_964562575.1 uncultured Pirellulales bacterium
GTGAAACATTGCTTTTCCCTTTCCAAAAATGAATGTTTCACGTGGAACACTGACCGCACGATTTCAGGAAAGACGTTCTACGCGAAACACTCCCCTTCGCCGTCCACGAAGAATGTTTCACGTGAAACATTGCTTTTCCCTTTCCAAAAATGAATGTTTCACGTGGAACACTGACCTTGCGCTTTCAGGAAGAATGTTCCACGTCAAAGACTCTCCCTCCGCGCCCAGGGAGAATGTTTCACGTGAAACATTGATTTTCCGTTTCCACGCTGAATGTTTCACGTGAAACATTCCAGTACCAGTCGGAACCTACGAGCCCCCCTCCTCGGCCATCATCCAGGCAGACCCGCGACAGCACAGTCCCCCTGGGAGCGTCATTCTGCACCTGCTGCACGAGCACACAGACTAAATCCGTTGTGGGTAGGTTTGTTGGGCATGCATCGATGCGGTCGGCAGATTCGTGCCAGCCCCCTAACTCGACGAGCCTTGAATCGGATCCCGTCTACAGACGGCGGTCTCTCCCTTGGCCCTACGCCATGAGAAGTGGACGCCAGGGCGGCCGCTGCGCTGTTACGCCGTCGCGCTTGGCGGGCTTGCCTTGCAAGCACGTCCCCCGTTCGATCCGTCAGTAGTGGCCAGCAAAGAATGCAAATGCGCGTATCAATACTGATATGAGCGTTCCTATTTCAGTCTGGGCGGCAGCTCCCTATCTGCAAGCGTCTCTAGTGTCCCTCCTGACAAGGTCGCTGAGAGTAGAGTTTGTTGGCCTGCCGCCGGGAAATTGATTGACATCCTTCCGAGTTCCGCGTAACTTTTTCGGTAGAGCCAGTGTTCCGCTGTCCGCGTACTCGCCAATCTAATGTGGTCTCCGGCGACTATATGGCAGTCCACGTCTCACGTGTCGCGTATGTCGCTTTCGGTGCTGTTAGGCAGAGGTCGGTAGCATGAGAATAGTTGTTGCAATGGACTCTTTCAAGGGCACGCTGACTGCATTCGACGCATGCAGGATCATTTCAGATGCAATAATCGCGGTCTTATCGGACGCTACGATCATTCTCAAACCTATGGCCGACGGCGGGGAGGGCACCGCACGCGCGATGATCGAAGCTGCCGACGGCACGTGGGTTGCCCGCGAAGTAATGGGCCCGTTGCCGGAAAGAAACGTAGAGGCGGGCTTTGCATGGTTCCCCGATGGCACAGCGCTCGTGGAGATGGCGGCTGCCAGCGGCCTTGAACTGCTCACCCCGGCGCAACTTGATCCATTGCGTGCCACTACGTACGGGACGGGGCAATTGCTCGCGGCGGCGACCGACCACGGTGCACGGAAGATTCTTTTGGCCGTCGGAGGCAGCGCAACAGTCGACGGCGGCGTTGGTGCTGCAACTGCGCTTGGGTGGAAATTCCTCGACGCCAACGGTGGAGTGGTACCACTTGGTGGCGAGGGACTTGAGGATATAGTAAAGATAGAGAAGCCAGGCAAGCCTGTAATTATCGCCGTAGAAGTGCTCTGCGACGTTAATAATCCGCTATGTGGTGAGCACGGAGCGGCGAAGGTCTTTGGCCCGCAAAAAGGAGCTAGCCCTGAGATGGTGGAGCAGCTCGAGAGAGGACTGCGGCACTTGGCGCATATTGTAGGCGCGCAACTTGGCACCGATATTGAAAACGTCCCAGGCGCTGGGGCGGCGGGGGGGTTGGCCGCGGGGGCCATCGCCTTCATGGACGCAACCATTGTCTCGGGGATAGAGACGGTGATGAGGCACAGCAACCTCCAAGCCGAACTGAAGTCCGCTGACTGGGTTATCACCGGGGAAGGCTCGTTCGACCATCAGTCGCTGCACGGCAAGGTCGTCTCGGGAGTCCTGGCCCTGGCAAGACACTCGGGGACGCGGCTCGCCGTGCTTGCCGGCCAGGTGAAGATACCACCTGGTGAATATCGAAAGCTCGGTATCGAGGCTGCCCTTGCGAGCAAACCGGACGACCTACCGCTGGCCGATGCGCTGAAAGGCAGCCGTAAGCTGCTCTACGGCGCGGCGCAGCGCCTCGCCCGGGAGTGTCTGGCTCGGTGAGTGGAATCACGGCCTGGTGGCCCCGATAGAAAGAAAATGAGGCTTTTCTAAAGGTTTTCAGATCCGATTATCGATAATTGAAAGGTTTTCTTTGAACCGAGTGCCGATCTATGTGGTATAATGTCCCATGGGAGGCTTTGGTTGGCCTTCGAGTGCAACTGGATTAGTAATGACAACTTTTTTGGAGCGAAGTAGCTATGAGCCTTGGAAAACAAAAGAATCTCGTCGTTTTGGGTGCTGTTGTGGCCGCGTTATTGGTTGGGGGTGTTCTCGTAGCCGATTATGCTGATGTCCTGCCGGGCAGGGCGAAGACCGACGGACCGATCAAAGCCTGTCAATCAGGTGAAGCGAAACCGTCCTGTGCGGCTAAGGCCGAAACCGCTGGATTTCCTCAGGTGGTAGCTGCCACGACGCAGCCGGCTGGCCCGGCTGAGTCTTGCTGCGGAGAACCTTGTCCGCCTGACTGCCCGAAACCGCGCTGTGAAAAGAAGCCGGGCTGTTGCGAGAACCCCCCTGCAGGCTGCTGCGAAGAACGCCAGCAGAGTGAGGCTGCGGGCAGTTGCTGCGCGGCAAAAGCGGACGCCGCGACCGAGTAGGGCACTTCTGCAGTGCGCGATATAGTAGAAGTCCTGCTGGAAACAGCGCCTGCCGTATAAGCTGCGCCGGGTGGTAGTGTTTTGTGCTAGCTGATAGAAAGAGCTTAGTTTGGAAGAAAGGCCGGTTCGCTGGAGCCGGCTTCTTCTATGCGCTGAGGATTGGAGCCTGCCGGGCAAAAGAGAGTCCATTCTATCGGTAGAGATTGACTGTCGAGTGGCAGTCGGTCCGACGCACTATAGGATACCTATCAAGCTCGAGTACATTCCATTGCCTTGGTTCTTTTTGAGGCACCCGAAAATAGGGTACAATCAGGAAATCTTCGAAAGCAGTAATTGGTGCGCCCATTTTCGCCTCGCAAATGAGTCTGTAGTAGTGAAAGCTGATTTGGCGAAATCATGCGCGTGACATCAAAGAAGGAAAAGTTGATCGTACTCAAACCGGACACAACATTGGTCGAAGCGGCAATTGACGGAGACGCCGATGGCTTTACAGAATTGTGCCGGCGCTATTATCCGGCTATGGTCGCAATTGCGCATTCGATTATTGGCGACAGGCATTTGGCCGAAGACGCAGCACAGCAGGCGTTTGCGAAGGCCGCCGTGAAGTTGCCGCAGTTGAAACGAAAGAGTCAATTCGCCGGCTGGCTCGCGGCGATCTGCAGAAACGCGGCAAGGGACATGGCCCATAGCAGAGAGACCCTCACCGGCAATGTCGAGCTTACAGCAGTTGCAGCCGAATCGGACCATGATGGTATGGTAGAGGTTGTAGGAGAAGCTCTGAGCAGACTCTCGGGGCCGGCACGAGAAGTGATCTTCCTTAGGTTCTATGATGGATTGTCCTATGAGCAGATATCTGCCGTGTTGGGCATCTCCGAACAGGCAATAAACGGTAGACTGCGAAGAGCAAAGAAGAGAATGGCTGAGTATTTGAGACCTCACGGTTTTGCCAACGTGCGATTATGAACGAACAAGATAGCGAACAGAAACTTGATGAACTGATCTCTCGGACAATCAACAGCACGAGACCCGAGTTCGACCCCGAAGAATGGAAGCAACAGTACCCCGAAGAACTCGAGATACTTCGCTCGCGAGCAGCCAGAGGGGCTTCAACTGGCCGGTTCACTATGCCGAGAGTAATTGGCGGAAAGCCAATTGCCAAGTTGGCCGCGGCCGCGGCAATTGTGATAGCGGCTGTATTCATTGTCGGACGAACACACCGTGGGCCTGAGCCGACGGAAGTCAGGCCGCAAACGGCGTCTTCTGTTGAGATGGCCACCGCGATATCACTTGAGCGTGCATATCGGCGAGGGGGAATAGAAGCCGTCGAGGATCAGTGCAGAAAAGTCTTTGGAACAACGGCGGGTGAATCCACAAGCCCTTCGATTCTACAACTGCTCGGCGAACAAGGCACCGGCGTCAAGATTTTTGGAGGTAAGAACCTATGAAGACTATAAGGAACAAATTGACGAAGCTGGTGCTCGTTGCGGCAGTCGTGACGCACGTCTCGGCTGCCCTGGCTTACCCACCGGACAACGCGGCCGTGCTCTATTACAAGGCCTTCATGCTGTATGAGGGCCCGGACGACATTGGTAACGCGCTGTGGGATTACTGGAAGGGCAGAATTGAGTCGAACGAGAAGATAGAAGGAGTCATAGAGAAGAATCGCAGGATCATAGACATAGTACTCGATGCCACTCGGATAGATCAGTGCGATTGGGGATTGGACTACTCTCAGGGCACGGAAGTACTGCTGCCCCCTCATAACAAGGCCAGAGACATATTCGCGCTATTAGCTGCCGAGGCAAGAATGCAGGCCGACAAAGGCAATTACAAGAAAGCACTGGGTCGCTGCATCAGTATATACAAGATGGCGCTACATCTCAATGAGCGCCCAATCATATGCTACCTTGTCGGTATAGCTATAAATGGTGCAAATAGTCAATGCATCACCCTATTCCTGTCGGAGATGCCGCAAGACACAGAGATTCTGACCTGGTTGAGAGGTGAGTTCACCGAGCTTGACAAGCGCCCGTTCTCGATAGAACCGGTGCTTCGCTGGAAACGCAAAGCGGGGATAATATCTATGTCCCCGGATAGAATCAGTGATGTAGTACAGTCCGGCCTTGACGATGGTCCCACCAAAGAGAAAATCCTTGAAAGGATTCGTAGGGCCAACCAGCAATTCTTTTCTAAAAACATCACTTATTGGAACAAATATATGGACAGCCTTGAAGCCGCCTTCGACCTGCCGTATCCACAAGGATATGCAAAGCTTAAGAAGTTGGACGAAGAACTGTCGAAAGAATTCAATAAAAATCCCGATGCGACCTTGACTATTCTTTTTGGAGGCCCATGGCAGAGAATTTTCAGCTTATTAGTAAGATTTGACACTCACTCTAACGCCCTTAAGGCAGCTATTGAGATTTATGTGATAAAGGCTAAGACCGGCACACTACCTGATGCATTGCCTGACGGTTTACCAGGAGACTTATTCAGCGACAAACCTTTTCAATATGAGAAAACCACCGACGGCTTCATCCTGCGCTGCCGGGGCAAAGATCTGGTCAGGGACGAGGCCTATGAGTACGAATTCAAGATCAAAAAGTGATTTTTCCCCGGATTTACCGGACGATTCTTGACCTTTAGGAGAGACATATCATGAAACGCACTTCTTCCTGTCTTATCATCCTGCTGCTGGCTGTGGTTCTCGCCGATGGCCGCACAGTTGAGATGACGCTTGGCCCCGCGAAGGCTCTCGAACCTGGACAGAAATACCTGCTCCTGCCGAGAGCTGAGGAGCAAACCGATGCTGATGCGATGCCACTATACGAAAAAGCGGCCCAATCATTACCTGAAGATTTTGAGACAGGCCAAATAGGTCAGTGGCTCAAGACTTCGCCGTCCAAATTGCCCCGTCAGCAGGTGCAATCGACGCTTCAGCAGTTCAAACCTGTTCTACAATTGCTCGAACAAGCCGCCAAATGCAGGCAGTGCGATTGGCCTTATATGGATGATGATACGCTATCCCAAAATCTGCGCAAGTATCGTAGGCTCGTGTACTTTCTTGCCTTGCAGATGCGTCTCCAAATTGCCCAGGGCCAGTTTGATGAGGCCATCGGTACCGTGCAGGCCGGATTTGCCATGGCAAGGCACGTGGGCGAAGGCCCCACCTTGATCCACGGCCTGATCGGAGTGGGCGTCGGCGGCAAAATCTGTCTGGAACTCGAACAGTTTGTCCAGAGACCCAACGCGCCTAACCTTTACTGGGCTTTGCAGGGCCTGCCACGGCCGTTTATCAACCTGACCGAACTGTCAGAATTCGCAGACCCGGATACTAGAGAAAGGGCGCTTCTGCTGATGAATAGGTTGGACCGTCACGTGGCTGCTTTGCAGTGCGTGGAAGCCCTGCGTCTTTATGCTGCTGTTCATGACGGCAAATTTCCAAAGGAGCTAAGCACTATCACCGAGGTCCCTGTTCCCGGTGACCCTGTTATGCAAAAACCGTTCGTGTACCGCAGTACCGGCTCCCATGCTGTTTTGGAAGCACCCGCTCCAGAGGGAGCAACCAAAAAATGGGATGCAATACGGTATGAGCTAAGCCTAAAAGAATAAGGCTCGCGCATACTCTGGGGTTGCGGGATATGATATTTTCGCACGTTATATTGTCAGCCCAACAGGCCGGGCATTGAGGCTCGGCCTTCTTTGTGCGCTCTTGGTTCAAAATGTCGCAAAAACCTGGACCAATGAGGGCGGGTCATCCGTTATACTTGCAGCTAAGGAGTCAAAACTTTTAGGGCAACCAGGAAATCGAGAGAGAGTAAGATGAGAAAGGCAACGGTCATATCGGCAAGTCTTGTAGCATTGACTCTAGGAGTTTTCCTGTTCTTCAATAGTTCCTCAGATGAGGATAGTCCGACCCCTAAACCGGCGCCGGCGGAAGTTGTGCAGGAAATTGACGACAATGAACAGTCGGGACCAGCGATTGATGACAACTCATCCATCACTCAGGATGAATTCGAGCAACTGTCCCAGGAGCAGCAGGATGAAATGCTGGAAGAATTTGTTATCGACTTCTGGGAAAAGGAATTGGGTCTTTCGGATGAAACGAACGCGGAAGAAAAAAGCCTGAGTCTTGAAATCTTCAATCGCCCGTACATGCAAACGCTGACCGAGCGTGAGTTCTTCCAATTGTCACCCGAGGACCAGAAAGAAGCCATATCCGAGGTTATGGAGAATTGCCGCCAGGTGCGCAGCTATGTGATGAGCAATGTAATTGCCAAGGCCCAGTCCCTCATGGCCGACAAGGATTATGTAAATGCCGAGGCTTACTTTGTGTACGGACTGGAGATAGGCAGAGAATTGAGTGTCAACAAGGAGGGGTTGATCATAACGCGTTTGGTCGGGATTGCATGTGAGAAGGTTGCTTTGAACGGGCTGGTGAAACTATACACACAGACCGGAGATGATTCAAAAATCCAAATGGCCCACGAGCAACTATCCGAAATCGAAATCGAAGTGGAAGAGATACGCAAGGCGGCTAAGCAATTTGAAGCAAACCGCTGACAAATATCAGGCTCTGTCTGAAGACTCCGTCGTCGGGTGCGAGATCGAGTTTTCAGACAGAGCCTGGAACACCCTGTCGAAATCAGGCAAGAAGACATGGCCGGTCTGTGGCATTCTTTGCCAATTGGCATGCTGAACCTGCCGGAAGATTGTTGATATTGAGATGAGATTATGGTATTGTGAGACTTGAAGCTTGTAGGAGTGGTTTGGTCAAGAGTATACGGGAAATCCAAAGGCGAAAAGGCAGGAGGCAACGCCAAGTCGAGAAAGTACCGTCCAGTTAGATTCTGATTGCATGTATTGACCGCAAGAACTGTTATGACGTTCCTAATTGAAGGAGGATTGCCATGTGTAAGAAGCTGATTTGCCTGGGTTCTCTGGTTTTCGTGTGGGCTCTGATTCTGACTGATCCAGCTAGCGCTGAGCTTGTGGCCTGGTGGCGGTTGGATGAGGGCTCCGGGGCGACGGCCTCTGACTCAAGCGGCAACGGGAATGATGCGAGTTTCGAGGGCTCTCCCACATGGGTGCAGGCTGGAAAACTGGGCAGCGCTCTGAAGTTCAACGGCAGTTCCGATTACCTTGCCGCGCCTGACTCCGAGAGTCTCGATATTAACTCAGACCAGTTGAGCATCGCCGCCTGGGTCAATGGCGAAGACTGGCCGGCGGCAAACCACGTTCTCCGAAAGGTAGCAGATACGGGAACAGGCGCCATCTACATGCTCCGCGTACAGCCGGACACGGTGCGGGTCTACCTCAACACGCCGGCAGGCGATACTATTGTAGACGGGACAACGGTATTGGTCCCAAATGAGTGGGCCCATATTGCCCTGGTCTATGACGGCGCCCAGGCGCGCGTCTATGTCAATGGCTTGTTGGATGGATCGATGGACGTCTCCGGAGAGATCACGCAGAGCGACAATGAGCTGCGCATCGGTCGTGGAGAGCCGGCGGGCTACTTCATGGGGATGATCGACGACGTGCGGCTCTACAACCATGCCCTGACGGAGGACGAGCTTCTGTCTGCTATGGAAGGAGGCGGCGCAGCGTATCCGTCTGCCCGCAACCCCGACCCCGCCGACGGAGCCTTGCATCTGGAAACATGGGTGAGCCTCAGTTGGGGGCCGGGAGATTTTGCAGCCACACACGATGTCTATCTCGGGGATAGTTTCGGCGACGTCAACGATGGCACCGGCGATACTTTCCGAGGAAATCAGGCCGAGACGCTCTTCATTGTAGGCTTTCCCGGGTTTCCTTTCCCGGACGGTCTGCTTCCCGGCATGACCTACTACTGGCGGATTGATGAGGTCAATGACGCCGACCCAAATAGTCCCTGGAAGGGAGACATCTGGAGCTTCTCGATTCCACCCAAGACCGCCTACAATCCCGACCCGGCGGACGGCGCTCAGTTCATAGACCCGAACGCGACCTTCACCTGGACAGGCGGGTACGGCTCGATGTTGCACACTGTTTACCTCGGCGACAACTATGATGACGTGAGCAACGCCGCCGGCGGGGCACCGTTGGGAGTTGCCAGCTATGAGCCCGGTACTCTAGAGCAGGAAAAGGTCCTCTACTGGCGGGTCGATGAATTCGACGGCGCCCAAACGCACAAGGGCGATGTCTGGAGCTTCACAACCCCAGGCGCCGTCGCCAATCCACTACCGGCTAATGGCGCGGTGGATGTGCAAATGATCGAAACGCTGAGCTGGACGCCGGCGGACAATGCAGCTTCACACGAGTTATATTTCGGCACCGATGCGGATGCCGTCAAGAACGCCGCAACAGTCTCACCCGAGTACGTAGGTCCCAGGTCACTCAGTGCCGAGAGCTATGATCCAGGAGGGCTCGCATGGAACAGCAGTTATGCCTGGCGCGTGGATGAGGTCTATCCGAGCGGCACCGTCAAAGGTCTCGTGTGGACTTTCACGACGGCTGACTTTATTCTCGTGGACGATTTTGAGTCTTACGATGATGTTGATCCTCTCCCCGGTGAGCCCGGGATTAACAGGATCTTCGACAAGTGGATAGATGGCTTCGGAACCTTGACCAATGGCGCTCTGATCGGCAATCCCCTGCCGCCCTATGCCGAGCAGACTGTCGTTCACGGTGGTGCCCAGTCAATGAATTATGCTTACGACAACGCCGGCAAGACTTCCGAAGCTACCTTGACGTTGGTGTATCCGCGCGACTGGACCGAGCAAGGTGTTGCGAAGCTGTCACTGTGGTTCCGCGGCACTTCCGGCAATGCCGCCGACCGGATGTTTGTCGCTCTTAATGGTACGGCAGTGGTCTATCATGACGACGCGAGCCCAACACAGATGGCAGGGTGGAACCAGTGGGTTATCGATCTGCAAGAGTTCGCGGGCGTGGATCTAGCGAATGTCAATACGATTACCATTGGCGTTGGCACCAAGGACAGCCTGGCGGCCGGCGGCACAGGAACAATGTACTTCGACGACATCCGGCTGTATCGGTAGAATGCAAATTCAATTGAAGGAGGATTACTATGTGCAAGAAACTGACCTTCTTAGTCTCACTGTCTTTGATGCTCAGTGTCGCAGGCGGCGCCTCGGCCGCTCTGGTGGGTCACTGGACGCTGGATCAGGGTTCCGGGACTATCGCCGGCGATGTGACCGGCAACGGCAACGACGGGACACTCAAGGGCGATCCGAAATGGGCTCTCGGGCAAATAGGCGGCGCTCTGGAACTGGACGGTGACGATTATGTCGAATGCGGAAACAGCGGCATACTCAACATCACCGAGCAGATTACGCTTGCCGCCTGGGTCAAGCCTGATCTGGCTTTCGCCTATCCCAACTGGTCCGGCATCATAATGCGGGGTGGTCCCAATCCAACAGTGGCACCTTTTGACACGTTTGCGTTCTACTATAACGGACCCAACCAGCAACTCGGGTTCAAGACGACCGGGACTGCCGCCGCCGCCTGGATGCCCGTGGCGGCGCCCGGCCTCTTCGACGGCCAGTGGCATCATGTGGCCGCAGTCTATGACGGGACAGTGAAGACCGTCTACCTCGACGGCGAACCGATAGGGACGGCGGAGTCGACAGGCTCAATTGTGACCAGCAACAGCCGTCTGCTGCTGGGAGCCGGCAGGGATTTGACTCCGCCGACACATTATCTCGTCGGTTTGATCGACGACGCTCGCATTTATGACGAGGCGCTGGAGCAAGTCGAGTTGCAGGCCACCATGGAAGGCGGCGAAGGGTATCCCAAGGCTCTGGCTCCTTCGCCGGCGGACGGCGCGCTCCACACGCAGACGTGGGCAAACCTCAAGTGGGCTGCCGGTGATTACGCCGTCTCCCACGATGTCTATCTCGGCGATAATTTCGATGACGTGAACGATGGATTGGCCGATGTGTTCATAGGCAACCAGGTGGACACCATGCTCACAGTCGGCTTCCCCGGGTTTCCCGTCCCAGACGGGCTCGCCCCCGGCACAACCTACTATTGGCGGGTAGACGAAGTTAACGACGTCGATCCGAACAGTCCGTGGAGAGGTGACGTCTGGAGTCTCTCGATTCCTCCGAAAACGGCCTACAATCCCAATCCGGCCGACGGCGCCGAATTTGTCGATCTGGATGCAACCTTCAGTTGGACGGGAGGTTACGGCGCCAAATTGCACACCGTTTTCATCGGCACCAGTTTCGACGAGGTGAATGATACCGTCACGGGAGTACCGCAAGGCACTGCGACCTTCAGCCCCGGCCCGCTTGAGGCGGAGAGGGTTTATTACTGGCGGGTCGATGAATCCGATCCCCCAACCACGCACAAAGGGGAAATCTGGAGCTTCACAACGCCCGGCGCGGTGGGTGATCCGCAACCGGCCAACGGCGCGGCGGATGTTCAGATGACGGCGACTCCTAGCTGGACGGCGGCGGACAATGCTGCCTCGCACGAACTGTACTTCGGCACAGACAAAGACGCTGTCAAGAATGCCACCACGGCCTCACCTGAGTACATAGGCCCCAAGGCGCTTGGCGCCGAGAGCTACGATCCCGGCAAGCTGGACTGGGACGCCGGCTACTACTGGCGCGTGGATGAAGTCTATCCGACCAATACGGTGAAAGGCCTTGTATGGAGCTTCAGCACGGCCGATTTCATCCTGGTCGATGATTGCGAATCCTACAATGACATTGATCCTCCTGACGCGGCGAGTAACAGAATATTCGACAAATGGATCGACGGTTTCGGGACGACGACGAACGGCGCTCTTGTCGGCAATGACCTGCCGCCGTATGCCGAGCAGACAATTGTCCACGGCGGCGCCCAGTCGCTAATTTATCGCTACGACAACAACCTCAAGACATCGGAAGCAACCCTGACTCTGGTGCAGGCGCGCGACTGGACCGAAGAAGGCGTCACGCGATTGATCCTGTGGTTCAGAGGCGCATCGGCCAATGCAGCCGATCGGATGTTTGTCGCTCTTGACGGCAACGCCGCGGTCTATCATGACGATCCGGGTGCGACTCAGATCGGCAAGTGGACCGCATGGGTAATCGACCTCCAGGCGTTTGTGGGCGTGAATCTGACGAATGTCAACACGATTACAGTCGGCATCGGCACTAAGGGCAGCCCGGCGGCCGGCGGCGCAGGGACGATGTACTTCGACGACATCCGGCTGTATCGGTAAAATGCAAATCTAGTTGAAGGAGGACTATCATGTCCAAGAAATTGATTTGTGTGGCTTGTTTTGTTTTTGTGCTGGGCGCGTCTGTAGATATCACAAATGCGGATATCAAATCAGATCTCATATCGTACTGGAAACTGGATGACGGAAGCGGAACCACCGCCACCGACAGCGCAGGCGCCAACGATGGGACGCTGCAGGGCGATGCCAAGTGGGCGGCTGGCTGGGTCGTCGGCGCCGTCGAGCTTGACGGCGATGATGATTATGTGGACTGCGGGCAAGGCACGGTGTTCAACACGGTCTGCCGCAACGCGATCACACTCGCGGCATGGGTCAAGGCCGATCCAGCCCTTGGACCCGCTTGGGGAGGTATCATCATGAGGGGCTATGGTTATCTGTATGGTGACGTCGAGCCCTATGACACATTCGCCATGTACTATCACCGACCCAATGAGAGGATGGGCTTCAAAACCAATAGCACTTCACCTGAATGGATGGCCTCACCGGACAATTCGGCCACGGCTCTGTTTGACGGCGAGTGGCATCATACAGCTTCGGTGTACGATGGAGCCGAGAAGGTTATCTATCTTGATAGTGTCGAGATCGTCAGGGCGGCGGCGACGGGCCAGATTGGCATCGGTGAAGGGACCGGCCGCGTTCTTCTCGGCGGCGGAAGAGACGTCGATCCAATGGTCATTGAATTCGGCGGTCGTATCGACGAAGCCCGGATTTACGACCGGGCGCTCACACAGGAAGAGATTGTGGCCGTTATGGAGAACATTGAAGACTTCCCGTATGCTTCGGGCCCGAATCCGCCTATCGGTTCTCTCCATCCTGATACATGGGTGAACTTGAGCTGGCGGGTGGGAGATTCTGCCGTTTCCCACAACATCTATCTTGGCGATAACTTCGACGACGTCAACGGCGCTACTATCGACTCGCCGGTCTTCCAGGGCAACCAGGGCGGCACAACTCTTCTAGCCGGCTTCCCAGGATTTGCTTTCCCGGAAGGTCTGGTTCCGGGCGCAACTTACTATTGGCGAATCGATGAGGTCAACGATGCCGATCCGAACAGTCCGTGGAAGGGCAACATCTGGAGCTTCTCGATTCCACCCAAGACTGCCTACAACCCCGACCCGGCTGACGGCGCTGAATTTGTGGACCCGGATGCAACCTTTAGCTGGACCGGAGGGTACGGCGCCAAATTGCACACCGTCTATATCGGAACCAGTTTTGATGATTTGAATGATGCCGTCACGGGGGGAGTACCGCAGGGCACTGAGACCTTCACGCAGGGTACTGCGACCTTCAGCCCCGGCCCGCTTCAATCGGAGAAGGTCCTCTACTGGCGAGTCGATGAGTTTGACGGCATCGAAACCCACAAGGGCGATATCTGGGCTTTCACCACGCCTGGAGCCGTGGGCAATCCCCAGCCGGCCAACGGCGCGGCAGATGTGCAGATGATCGCAACGCTGAGCTGGACGGCGGCGGATAATGCCGCTTCGCACGAGTTGTACTTCGGCGCCGACGCCAATGCCGTCAAGAACGCCACCACCGCCTCAGTCGAGTATGTAGGCCCCAAGGCGCTGGGCTCTGAGAGCTACGATCCCGGCAAGCTGGACTGGGACGCCGGCTACTGCTGGCGCGTCGATGAGGTCTATCCGGCCAACACGGTAAAAGGCCTTGTATGGAGCTTCAGCACGGCCGACTTCATCTCAGTCGATGATTTCGAATCCTACAATGACATTGATCCTCCTGACGTGGCGAGTAACAGAATATTCGACAAATGGATCGACGGTTTCGGGACGACGACAAACGGCGCCCTTGTCGGCAATGACCTGCCGCCCTACGCCGAGCAAGGCATCGTTCACGGCGGCGCCCAGTCGCTTGTTTACCGCTACGACAACAACCTCAAGACATCCGAGGCGACGTTGACGTTGGTCTATCCACGTGACTGGACCACCGAAAGCGTGACGAAGCTGTCACTGTGGTTCAGAGGCGCCCCGGCGAACGCTGCCGATCGAATGTTTGTCGCTCTTAATGGTACGGCGGTGGTCTATAACGACGACGCGAGCGCAACGCAGATATCAGGCTGGAAGCAGTGGGTAATCGATCTGTCCGCCTTTGGCGGATTAGGCGTGGATCTAACGAATGTCAATACGATTACAATTGGCATCGGCACCAAGAACAGCCCGGCTGCAGGCGGCACAGGGACGATGTATTTCGACGACATCCGGCTGTATCGGTAAAAATGCGGCAAGAAAATGCACGAATCAAGATGCCAAATGTAAGATCAGCCAAAACAAGGAGGATGAAAAATGAGAGAAGTGATAAGAACAACTTCGTTGATATTGGCAGTTCTTCTCTGCGTGCCCGCGCTTCGTGCTGCAGATCCCGCATGGGAATATGTCTACGAGGGAGACACACTGC
>CAZLTY010000106.1:0-14294 GCA_964562575.1 uncultured Pirellulales bacterium
AGTATTTCAAAAGGCAAATTGGACGTAGGACCTTCGGGCGTAATATGAACATGAAGGCATTCACCGTGGTTATCAGCTTCCTCAATAGCACGCATTAAGGTTTGCTTGTCGCCGTTGAGAAGCGCAAAGAGTTTCTTGCCGATTTCCACAGACAGATTTTGCGATTCATTCCACCTAAAATCTCGGCAGTCCTTTTCCAGCCGGTTGATATCTTCTACATCAACATGAGTCGTATCTTGACTACCGTCAGGCAATGTCCGAGTAAGAAGCAGTTCATTCGCACCCAGGTCGTGTTTGAAGACTGCTTGGTATACTATGACCATAATAGCTCCTTTTGGCCAGTGTTCCATGCCAGCGTCAAGTCAGACCAACGCAAAGTGAGAGAAAGCGGCCGCACACGTATTCATAGCAGAACAGACCTCGGCTGTCAATAGTATCTGGCTTCTGGCACACCTTGACACCACATGCTTCTGGGCATAACATTCCCGCAGAGGTAAGAATGAAAACTGAACACCAAGAACAGCTAAGAAAGCAGCTTCTCCATTAGGATAGTAGGGATCAGTCGTCTTTCGCTGCACGCAGCAAGACGCTCTGCTCTGTAATTGGATCGTCATGCACGGTTTGATCGAAAATCTACAAAACCGTAGGCGCGACTTTCGCGGTATGTCGTTGCGTGAGCGGGAATGAGACTTTCTTTGAACTGTTTTTGTTTTGGCTCTCTCAAAGAATCTGTGCGCCACATCCATGCTGTTTAGGTTCTGAATAGGGCGGGCATCCCGGCGCGCCGGGACTGCCCATGCGGTTCATTATTCTCCAATCACAATTTCCTCTTTTCCAGCATGGGCAAACGAGTTGACCATCCCACCAACTTCGACTCCTTCATCAGCAATCGACAAACGCGCTAGCGTCTGCGCGTTTTGGCCAGGCCTGTCTGCCATTCCTGACCTTTCTTGCCGGCATAGATCATGTAGTAGGTGTCGCCGATCTCGATGACCTGAGGCGTCAGCACGCCGTCGCAGTCCCACGCGTCGGGGTCGGTCGACGGCGTGAACACGGGATTGTGGGGATTCGGTTCGAAAGTGCTAAAGTCGCGGGTGCGGACGTGCCCGATCCGCCAGATATTGCCGTCGTAGCCGCCGTACAGGATGTGGAAGTACTGCGGCCCCTTGAACAATTCCGTCTCGCGAACGGCTCGGCTGTCCCATGCCTGGCCGCTGCCTTTGAAAACGGGATTGGCCGGATTCTTTCTGACCGATGCCGGGTCGCTGGTCGGCGCGGTCGCATGACACATGGTCAGTCCGTCCTGATATGACCGCGTGGCCTTACCTGTGTAGACGATATGAATCGTATCGCCCGCCACAGCAACGGAAGGATGCGTCGAGCCGTCTCGCTCGTGGTCGGTATCGGCGGCAATCACAGGAGTCGACCGCACTCGCGTCCACTCGCCCATGTCACCGTCGCTGACAAGCAGGCCGGTCTGCTCCGGGCTCCCCCTTCCCTTGCCCCGATAGTACATATAGTATCTGTTGTCGGCGGGATTCAGAAAGGGGAAGGGATACTCGACGCCCTCATCGTCGAAACCCTTCTTCGAGGGTACGACAATGGGATTGCGGGTATCCTGCGTGATATCGGTAAGGTCGCTCACCGGAGCGGTGGCATGCATCATCAGCCAGCGTTTGCCGTAGTCGCGTTTGCACCAGATGTAATGCACTGTGTTGTCGACGACGATGGCGTGGGTCGCTGCGGCCCACAGCGGCGGATCGAGGGCAAGAATAGGGTTGCCCTTCTCGATCCTCTTGAAACTTGCGAACACCTCGAACTCGATGGGATCTTCCCCTTTTGGCCGCTCGCCGGGATCGGCCTGAAGCCGGCCAATAGCAGCCGAGGTCCCGCAAGCAACAAGCGACAGAACGGCGCATACCAGGACAATTCTCATTGATCTTTCTCCTTAACTGATTGGATCAACACGCATCATTTGCCCGAGATTCCACCCAACCCAAAACTAAGAACTCAGCACTCAAAACTACAACGGCGGCTCCCGCCGTTGTTTACGCGAGCAACAGATCGTATTCGGTCTCGAAGCGGAGCTTGTGCTTGACCTCCTCGGCGGCCAGCGCCAGCAGCAGCTCCTGCGCTTGCACATCGCGGGCGTTTGCCACAAGGTTCACGTAGGTCCTGAACGATGCCTCTTCCTTCTCCATCCCCAGCAGGAGCATATCTTTGTAATCCATGTCCAGTAAAGCGTTATCTTCGTCCACGATGTAATCGCTGTCGGGGCCGGCCTGGAACTCCTCCCGGGCCGGTATCACCCTGCCGGTCTTGATGATCTCCAGTTCCAGCCTGGCCTTGTGCCCCAGCTCCTCGGCGGCCAATTCCTCGAACACATCCCGCATCTTCGCGGTTTCTACACGCCGGGCAAGCGTCCGGTAGAAGTGATACGACTCGATTTCCTTTGAAATCGCGAACTCCAGAATCCCGTCATTGGGATCGACATTGCCCATAGCTGAGAAGCCTAATCCAAATATACCCTTGAAGGGTAGTAAATTCCCGCGAGTAAGATCATAAACTGCTATTGCAAAGCTACTTACCCACGCAAGAGCGAGAGATTTCAATCGGGAGCACCATACTTGCCGAATGCAAACTTCTTGTTCGCAGGCCGCGTTCTTGCTTCAAGCATGATCTGCTCAATCCTCGCGGCGACCGCCGGGTGATCGGCCGCGACATTGGTGCTCTCTGAGATATCGTTCTCCAGGTCGTACAACTCCGCCGGCGCATCCGGGTTCTTGCGCACGTTCTGTTTGATGCCCTTCCACTTACCCATGCGGACGGCTAATTGCCCGCCGTAGCCGGTGAAATCCCAGAACAGATATTCGGGCCTCTTCTGCGTGCGGCGCCTGGAAAGAAGCGTTGGAACAAAACTCGTGCCGTCGGTCTCGTTGGGCAGCACGGAACCGGCGATTTCCGCAAGGGTGGCCAGGATATCGTAGTGTGCCGCGGCGTGATCGCTCTTGGAGCCGGGCCTGATTCTGCCGGGCCAGCGCACGACCATCGGCACGCGAATGCCGCCTTCGTAGAGCGAGCCCTTCAAACCCCGCAACGGCCCGACGCTGTCGAAGAACTCGTAATCGACTTGTCCTTTGAGGTAGGTCGTGCCGTTGTCGGAAGTGAAGAACACAACCGTATTGTCGTCCAAATCCAGCTCTTTGAGCAGTTTCATGACGCGCCCGACCTGCCGATCCATAAAGCTGATCATCGCAGCGTAGCAAGCTCTCGGCGTCGGATGCGGCAGATACGATTTGCCCTTGTAGGGCGTTTCGGGCCACTTGCCTTTGTACCGGTCGATATCTTCCTGCGGAGCCTGGAGGGCCAGGTGAGGAATGACCGTCGGGTAATAGGCGAAGAACGGTCTGTCCTTGTTCTCGCGGATGAATTTTAGCAGCTCGTCGGCTATCGCCTGCGGCCCGTACGTTTGGCCGGTCAGGCCACGGGTGTTGCCCTCGAGCGCAACTTTACCGGCGTCGCTAACTAGGTAGTTCGGGAACAGGTTGTGCGCATGGCGCTGGCAGTTATAGCCGAAGAAGCGATCGAAGCCCTGGTTGAGCGGATCGCCCGTCGAGCCGACTCCGCCCAGGCCCCATTTGCCGAATGCGCCTGTGGCGTAACCGCCCCTTTTGAGCACGCGGGCTATAGTCACCGTCTCGGCGGGCAGAGGCAACTGGCCCCGGAAACTCTCCCAGCCTCCCACTTCGGAATTATTGCGGATGTAGGCATGGCCGCCGTGCATGCCCGTCATCAGGTTGCAGCGCGCCGGGGCACAGACCACCGAACCGGTGTAATAGTCGGTAAATCGCATTCCCTCGGCCGCCAACTGATCGACGTTCGGCGTCTTGATCTTGCGCTGGCCGTAACAGCCGAGTTCCTTGTACCCCAGGTCGTCGGCCATGATGAAAATGATGTTGGGCTTCTTGTTTGACGGTTGGCCCACTCCCGCCGTCGACCGCAGGGCCAGTGTGGCCACTGCCGCCGGCAATGCCTTGAGAAAATTGCGTCTGTTCATAGCGGATACCTTTTAGCAAATCCAGATCAACCTGTGTTCCAGCGGCTCTATCATACAGCAATCGTCAGGCAAATACAAAGAGAAGAATACAGATTGTGGCCGGCCATCGAGCACCGGTTGGGAAATCAATCCTTCAATCAGGACTTGTCGGCCAGCCCGTGACAAATCGAATGGAACGTGGTAGGATAGAGCCTGTGGACACCGACAGGCTATCTCACCAACCAGACAGCCCTTTATGTGATGGGACAAGATCATGACGCATCCAACTACTCGCCGTTTGTTTCTCAAGCGCGCCGCGCTGGGTGGCACTGCCCTGGTTGTTGGGACGCGACGCACCCGGGCTGCGGCCGCGCTGCCGTATACGGCCAAGGAGATATCTGCCCGCCTCGGCATTTCAATGGCCGTATACCAGAAGGAGCGTCTCGGGGCACGTCATGTTGCAGCCGTTCGGGCGGCCGGGATCAGGCACATCGGGTTAACGATGCACCCCGATGGCATCATTGAATGGGGCGAGGTTTTCGCCGCGCTGAAGACCATCGACTACCGGGGCATATTCCTTTTCGAAGACGGCCGAGGTGAAAATCCCGAGCAGTGGGTCCGTCTGGCCGGAGAGTTCCCCGGGAATTTTGTCGCAAGGTACGGCAGATAATAGAATCCTAGTCAGAGGAAACCGCCGTGAAAAATCTAAATCGCAGGCAAGTCATGGGTATGACCGCTGCCGGTTTGGCGGCGAACATACTCGGCCCCGAACGCGCGGACGCCAGCGGATCAAAGAGAACTAGCAGGAAGATACCCGTGCTGCACGTCACAGATCTTTTCCGCCCTCACATGGACCCCGACGACCACTGGGACCTGGCGTGCGTCTATGCCCTGGCCTACCGGGGCGATATCGATCTGGCGGGCATTGTGATCGATCACCCCCCCGGTGACAATGGGGGCCGCAATCCCGACATCGCCGCCGTCGCGCAAATGAATTTCATTACCGCAGCCGCAGTGCCTGTCGCCGTGGGATCGAGCCTGCCCTTGAGATCACGCAGCGATATCCAGACTTACGCCTCGCCGAGTGACCATAACGCAGTGAAGCTGATTCTGGACGTTCTGCGTCAATCCTCCCAACCTGTAGTCATCAACATATTGGGGCAGAGTCGGGACGTCGCAATAGCGGGCAAGAAAGCACCGGACCTTTTCGCGAGCAAATGCGCCGCGATCTATCTAAATGCCGGAACGGGCTCTCCTGATATGAATTCGACATCGAAACTCGAATATAACGTGACACTGGACAGTTTCTCCTACGCCGCCATCTTCGATCTGCCCTGTTCGGTCTATTGGATGCCGTGCTTCGAGGATTTGGAGACCCGTCGCCGGCGCGACGTTAGAGAATACGGCACACATTACAGGTTTCGCCAGGGCGAGATACTGCCTCACCTGTCGGATATGGTCCAGAACTACTTCGCATACATGTTCGGCCGGTACACCGACCATGACTGGCTCAGGTTTCTCAAAGGGCAGAAGGACGAAGCGTTGCTGTCGAAATTCGCCCAAATGGACAGGCACATGTGGTGCACGGGGGGTTTTCTCCACGCGGCAGGCCATGCGGTGTCTCGTGAGGGAAAGATCGTGCCTCTCGCGGAAAGGGATGACTCGTCCGTTTTCACTTTCGATGGAGTAAGAGTCACGTGCAGTGACAATGGCGTAACAAGATGGAATCGCAACGACACTTCAAAGAAACGTTTCATGTTCCATGTCCGAGACACGGACAATTATCAATCGGCAATGACCAGGGCGATGAAGACGCTCCTGATGACTCTGCCGTAATTGCGCTGAATGCACATTGAATGGGAAATCTCTCGGGATGGGCACAACTGGAGCAGCATACCGACAGAAAAAATTGAGGGCGAACGACTCAGGATCAGAGTTCACATGGAGTCGGATTCTCTCTATCTCGCCAGACTGGAGCCTTATCGGATCAGTGATTTGGAACAACTGCTGGAGGCGATCCGAGGTGACCCCCTCGTCAAGATCGAGAAAATAGGAAAGACTGCCGAAGGCAGGCCGCTGGAAATTGTCCGAGTGGGCCATGTGAATGCACCGCATCGGGTGTTCATACGCGCTCGAGCGCACGCCTGGGAGCCGGGCGGCAACTGGGTGATTCAGGGACTGATCAACCACGCGTTGCGGAACGATCGGAAATCCAGGCTATTGTTGGATACGCATTGTCTCTACATCTTGCCTATGGCCAATAAGGATCGGGTCGCCCGAGGCGGGACACGTTTCAACATGCGAGGGATGGACCTGAACCGAAAATGGGACAAACCTGCGGATCCCGACCTGGCGCCCGAAAATGCCGTCCTTGAAGTGTGGTTGGACCAGATGACAAAACGCGGACTCAAACCCCATCTGGCGATCGACTTCCACAATGATGGGGGTGGGAATCTGCACATAGCCCGCCCCAGCGTCAACCTTCAATCATATCTGGCCAATATGGAGCGCTTTGAGCATTTGCTGCGTAAACACACGTGGTTCACCGAGGGCAGTACGGGCAGCAATTTCCGAAGCCCCGGCAGTATCGGAGGAGGATTGCTCGAACGTTTCGGCATCGATGCGGTTGTCTATGAGTTGAATGCAAATTGGATAGAGGGGCTGCAAAAGGTCCCGCTTGGCCGGGATTGGGAATTGCTGGGCCGTCAGTTGCACGATGTGTTTTACGAATACTTCGGCGCAGAATGAATTTGGAGGGCCGACCACTCTTCCGGCAGAAACATCCGAGGCCTGTGGTGCGAAGAATCGAACCCTAAGGACTCGTCCGGAAATAAGTTCCGATGGTATCCGCTCAGATTTAGGTTGGATTTGGTCGTGATCGATTGAGCGAAACCGGAAGCGTAGTGATCCTACGTTGAGGATTTCGCGATTGAGGAACGGCCAAAGACGACCTGAAGATGAGATGGAGAACGCGGAAGTTATTTCTGGACGAGTCCTAAGTGTGAACATCACTCACTCGCGGTCAGGCTTGTTTCGATTTCGGCAATGCTTACCGGCGCGCCTTTGCCTGTGCGATTCCACGCATCATACAGGCGTCTGCCCCAGTCATCGGTCTTGTTCTCCTCGGCCAGGAACTTCATGTACTCCCACGAGACGGCCTGGTACATCAGATTCACAACAATCCTGGCGCAGCCGGCAGGCGGTTCCAATTGCACGTCGTCCCAATGCTGACCGTCGGCGTAGACAGCGCCGACAGGAGCCGAAAGATGTTCGGCAAAGGAACTGTTTTTGAAACCCTTCGGCGGAATGCGATTGTCTTTGGCGATGATGTCGTTGAGCACGAAATGGAATGACTTGCCCGGTTTCTTGCCGTACTTCTTCGCCTGTGCTTCGCTTATCGCCGGCAGGCATTCGTACACCTGTGTCTGTTCGGGGTCCAGCAGCGTGGGAGCAGTCACCGGTTTGCCGAAGACGGTGTCGTCTTTAGGACCATATCTGCCGATTTCCTTCAAGAGTTCTCCAGATGAATCGAGGAACTTGACGTTTACCCACATCCTGCGCCCCTCGGGATATCCGCTGGGCAGTTTGTGGCCGGTCAGGTTGGTTATTCGCAGCACGGCCTTGCCAGCCTCGACAGAAGACAAGCCAAGCGTTGCAGCCGTCCTGAGAAGTTCCAGGGTTCGCTGTTTGCCCATGTCCATAGCTCTTCGGTCCATATCCTTGCCGCCCCAGAGCATCCAGGTGGCGTCCTGGACCCATGTCGAGCCACCCACGGGGCCGTGCATGACGAAGTGATCGCGCTGCAAGCTGCCGAACCTCGACGCCTGACCGCCGCCCTCAACCTTCGGGTAATGGCACGACTGGCAAGTCCCCTTCGGTCCCTGCTTGGAAAAGTCACTCAGCACCCATTCACTGTAGGTTCTCTCGATATGACCGAAGGCGTGCGGCGGCTGCGTCTTGACGTCACTCGCCTGGAGGGGATTCGAAATATTGTGGCACGTCGCGCAGAGATTGCCCGATGCGTGGTATTCGGATTTGGCTGTAAGATGAGGCATCGCGCCTCTTGTGTTCCCGTACGGGCCCCTGACCATGTTGGCCGGGTCGGCGACCATCATCGCATTGCCATAGCCCGGAGGCACATCCTTGATCAGCTTGGCGGCCTCATCGGAAAGCGGGTCAATCAAGCGGTGGCAAACATCACAACTTACGCCGTGCATATCCTCGCGGTTCAGTGCCGAGCCGTCGGCGGGCGTCGAGCGGTCTTCCAGCCACCCGCGAGCAGAGTGACAGCGCCAGCAGAATTCGCCCACACCTTCTATGTCCTGATTCGCAATCGTCAGCGCAGCCCTGTACACGGGATCTCTCGCAGCCTGGGACATCATGCCGCTTTGCCAGGAAAACACAGGATCGGCCGGGCCGTTGTCGGTTCCGGAGTGACACATCTTGCACTGCTGGACCTTTACAAACTCAATCCCCGCCTCCTCCGGCTGCATCCCCGGCATAAACACCTCTGCGCCGGTCTGCGAGACAACCATCAGGAGAACACAAATACCCGAAACTCTCATTATAACTGTTTGGCTCATAGTCTACTTCCTTTCCAGCGAACCAGTAAACACTAAAACGACAGGAAAGTAAAGCGCAAGATTAGCGCTGAACATTGCTCGAGCAGAGGCATTCGTATGAAGTGCCGGCAAGGACAGCTCAATCCAACGTCGGCGGCACTATTTGCCCGTTCGCCTGGGCGACGGTGTTTTCGTAGGAGCCGTAGAATTCGCTGTTGCAGTCGAGCCAGAGCGTCAGGCGATGAAAATCTTCATCCGAGAGCTTCACGCCGTAATGCCGCTCATCCATGAACTCGAGCAGCCCGGAGGCCCTGGCCCCGAACTTACCGGCGATGCTCCTGCTGCCACCGTGGACGCCCTGGTTGATCGCTCCGTTGCCGACATTGAAATAGAAACCGTATTTGGCGGCGAGATTGTTGTACGAGCGTGTCCAGCCGTTCGTGCCCTCAACCACACCTGCAAGGTCAATCGCTTTTTCGCTGCTGTGACAGCTTACGCAGTTACGGTCCAGGACCGGCTGGACGAGCCGGACGTAGTTGAACGGATTCGAGCCGTTTACATCCGCCTGGATCTTCGACGGCTCGCGCTGCAGTGCCAGGGACGTGGCTGCAGGCTGACTCGAGGCTTTGTGCTTCTGCTCGTGGCAGCCCAGGCAGGTCATTTGTTCGCCCGGGTGGACATACGTCGCCGAACGCATCGACTGGATGGCCATGCCGCGCTCGTCGAGCGCCTGAAAGTATATCGCCTTGCCGACAGGGGCCTCGAAGTATGCGCTGCCGTCGGGCTCGACCGGCACGGTTCCCAGAACGGCCCTGGCGTTGGTCTGGTTGGCGATACCGATCCGAGGCTGGTTGGGCGGAGGCGTTGTCTTGGGCAGGGCCTGGATGATTCGCAGAGCGGCGACCTGCGAGCCCTCGGGCCAGGCAAAATCGCTGTCATAAACATTCACTATCGCTATGGTTTCCTGCGGAACTCTGCCGCCTGCCTTTTCGATGTCCCGGGCAGTTTGCACGGTCCCGCTGGGAACCACTGGCGGTTTGCGCCGCCGGCGCAGCGGAATCGGGCTCAAGCACGAGATGGCCGGGTCGCGATAGAGCAGCTCGCGATTGCCGAAACGGTCGATCCAGTAGATTCCGCGGTTCTTCGCGTCGGCGTCGTAAACGCAAAGGTAATCGTCCTCACTGAGCGGCCAGGGCGTGCCGTACCTCATGTAATCTCGAATCGGCTTGGCCTCGGCTTCGGGAAAAGGCGTATCGGGAGTGAGGCGGGTAAGCTGCGACATCGCCCTGTCGTCTTCGAGGCGAGGGTCGATCATGATCAGCGAGCCGAAGGCATTGCCGTGGTGCGAGCCGGTGGCCGCTACGTAGCGATGCGAGCCAGGAATCGCACGGATGCTCATCTCCATCCAGGGGCGGTTCTCTCGCCGGTCCGGGTAGTTGCCGTGGAACGAACGAGGGTTACGGCCGTCGGGAAAACTGGTCCATATGTGATGGGCGATATTCGTATCGCGATCGACGTAATCCCAGCGTGTATAGACGAGCATGCCGTCGTTGTCCACGCTCGGATGCCATTCGTGCGTCTCGTGGAAGCTGACACATATAATGTCACTTCCGTCGGGCTCCATCGAGTACATCGTATAGACCGGGCAATGCCTGCCGCAGCGGAGGTATCCGCCGCGACGCTCGGTGATAAACACAATCCTGCCATTGGGCAGAAAGCACGGGTCGAAGTCGTCGCTATCTCCGTCGGTCAACTGGACGAGTCCGCTGCCGTCGGCGTTGACCTTGAAGATGTGGTAGCTGATCTCCGGGCCCCACTCATAGGCCTCTTTGCCGAGGTGTTTCTCGTAGGCCTTCGCTTGTGTGTATGCGAAGAGGATCGTCTTGCCGTCGTATGACAACTCGGGCGAGAGGAAAGTGCCCGTGGAAAGATTGTCGCCTTCTAGTCTGCCGCGCTCGACAACAGAATCTTCCAGAACGTTGGTCAGCCTCGGATTGTAACCGAATGGATCCGAAAGGACAAAGAGTCCGCCGCCCGGTTTGGCGTTGCAGCCGTAGTATTGATCGCACATGTGGAAGACACCGACCGAGTCGTGCCGCTTGATGAACAGTATCTTGTCGAAGTCCAGCAGCGGATTACAGAAGGCTATCCGCCGCATCAGAGTTCGGGCCTCGAAGTAGAGTGATTTGCGCTTCTCTTGCGACAGATCGCCTTTCATACTCTCTGTCAACGAAACAAGATCGGCGCTGAGCCTGCGCAGCTTGCTCGCATCGGCGCCCTGGTGCTTCAAACGCCGAGCCAGTTGCTCGGCCCTTTCAACGACCTGCTTCGTGTGGTCCAGCAAAAACCCACCCGAGGTCGGCCCGCGATGCAGGCCTTTTGTGCTGTCGGTTGAATGCTGACTTGTGCTCTTCTGATCGGCCGGCCTGCCCAGCGCGATATTCTTCGCCGGGTCGTCCACGGCATAAACCTCGACCTCATCGAGTGCCAGCGAGCACCTTCCCGGCACAGCGAGCCGAACGATACGTGCCGAGACATTCTGGTCCCCCAGGTTCACAGTCAGGGCCTTGTTGGCTCCATAGAAGACGTTGCCGTCGTGCTGATGAACGAGTTTGAACGCCGAGCCCTTGGCGGACTGGCCCAGAAGCACCTGGATGTTCCGCGTCCGCCCTGCCGTGCCGCCATCGGTGCGGTTGTGGATGACAATCCGATCCAACGTGGCCGTCCGGCCCAGATCGACCTGCCACCATGGATCCTGCTCGCCGCTGGCTACGTGAAAGCCAAACCCGCCGTTCCTCACTCCGTCGCAGGCGCCCGCGGCATCCTGCGCCGTAGTCACGGGGCCATTCGGCACTGCCGATGCCCCGCTCTCACCGGCGGCAAACTCAATATCGGCCCTGATCCAATCGGCCTCGACAAGCTCTCGCACTGAGCCGCCAACCTCGACCGTACCGGCCAGAGACGAGCAAACAAACAAAGCGAGTACGAATGATGCCGCTAAAAGATGAAGTCGAAATGTGTATCTCTTCATTTCAGAGTCTCCTGAATCTATCGTGTCGACTCATTATACCACAACCCGAGCCAACGTTCACACACAAATTATTGTCGATTAGCCCCAGATTTCACAAGAAGATCCATTCGCAGCCCGTTATCCGTTGTGTCATCTCGACTGGAGCCGAAGGCGCAATGGAGAGATCTGTCCAAGAAATAGATTCCTCCCCTTCGCCCCAATCTACGTTGGGACTCCGGTCGGAATGACGATGGGTGAGGAGGCTAATCACGATTGTCGTTTATCTCCGATGCGGATAGCTTGTCCTGCGCCAAATACGTACCCTGCGGACGCAGGAATCCATGCCCTGAACGCTACCCGCAAGATGCCAAACGCTATATTCTAAATATTCCGTGACAAACTAACTCATGTTTGCTAATATATGCTTTGTGGATGGCTATAGACTGAAGAGTTTGCGACAAAATCACCGAGCCAGCCATCCAGGAATTTCGACATTTTGTTTCCCGTAGAGCAAGTTGCCAACAAGAGGTTTTTGTATGTTATCATGTTGGCCCACAAGCAAAGTTGTCATAGCAAATGAGTAAGTGGTGAGAAAAATGACAAAACCAATCGATGACCTAGAAGCTGTCCGTAATGTAGTACAAGCGTTAGAGCCGTTTGACTCAAAAGACCGCGAACGAATTATTCGTTGGGCTAGTGAAAAGCTTGGAATGACAAGTTCTCATCCAAAGCAACCTGAATCCCGTTTACAAAAAGACATTTCTACAGCGATTCCGAAGCCTCTGCCCCAATCTGAATCTGCTATTCCTTCACAAGGCGAGAGTTCTGATATCAGATCATTCATCCTTTCAAAAGACCCAAAGAATGACAATCATCTTGCGGCTGTAGTTGCATACTATTATCACTTTGAAGCTCCTGCTGATGAACAGAAAGACTACATCACAAAAGAGGACTTGATTGATGCGTGTCGGAAGGCCGACAGGAAACGTCCTGCAAGACCTGCTCAGGTGTTAGTGAACACATATGCAGCAGGCCTTCTTGATAAAGGCGAACGTGGGCAGTACAGATTGAATTCTGTTGGTGAAAATCTGGTGGCAATGGTTCTTCCGGAGACGCAGGGATCAGAACCACGCTCACCGGGGCCCAGTAGAAAAAGAGTCACTTCTCGCAAGAAGTCGGTAAAAGCAAAGAGGAAAGGTGCGAAGAAGGCGGCCCAAAAGAAGAAGAACAAAACGAGTAGATAACTCCGGGCGATCATGAAAACGCTCTTCGATTCCCTATATGAAGTATTGTCGTCAGTTGATCGATTACGTAGGACGCTTTCAAGAAAGGCAACGAAACAAGTCTCCGCAAATGAGGAAAAGAGCCTTGTCAAGGCTACCTGTTTGGCATGGTTCAATACTCATAGACCGCGATTGAAAACACTCCATAATGAAGCCCTCCTCCAGACTATAGACAGATCATTTCAAAACATGTTGGAATGCTCTGATCGATCTACTTCAAGATCTCGGTACAAAGCTGAGTTTAAAGTGCTTAGATCAAACTTGGTACGTCTCCGATCTCAAGCTGCTATTCTCGGCGACTCTGTCACAGATAACAGTGCTAATTCGGTTTCTTGCCCTGATTTCCCCAAACTTATTGCTGATAAACGTATGCAGGCCATCCTTGTGCGGCGGTGGAGTGAGACGCAGAAGTGCTTAGACGCTGGTGCTTATTTAGCAGCAACTGTGATAATGGGATCTCTTCTTGAAGCACTTTTACTAGCTAGAGTCAACAAGCTGAGTGACAAAACGCCAGTGTTTAACTCAAATAAGGCACCAAAGAATCCAAAAACAGGAAAAGTACGACCTCTACAGGAATGGACATTAAACTCTTTCATAGATGTTGCTCATGAACTTGGATGGATACGACGTTCAGCACGTGACGTTGGGGTAGTCCTCCGAGACTACAGGAATTTTATCCACCCTGAAAAAGAATTCAGGCATGGAATTTCAGTAGATGAAGATGACGCAAATATGTTCTGGGTAATATTCACCCAATTGTCCGGACAGATCATTGGCTCACAAGTAGGTAGATGCGATGAATCGCACCAGTTACTGACCGAACAGGACCGTGCCGGACTATAGACGATGGTTTTTTGTAGGCGGCCCACATTCCTTTGCCGACGTGACATATTTTGAGGCTATTCCCCATTCCGTGGCGATGATTGAATAGAAGAGTGGTGCGATGCATCGCACCCTACCCGTTCTTATTGCTTCGCAAACGTCAATTCTATCTCAATCGATCCGCAGTGGCTGCGGGTGACAAAAGCCACCATAGTCGCACACTTGGTGTCATGGCCTTTGTAGACCCTTCGCTCAGAAGTTGGCGTAAATCGCTCATGGGTCCTATTCCTTTCCCTTGCCCATAGCAAACGAAGGGCAAAGGAAAGAAATGCCTTTTCTTCCTGAAAGACCTTGTGTGCCTTGTCATCCCGGCCGAGACAAAGAGGATCTGAATATCCAATAATGAACAAGGAATGTCGAATGCAGAAGTGCAACTCAGTGCCTTTGTGGCACTTATGAGGGGAACCAGTCTCGTACGTACCGGCAACACGTACCGAACAGTACCGTGAGTCGGGATCTTCCATTGCCTTAGGACTCGTCCGGAAATAAGTTCCGATGGTATCCGCTCAGATTTAGGTTGG
>CAZLTY010000107.1:0-14160 GCA_964562575.1 uncultured Pirellulales bacterium
CGAGTTGCTGCATCCGGTTGAATGACCTTGATCAAGCCATTGCCGATATCGAGAGAGCCGCTGTGATGTCTGGCGAACCGAAGAAGACCGCCAGGTGGCTAACAGAACTGAGTGCTGCCCAAAGAGAAGGCCGGTTGTTCCCGAATATACTGCCCGCCGGGAGCAGCCGCTATGACAGCTCAACGAACACACACATAGTGGTAGGCTCTGGCCTCTATATAAGCGGCATGTTCGATGAGTTCCACTTCGCCTATAAGACATTGCGGGGCAATGGCTCGATAATCGCAAGAATCGATGCCGTTGAGCATGTCCACGACCTGACAAAGGCGGGTATCATGGTCCGCAATACACTGGACCCGGCTTCGGAGAACGTCGCGGTTTTCGTTACACCATTAAAGAAGGTCGCCGTCCAACACCGGACCACCCAATGGGGATCGACGTCCGTCACAATCACGGACGCTAACAGCATGACACTGCCCCACTGGGTGCGGCTCACGCGTAAGGGCAACCAATTCACAACTCAACATTCCAACGACGGTGTACAGTGGGAGGCGATCGTTGACCCCCAGGACCCCAATAAGCCTTCATCTGTCGAGGTATCGATGAACGAGACGGTTTACATCGGCCTGGCCGTCACCTCACATAACACAACTCGTGCAGCGGAAGCCCGGATATCGAATGTCAAAATCACAGGTTCCGCATTACCGGATGGACCATTTATCCATTTGGAGGATATCGCTTTCGAAATCCCGCACGACAATGGTGCTGACAATACGATAAAGCAGAACCACTACTTCAAGAAGCAGTCGAAGGTTGCCGTCTCAAACTCGGCGACACCCACCCACACACATTAGAATCGTGGAACAACCTAATCGAACTCTACGAAACCTGGGGCAAGCCGGAAAAGGCCGAAAAGTGGCGGGCAAAAGCGCCGCAAACGGAAGCTGGAGAACAGTAGGCTTGGTTCTCGATACTCGCGAGTATCGAGAATCGTGAATCGATCATTCTTCTCGATGTTCTTCGATGTGGATCTGCACGTTTTCTCTGTAGGGTTCCGACGAATCGATCCTCCGCTCCAGTCTTCTCTGGGCCAGGAAGATCTTGAAGGCGGTAATTCCACAGCCGACGCCGGCGATGACGAACACTGCGGCGAAGAGTATCGCGAACAACTCCCGCAGGATGTAGACAAGAAATCCGAATCCGATGAGCAACAGCCCTACGATGAAGAGCCCGGCTGCGAAGTTTCTGGAGGCCTGAGAAACTGCGTTTGTGTAAAAGCGAAAACTCATCTCTCTTTTCAAATCCTAAACACTAAATCCTAAATTCTAAACAATATCGAAATTCAAAATCCTAATGCCCAAAACAGACCGCGCGGCCAGATGTTTTGGACTTTGGTGATTGGGATTTTGAATTTGTTTAGGATTTAGATATTAGAATTTAGAATTTGCCCAAGATTTCGTTATTTCAACTTGATGGATCTCCCATCAAAAACGAAAAAGCGGGTCCCGAATGGAACCCGCTCTTTACTTAGTCGTCTAGTACATTCCGCCGCCACCACCCGGAGGCATGGGAGGAGCTTCCTTCTTTTCAGGAATCTCGCTGACAATAGCGTCAGTCGTCAGCAGCAGTGAGGCAATCGAAGCGCCGTTCTGCAGTGCGACTCTTTCGACCTTGGTCGGCACAATCACGCCGGCCTTGATCATGTCGCCGTATTTTTTGCGAAGTGCATCGTAGCCAAAGTTCCTGTCTTCACTTTCCATGACCTTCTGACACACGATCGAACCGTCGAGACCTGCGTTGGCAGCGATCTGCTTGATTGGCGCCACCAGCGCTCTTCGGACGATGTCGACGCCGATCTTGGCATCCTTTGTCGCCTTGACCTTATCCAGCGCCGGCAAAGCTCTGAGCATCGAGACGCCGCCGCCGGGCAGAATTCCCTCAAGGGTGGCTGCTCGACAGGCGTGCAGTGCGTCTTCCACGCGGGCTTTCTTTTCCTTCATCTCAGCTTCAGTTGCAGCTCCGACGTTAACCAGAGCCACGCCGCCGGCCAGTTTCGCCAGTCTCTCCTGTAATTTTTCCTTATCGTAATCGCTAGTAGTAATCTCGATCTCGTTAGTGATCTGTTGGATCCTGCCGGTGATGGCTTCGGTGCTGCCGCCGCCCTCGACGATGGTCGTGGTGTCTTTGTCGATGGTGATGCGCTTGGCCCGGCCGAGCTGCTTCAATTCGATATTCTCCAACTGGAGCCCCAAGTCCTCAAAGATTGCGTCGCCGCCGGTCAGGGTGGCGATGTCACTGAGCAGAGCTTTTCGTCTGTCGCCGAAGCCCGGCGCCTTCACGGCCGCGACCTGCAATATGCCGCGCAGCTTGTTGACCACCAGCGTCGCAAGGGCCTCGCCCTCGACGTCCTCGGCGATCAGCAGCAGCGGCTTACCCTGCTTGGCGACCTTCTCGAGCAGCGGGACGAGTGACTTCACCGAGCTAATCTTCTTCTCGTGCACGAGGATGTAGGGTTTCTCCAATACGACCGACATGCTCTCCAGATTATTGACAAAGTGCGGACTGAGGTAGCCTTTATCGAACTGCATACCCTCGACCAGATCGACCACCGTCTCCAGCGCCTGGCCCTCTTCGACGGTGATGACGCCGTCTTTGCCGACCTTTTCCATCGCCTCGGCCAGCTTCTTGCCGATCTCGACGTCCTGGTTAGCCGAGCAGGTGGCGACCTGTTCGATTTGCTTGGTCGATGCAACCGGAGTGCTCATATCGTGCAGTTCTGCGACGATCTGCTCAACAGCCAGTTCGATGCCGCGTTTGACCTGCATCGGATTGGCGCCGGCGGTTATGTTCTTGAGACCCTCGTCAAAGATGCTCTCAGCCAGAATAGTCGCGGTCGTCGTTCCGTCGCCGGCGACGTCCGAGGTCTTGGATGCGACCTCTTTGACCATCTGAGCGCCCATATTTTCATAAGTATCTTCCAGTTCAATCTCTTTGGCGACCGTTACGCCGTCTTTTGTCACGACGGGCGAGCCGAAGGATTTCTCCAAAACTACGTTTCTGCCGCACGGCCCAAGCGTGATCTTCACCGCTTTGGCGAGTTGCTTGACGCCCTTCTGGACGGCGGCGCGTGCGTCAGTACCAAAAGCTATTTTTTTAGCTGCCATATCTGCTTCTCTCCTATCTGTGGCTTATCGCTTTTCTAGTCTTACTTCTCAATCACTGCCATGATATCCGACTCACTCATAATCAGATATTCTTTGCCATCGATTTTCACCTCGGTTCCGGCGTAGCTCGTGAAAAGCACATTGTCACCCTTTTTCACCTGCAATTTTCTCACCGTTCCGTCATCGAGCACTTTGCCCTCGCCAACGCTGACGATTTTGCCTCTTTGCGGCTTTTCCTTGGCGCTGTCCGGCAGGACAATCCCGCCTGCTGTCTTGGTTTCTGCCTCTAGACGCTGGACGAGCACCTTATCTGCCAATGGTCTGATCTTCATCTTGTTCTTACTCCTTTCAAAAGCCCTTCATTACCTGATTCATTTCTGATTTCAATTTGCACGCCAAAAGACGTTGCATCCACGATCTCGGATCTCGATATTCGAGTTCCGCTGGTTGTCTATTTCTGTCTGCCTGATGTCGTCGACTCAAATATGCTGCTGCCGTACTTTTTCACAAATAACCTGTTCAACAGTCCCAGCAGAATACGCATATCAACCGGCTTATCAATCACGCTAAAGACATCGAGTCGCAGCGCCTTGCCGAGCAATTCTCTGCCGGAAGTGCTCGAAAGCAGTATGCACGGCAGCAACGGATAGTCCATTCTGATGATCCTGATGGTAGCCAGCCCGTTCGATTGTTCCGAGTCCATATCCACGATCGTCGTGTGAATCCGCCTCCTGCGAATGACATTTACGAACTCCGTCGCGTTCTCGGCGACAAGCAAATTCACCCCTCTTGGCCTGAAGATATGGCGCAACGCCTCCGGCCAGGCCCAGTCGGCTCCACTGGCCAGGACGTTAACTTCCTCGAGTTTTGAGAGGTTCGATACCATGCCAAACATTCCTTTCCCAGTTCATCACGCAAATGCCGTGCCAAACGCCCTGCACACCCGCTTGATCTGCATAAACAACTATCCACACATCACTTGCGCCGCATAGACAAATCCGTCCCATCTGCCAAAATCTCAGCCAAAACATCCCCCCTCTGCCAACCTGACAGACTCCGATTCAGCAGCTCGGCCACGAATGCCGCTGCCTGGATTATCAATAGCAGATGGAAAAGGTGTACCCAGTCGGATGTTCACAGGATTTCGAACTTGCGGTGTAGCACTAATAGGGCGGGCAGGCGTCTGCCGGTTCGAGGTGGCATTCGAGCCAGTGGGAAGCCATCAGTGCGAAATCGGCGAAGTCTACCTGGCAATCGTCGTTGACATCACCGGGCAGTCTGGACCGGCAACGGGCGACGTGGGGGCCGTCGAGTACGACGGCGTATATCTGGGAATTGCCGTCGCGGCTGTCTTGCCAGACTACGGTGGCTCCGCTTATGGCGGGGTAGGTCTGGTCGCCGGCGTCGTCGGTGATTTGGAATTGCCGGCGGGTTGTGAGGTTGTAGCCGAATATGTCCCAGTTGCCGGCCCGGTCGTCCTGCCAGACGACTATATGGGCGTCGATGGCGGGGTTTATCTGCGAAGATTCTCCGGTGGCGACTGCAAACTCGACGGGGTCGTTGGGCTCGGAAAAGCCTGTCTTGAGCGAAGTCGAAAGGTCGGCGGCGTAGATATCCCAATCGCCCGAGAAGTTGTCCTGCCAGACGATAACCTCACCAGATACGGCGGGATTTGTCTGCTCGTGCTCGATAAGCGAGACACCGAAATCCGCGGGCCTGTTTCTCAACCAGATGTCGGCGGCAAGGATGTCGGGGTCTCCGAAATACATGTCTTGCCAGACGACTGTATTTCTGTATATGGCCGGGTTCTGCTGGTCCGATTCGAAATTTGCGATTGGAAACTCAATGGGGTTGCCTAAGTCGGTGATATCGGCACCGTAGATGCCGAAATCTCCTGCCGGACCGTCCTGCCAGACGACGAAACGGCCGTGAATCGCCGGGTTCTGCTCGTCGTTGTCGATGATCTCGGTCACCGCAAATATCAGGGCTTCATTTGGGTCGCTGATGTCGGCTGATCTGATGTCGAAGTCTCCTGCGCCGTCGGCGACTATGAAGTCCTGCCATACGATGACGTCTTGATATATAGCCGGGCTGGTCTGATCGCCCGGCTCGTCTATCACGAATAAAAGCGGATCTTCGGGTCTGTCTATTGCCGCATCGAGCAGAGTCGAAAGGTCTGCGACGTAGATGTCATAGTCCCCGTATTCGGCGACGAACTGTTGCCAGACGATTGTATCGCTATCGATGGCGGGCATTTCCTGATCGTCGGTTGTGGGCCAGACGGCGAATTGTCGCCAGGTGTCGCTCGCCCGGGAAAGACAAGGCGTCAGCATAATCAGAAGCGCCAATAAGCCCATGATAGATTTCATCGTTGGCACCTCCGTTAGCTAACGCACATCGTCAATCAGCGGCGAGTCCTCAGCATCGCGCAAAATGACGGATGCCGGCACCCGCCCCCGCGGCACACAAGGTCGCCAGAAGCGTGCCTTCTTTCAGTCTTATCGAATCGCCCTTGATCGTCGCGTTGCTCTGCGCCGCTCCCGGCACCGGGGCCGGCGTCAGTGGCTGGCCCGGTGTCGGAACTGAGCCCGGCTTGGGGGCTGCGCCTTCGTCTTCGGCGTTTGAGGTTTTGATCTTCTCCAGGAGTCTCAGCAATACCGCAGCGGAGTCGGCGTTTTCCAGATCCTTGCTCGCGAACATCAAAGGCCCAAGCGCCTGATCGACCTGGCCTATGCCTAACAGTTGATAGCCCAACAACAGTTGCAAATCCGCGTCGGAACTGAACATCTCGGCCTTTTCTGCCAAGTCGTCAATCTGCGCCAGAAGCAGCTCTTCTTTCGGATACAACCCGCGGGGGTAGAAGACGCCTTCCTTCTCGGGCGAAACCTTCGCCAAGGCGGCCCTGAGCATTTCGACGGCCTGGGAGTATTGCCCGTTCGCCATGAGGGCCTGGCCGTACGCGAACGGCAGCACCATATCGTCCGGCGCCAGCTCCATCGCCCGGGCGAACTTCTTGACCGCCAGATCGTATTTGCCGGCTTCGAAACCCTTGACGGCCTCTTCGAAGTAAGCATCAACCAAGGTCACCTGATCCGGCTCGCCCGGCTGCTCACCCAACTGCTCGAAGAGTGCCGATTCGCTCACCGGGGCGGAGCTGTACGCATCGTTGTTGTAGTAGTTGTACGTGTAGTAATTGTACGAGCCGGTCTGCACCTCGCGGGCGAGAGGATAGTAGCCGTACCAGTTATATGGGTGATGGCCGTACCAGTAATACCTCCTGTAGCTGTAGCTCGACGGCCAGTAGCCACCCAGGCTGACAAAGAGGTACTTGCGGTGGTAGTAGGGATAGACGTGCCGGTACGAGTAGCGCGGCCCGTGATGGTAGCCGACGAGGTAGTTGTATCTGGGCCAGACAACCCTGTGGCGCAAGTGATCGTAGCGGTCTCTAAAGACATGGTCGTAGCGATTTGTGTGTGCGATCCGGTGGGGCTGGTCGTGGTACACCACTCGCGAGGGCCTTGCCGCTGTGTAACGGTGGAGGGGCGCTGCGCCCGATCTGTGCGCGCCAGTCGCGCCGGTCCCGGTGTGAATCACCGTTGTGTGCCGTTGCGGGGCGACTTTCTTTCTCGATACCCTTGTGCTGGGAGTCCTCAGGACAGTGCTCTGGTGTTCTCGCATGCCCGTCGCCCCCCTGGAAATTGCCCCTCGCTCATGCTCAGGGCTCCGTCCTATTGTTTGTCGGCGAGCAACGTCTCCAACCGAGGCGGCAGATCTCCTGCTATCGAGGATCGACCTGCCGACACGCAGATTCGTTCTGCTGTCGGTGCCTGCGGCGCCGAGGCGGCCGCGAGCGACACCGGATCTTGTCGGCGGCGAAACAGACGGCGTTCTCCTGCCGATCAAGCCGCCTATGCGCGAGGTCCTGGCCGACGACGTACCGACGCTCGAAGTCCTGCCTGAGCTTGCAGCCGGCTGCCTTGGGCCAGTGGAGACGGACGGCCTGTCGATCCTGATCGAGTTGTTTGTGTACGACCTCGAGCCCGAAGGTGACCGGTCGATTCTGATCGATCGGCTGCCGGACGAGGACGCCGATGGGATCCTCGTACTGATGGAGCTACCGATACGTGCTCTGCTGCCGGGGCTTATCCGGATGCTCGAGCTTCTGCTGACGGAGGCCGAGCCCGCTGAGCCTCTGCTGATAGACGAACCCGACGAGGGCCTGCGAAAGCTCGAAGAACTCGAAGGCCTGGAAACCGTGATCCGGCGGGACGTCGAGCCGCCGGGGCTCCTGGAGGTGGATATCGTACCGGAGCGACTCGGGGTCGAGCGGCTAATCGATATTCTGCTCGAACTGCTGCGGCCCGGAATCGAACGGCTGGACGAAATCGAACTGGAGCGACTCGGTGTCGATCGGCTAACCGATATTCTGCTCGAACTGCTTCGGCTCGGGACCGACCGGCTGGGGCTGCGGCTGGCCGACATCGTGCTCGACCGACTCGGGGTCGGCGGCCGGCTCACCGATGTCCTGCTCGAGCTACTCCGGCTGGGAACCGACCGCCTCGAGGTAATCGTGCTGGATCGGCTCGGGGTTGGCGCCCTTCTGACAGACGATCTGCTCGAGCTGCTTCGGCTCGGCGTTGACCGGCCAGGGCTGCGGCTGGCAGATATCGAGCTGGACCGACTCGGCGCAGGTGCCCGGCTCGCAGATGACCTGCTCGAACTGCTCCGGCTCGGTGCGCTTGCCCTGGCGGGCGGGGCAGACCGTGCGGCCTGTGTTCTTTGGCTCGAACTGCGGGAGCTTGAGCTTTTTCTCGACGTTCTCGCCGCCAGGGCAGGCTCGGCAGCGAGGGCAAGCAGCAAAATGAAGCAAATCAATCGAAAATCGAAAGCCTGTCCTTTCGACTGGCCCAGGGCAGGCTCTGAGCGAAGCCGAAGGATCGTAAATCGAAATTTGTCTTTATGGTTGAGCATGGTAGTCTCCTTTCTCTCACAATCTTTTGTAAAAGAGCTTCTGCTCCACACATAACAGGCACGAACTGGCGCCCAGGTAACAAATATTGTGCCCCATGCAAAATTTATTTTTGCTTTATTTTGCTTCATCCGGCTAATGTCAGTAGGACCATCCTTTTTCAATGCTGGATGCCGTCAGTGACCGCCTTGATGAATCGCCGGTGGTATTTCTTGAAGTTCCTGCCGGCGGTGGCACGGGTCATCGTGATGACCAGATCGTTTTCCAGATCGACGCGCAGCGTGCAGGAAGAGGCCGAACCGTGACCGATGGTCCGGTTGCTGAGTCCGCTGCCACCAAACCATGTCAGGCCGATGCCCCAGGTCACCTTCGTGTCGGATCCCAGGAGTTTGTCGAGCTTCTGCGGGATCATTTGCTCGAATGTTTCCTCACTGAAGAAACGCTGATTGCCATAGGATCCACGATTGGCCAATAATTGGCCGATGCGGGCCAGGTCATGGGCATTGGACCATGTCATCGCCGAGGCATCGATAGATTCGATCGACTCGCATCCCAGTGGATCGAAAAGGTATTTCTTGTACAGCTCGGGAAGCGTCAATCCAGTCATCTGCTCGAGAATCTTGGTGCCGATCGCCAGGCTGGTACCGTTGTATTTATGCTGTTTGCCAATGGCCAGATACCGATAGGCCTCACCATAGACATGTTCGAGATCGCTCTGGAAATCTGTGAAGTGGCCTTCCATATCGGCGGTATGGGTGAACAGATGATGAATGGTCGCAGGGGTCTTGATGTCGACCCCCTTGAACTCAGGAAGAAACTTCTCCACTGGATCATCCAGACTAATCACACCTTGGCCCACAAACATCATGAGCAGTGAACCGGAGAGGGCCTTGGTTATGGAAAAGACAACATGCCTTGTTTGCGTGGTGACCGGAACCCCGTCTCGGGAGCCATAGGCCTTATGGAAAAATACAATGCCGTCCCGGGCGACGCAGGCGTTGAACGGCTGATCGGAATTCTCGGCCCATTCCGCGAGCACGGCGTCGATCTTCTCGGCTGTATCTGGTTTCATACCCGCTTGTTCACACGTACCCTTTTGCAGAACGCGACCATCAAGTCCGTCGACAATTCTGGGGGCGACTATCTCTTTTGTGAACCGTTTGTCATTGCCGTTTAGTTTGCGTTTTAGTTGCAGCCACCACTGACGGTCCTTGGTCAAAGCACTTTCGACCTGAGACACAGGGCCGCTCTCCGGACCGATGTCGTCCAGACCGGCAAGTAGAATCGCAAAATCATGTGAGCGATCAATATCTCTTCTGACGGCAAAGGCAATATAGTCATTTACCATACGACGCTGCCGGCTCAGCGTCTTTGCTTCGCGCACCATCCCCTCCGGAAACTTCAGTTCGCCCTCAATCTGGTCGTAAAACAGACCAAGGCGCTGCGGGGACTTATAAAGCGTACGGAAACGAGTGTATGTAGAGCCGTCCTCTGCCTTGATCTTCACGACGGCACCATAGCGACCTGCCGCTGACGGTTTTTCTACGACACCGTAATCCCTGTCATAGAAGGTGACCTCGAACGTGTAATCTCCGATCCGTTCACGCATCTGGCCTGGTTTGGCAAAATCGCAACTCGGAAACTCGTCTCCACTGAATACGCTGGGGCCGAAGGCCAACTCTGCCTTGATCAAGGCCTTGGCCCGATCCTTGGCAGTATCCTCCGCTTGAACGTTCAGGGACAGGTTCAAAAAGACAATAGTAATCAGGCTCAAGATTCGCATCATGTTGGTTTCTCCTTTGTTCCTATGGTAAATAAAACACTTGTTTGGCCGAACAGGAACATGGTGTTCTCGCCGATTGTGTGAGATCACATGTTCTTTGCCCGGGAAACACCCTGCAATTATTGCCTTCAGCCGCATTGAGTATACCACCACGTTTCAGAGTTTCAAACGAACTAACCGAAAAGATAGCCTATGGGCAGATGAAGTGATCTTTGGTCGTCTTTTCTCTTGAACCATCATATCACGGGTTTTATAGTCATCTCAGTATGCTGAAGTCACATTTTCTATCATTCTAACTGAGGAGAAACTATGAACCGCTTAACAGCCATCCTAATCGCCATGGTCACCCTTGGACCAGTCACGGCCCTTGTTTCCGCACAGGTAGCAGGCAAAACTAAACCTGATCCGTCGGGAACGTGGCGGAGGGAATACGACTGGAATGACACGAGAGTCGAGGAGGTGATTCAGCTAGAGCTAAAGGGAGGTGGAAAGGTCACCGGCACGTTGTCGCGTAACGACTCGGCGTCAGAAATCAGTGACGGAAAGCTTGAGGGCAACGAACTGTCATTCTCTGTCAGCAACGAATACCAGGGAACGCAGTGGACTACAAGCTACAAAGGCATCATCAAGGCAGACGAAGTAAAAGGTACCGTCGTTCTTAAGGTCGGTGAGCAATCATGGGATTTCGACTGGATCGCCAAGCGCGACGTTGATCCGTCGGGAACCTGGCGACGAGAATATGACTGGAATAACGCGGAAGTCAAGGAAGCGATTCGGCTGAACTTAGACGACGACGGGAGGATCGTCGGCACGTTATCGGCCAACAACTTTGACCTTGAGGTCAAGAACATAAAACTCAAAGGCAATGAGCTGTCGTTCTCCGTCAATGGCGAATACCAGGGAACGCAGTGGGCTACCCGCTACAAAGGCCTCATCAAAGGAGATGAAATTGAGGGTACCGGTGTCTTTACCGTTGGTGACCAGTCATGGGATTTCGACTGGAAGCCGAAGCGCACTGTAGAATTGGAAGACGTTGTCGGTACGTGGCAAATTCGCATCGTCTCACCTGACGGAAACATACTTGAGCCGACGATGAAGATTTCCAAAGACGGCGACAGCTACAAGAGCCTCTACACGAGTACGCAAGGCCAGCAGCTCGACGTAAAAGACCTGCGCGTCGAGAACAACATTCTCAAGTTCACGGTGACCGGAGAGTTCGACGGCTATTCGATCAAGGTCGATTACCAGGGACGCCCCTACGGTGACATGCTCAGCGGCCTGCTGGATTACGATTTCTCCGGCACTACAGGTCAGGTCGAGTTCACTGCACGGCGAAAGCAGGATAAGAGCGAGCAGTAGGTGGACAAAGATAAAGGGTAGGAAATAATCTTGGGTCGGCCCCGCTCGCCGTCAAGTCGAACAAAAGGGTAATGACCGCATAGATACTGGGACTTGTTGTTGAGGGGCGTCTATGTCTGAATTGCCTGGGCTCTGCCTTCTCTCGTGCTGCGACTGCGGTCCTGCTACCGGCCGGACGATTCTATTATTCTTCTTCTCTTGATATACTCAGGCAGGGCCAGAACGCGCTGGAAGTATGTGTGCTCGTCAAAGCGCAGATTGTTACGCTTAAAGTAAGGGACGTCACTATCCCGGCTCAGATCGCAATCGAAACGCGCCAGAATCGAGTCGTTCATCGAGCCGCCGCCGTCCGGGTTGATGTGGCACAGTCCCCAGGTTATCCCGCGGCCGTCGCCGTTGTCGGCAAAGGCATCGACAACGAACGGACCCGGCGCGACAGGCGGAACCTGGAGCAGTGACATCATCCGGAAATTGACGCCGTCGGGAGCGTATTGAACGGTATTCTTCTCCGGGCCGTCCAGGCTGACCAGCGCGGCAATGCCCGTCTTGTACGGCCACAGGCAAGTCTCGTGCCCGGAGTTGAGGACGGGGTTAAGCGGCGATTTTTCGAAGGGGCCGGCGGGATTCTCGGCTATCGCCACGCCCTGGGCGCGGATGATATTGTCACCGCCGCGTTTTTGGCCGGGTGAGCCCTTATAGTAGAGATAGATTTTGCCTTTGTAGATCAATGGAAACGGATCGTGAACGCAGGCGCAGTCCCAGTCGTCGGCTCCGCCGGGCGAAACGACGGGCCTGCCGATCGCGCGAAACGGACCGCAGGGCGAGTCGGCCTCGGCAACGGTGACGGGGCAGATGTCACCACCTTCGATGACCGCACTGTAAGCCTGGTAGTAAAGATAGTACCTGCCTTTGAAGACAAGGATATCGGGCGTGCAGTTTGAGCGCCAGCCGAACTGGCCTTTTGGCGGGCGCTTGACTGCCGGGCCCTGCTCCTTCCAGCGGAAGCCATCGGTGCTGGTGGCGTACCAGATCTCGGCCAGATCCCAATCGCGCGAGGGTATGGTGTCGGTTGCCTTCTCTGGCCCGGCCGGCGGCCCTTGCGTGCGACGGTGAGTGTAATAAACATAGTAGAGACCGTCAACGCGGATGACCTTGGACGGATCGCGGCGGGAGACGTTCGGCTCGCGGGAGAAACCTTCGAGCCGGGAATACTTGAAGTTGCTGAAGAGCTCGTTGCCGCGGTCCTCGTGTGGATTCCAGAGATCGTACATGCGCTCGGTCGCAGCGCTGAGTTTGCGGTCGGACGGTTTTTCGAGCGGTATCTTCGCCGGGAATGCCTTGTTGGCGCCCGATCGATCATTGTCGAGAAGCGAGCACGACGCCAACAAGAATGCCGCCGCAACGCCGAAGATTGCCATCGGCATCTTTGTTATCATTCTCATTTCTTTCTTTGCCCGGCAGCCCTTTCGTACCTCGCGTAGAACTCTCCGAACAGATACACCAAGACTGTCCCGTTTAGCGCTCATACTCTGAGTTTGACATACATGAGTCTGATTGTCACGGATTATGTGGACAAGACAGAATACAGGGGGACACTTGTTCGGTCAACCTACCTATTGACCGGATGAAGCGAAAATTTTCACAAATGATAGAACAGTGAAGAAAATGGGTGGAAACGCGATGCCTGTCCTCAATTCAACTAGCAATATTGGCCTGGATTTTCCTACTTTCTCCTTCGGCTCCCTGTTTTGGCAATGTAAAGAAAAATGTGCTTCCCTCGCCGATTTCAGATTCTACCCAGATTCTGCCGGCATTCATGTTAACGATCTTTCTCGCAATAGAGAGGCCTATACCGGTGGATTCAGTTTCATCTGACGGTGAAAGCTTCTGAAATATCTTGAAAATCTTCTTATAGTATATCTGGTCGATCCCCGGGCCATTGTCGACGACGCTGAATTTCCAAAAGCATTCCTCCTCTGTACAACCGACTTTGATCTGCCCTTTTTCTCTATCCATATGTTTTACAGCATTGCCTAACAGGCTATGAAAGACCTGTCTGATTTGCGTCTCTTTACACATCAGGACGGGCAGCCTATTCTCGATGGTAATATTGATGTTTTCCGGTGGGTCAATCTCACAAATCATCTCGCCCACCACTCTGTTCAGGTCCAACTGATCCTGTTCTTCTTTGAGCTGTCCAATGCCCAAATATTGAAGGATGCTATCGACCTGTTTATCTGCTCGCCTTGCTCTTTCTGTGAGCATCTTAATCTGTTTTTGGCCATGTTTATCAAACTTATCGGCATAGTCTGTTGATAACCACTCGGCTAAGGTTCCGATCCCCCGCAGTGGTGTCTTCAGGTCATGGGCTGTTATGTAAGCAAACTCCTGAATCTCCTTATTTGTACGCCTCAGTTCACCGACAACTGATTCAAGGTGTGTGTTGATCTGTCCCAGAACCTCCTCTGCCTCCTTGCGCTCTTGCTCAACACCAAGGGCTTCGGTGAGGATATAGAAAATCTTCAGCTCGTTAGAATTGAACGTCTTATTCTTTTGAAAGACCACACACAAAGAGCCAGTGGCTTTGTCATTGACTTTGACGGCACAGCCGACATAAGTCTTGAGCTTGTATTTTGTAATATTGGGATCGGTTTTGGCATAAGGTGTTTCATCAAGGCCGGTGATTACAAATGGTTCATCTTCATTGTTGCTTATCACATCATAACAAACATGGCCTTCTTTATTGTTCTCCATTTTGAGGTTGTCCGGAATATTCCACGCCCCTTTTGTGCACAACAGATCATCTTCTTCCTTGTTATAAAGTGCGCATGTACCTCTGTAAATGAGTCCTGCAGTCTCAACGATTTTGTTAATATTCTTATCTG
>CAZLTY010000108.1:0-14110 GCA_964562575.1 uncultured Pirellulales bacterium
AGAGACGGATACATCCACTGATAACTGTGTGAAGGAGGATCGTAGCTTCCGAAGACACCGTCGTCGGTGGCGGTCACAAAGCTCACCTCCTCGGGCAGTATGTCTCTAATGACTATATTGGTCACGGCAAATTCGTTCTTGTTTGTGTATTCAATGCCGTAGGTAACGTCATCGTCTATGTCCACCCACTCAACTTCATCTCCGAATCCTCCGATGACGGTCTTGGTCAGATCAAGAGGGAAATATGTAACGGCGTCAACGCTTGCCGTTGCCGATTCCGTTTCATGGCTGCTGATAGTGACCGAATTGGAGATAGTGGTCGCTGGCGGTACGTCTTTGTTCACCAGTACGGTCAACTCCACACACGCGGGCGATTTTGAATTTGCCTCCAGAAACGGAAGTGACCATGTGTAGGTATGTGTCTTAGGATCATACTGCCCTTGGGGGCTGCCCTTTATGACCTCCACCTCCGGCGGGAGAGTATCAACGACAGTCAGGTTAGTTATGTCACTGTTGCTGTTGTTCTCGAAGCAAATCAGATATTCGATGTCCCCGTTCGCACCAACCAGCGCGGGCTCACCTTCCGTAACTCCGACAATACTCTTGCTGATACTAAGGGCACTGAAAGATGTTCTGGCATCGACGCTGACCATTGAAGACGGCGTTTCATTGCTGTCAATAATCGCGGTATTTGTGATGATCGCGCCCGGCTTCAGATCCGGATCGACGCGGGCCACCAGGCCCACACAGGCGGATGCTCCCGGCGCCATGTTCGGAGGTATCCAGGTATAAGTATGCGACTTTGCGTCATAAAAACCGCTGGCTTTGCCGTCGGCAGCCGACTCGAAGATCAGCTCGGGCGCAAGCATATCAATGAGCAGAATGTCCGTTACCATGAAATCGTTGTCACTGTTGTCGAAGCAAATATTATATGTGACAAGCTCATTCGGCTCGACCTTTGCGGCCTGTCCCTCGGCGGCCCCAAGAATGGTCTTTTCCAAATTAAGGGAATTGCTCGTCGCAACAACGTCATGCCTTGCCGTTGCCGGCGCGGTCTCATTGCTGTTGATAGTCACCGAGTTGGAGATTATCGTCCCGGTGTCCACGTCGCTGTCCACCCGCACGGTCAATTCCAGAAGCGTAGACCACCCCGGTGGCAGATCCGCCCAGGACCATGTATAAGTGTGCGTCTTGCTGTCGTAGCTACCGCCTACTCTATCATCGTCGGCCGAAATAAAGGTTACGCTGTGTGGCAGTGCATCGACTAAGGTCACGTCGGTCACCGTGAATTCATTGCCGAGGTTGCTGAATCCGATACCATAGGTAATGGTCTTGCCCGCACCTACGGACGGCATTTCGCCGGGAGCAGTATCATCAACAGCACCTCTGATGAGTTCCTTGGTGAGATGGAGCGGGTTAAAGCCAATGTCCTTGCCGGGTATTGCCAGACCGGCGGAATTTCCGCCGATATGAAGCTTGCCGATTTGGTTAAGTTCCGTGTCGTAGACCAGGAGATTGTCCCCACCCGGTGCGTTGTTCGCTCCGGTACCCATATAAACCAGACCCGTGTCCGGGTCGACTCCAAGACCCATCACGCCCGCATCGGGCTCTACCCGGACCTCGGCCTCAACGCCCGTGGCCAGGTGGTACTGGGTAAGGTAGTTGTTCCCTGCAAATCCTCCACCGGTATAGAGAAAGCCGTTCATGACATCCACGGCAACACTAATGGCAATACGGCTGAGTTCGATCTTCTTCACCCGTGACCAATTGGAGGTGCTGTAGACAGCGACGGTCCCGGTGGCGTTGGTCACGTAGAGAAGGCCATCGATTTCGTCCAGGGCAATCCCAAATGCATGAACGTCTCCCCACAATGTGAACGGCGAACCAGTCACGCGGGTGAGCGAGGGGGTCTTTGCATCCCAATTGTACACGTACAACCTCTCTCTGCCACGGTCAACGCAGTAGAGCAATTTCTTAGCGTGGTCGTAGACAATTCCGGCCAGGTCAATGGCATCGGCGGCTTCAACTCTGCCTGCGCCGGTCATCGTTATCCCGTCCACCAGTTGAATCTCACCGGAGGCCTCGTATGTGACGAACAAGTATCCGGAATCCGAATCGATCGCCAAGCCCACGGCGCCCAGCATGCTGTGAGGTATGCCATGCTGGGTCTGGAAAGTCAATGCGCCGTTGACACCGATATCGTATGCGTATACCGGTTCTGTCAGGCCGGGTGTGCTGCTCTGGACGCCGCCTAAGACGTACAGCGATTTTGCCTTCGCGGTGTTTGTCACGGCCGCCAACAACATAGCTGCCATCACGAACATCCAAAGGACATTGGCTGGCGATATACTCTTTTCGCTCTTGTTTTTCATGATCGAATTCTCGCAATTAACCTGTCCGTATTCTTATTCTTTTCTTACCTGGCACCGTAAAATTCTTCAGCCGTATCCTGCATTGCGTCCCGGATACGCGACGACCAGTTTGATGGCGGGGAAAACACGCGAGAAAAGAAACCAGGCCCGTTTTCACCACACCTCCAGATGCTATTGTTAAAGTGTACATCATTTGCACACATTTGTCAAGAATAAATGACCTCCGAGAAGTCCTGGAACTGAACCTTGCGACAGGGCTTATCGGACTTACTTGGCCCCGTCCGAGTGTTTTTTCACGTTTTGAGCGCAAACGGTCGGTTCGAGACTCCCATGGCCGGCGGGATTGTCCTGGAGTTTTCCGGCCAGGTTCCGGCACCTTATAGGTGATTGCTTGTCCTCACTTACCCGATTCCTGGCCCGAAACCGGGTATCTAGCCGCAGATTTCCGTGTTTCTCGCTGCGGCCGGCAAGGAAGAACGGTTGAGATAACGCATAAGGAGGTTTCATGTCAAGTATATTTTGCAGTTTTTTCAAATTTGCGAGTCTTAGAAGCGCTGATGTGTGTTTTTAAGCGACAAATCTCAAAAAAAAGAGAAAGCTCTTGTTAATGCGGGTCGATATGTGATAGTTGGAATCGAGAAGATTAAAGATGTTGCATAGAGTTTAATATGGAATTGAAAGGAGCGTGGCTCATGGAAAAAAGAACCGCAATGTTGGTTGTAGCCCTTATGGCAGTGAGTATGTGCAGTTCCGTTGTTCTCGCTTTGCCCCCGATGGGGCCGCCAAAGGCCATGGTCGGTCAGGACCAGTGGACCGTCGGTGTTGGCTTCTCTCATGGGGAAATGGATCTTGACACACGTGGCACGGGCCGACAAGACGAGGGGATTGGATTTCAAGCACCTACTTCTGACAAACACGAAATCGAGAACCTGACAACGAACATGGTCCTGGCAAGCCTGGGTTTCGGTGTTTCCGATAGTTGGGACGTGTTTGTGAGCGTAGGTGCGGCCGATGCAGAGGACGACATAACCGAGGAGCTTGCAGGCGGCGCCACCGGCAACCGGTACACCGGCTTTGACAGCAGCTATGAGATTGCCTATGGTATCGGATCGAGAGCGACCTTCTGGGAGGACGGCGACATTACCTGGGGCGGACTGGTCCAGATTCTCTGGCAGAATCCCGACGGAAGCATCGACATGAGGGCAGATGACGATCCGACCTTCACCCTTACAGGCGACGCCGAGTTGGACTTCTGGGAACTCCAGATAGCCGCCGGCCCGACCTGGGAGGGTGACAACTTCCGTGTCTATGGTGGTCCGTTCCTGCACCTCGTGGACGGAGATATCGACCTTGACACCACCGGCGTAGATGGAGCCAGTGCGACATGGCGTGTAATATCTAGCGGAGATGTCGAAGAGGCCTCACAATTCGGCGGCTACGCCGGCGCACAGTGGCTCATACACGACAACACCATCGCCAACGTGGAGATTCAGGTCACCGCCGATGCCTGGGCCGTCGGTGTGGGCGCCATCTGGAGAACCCAATAAGGCGCATCACGGAGACTGCAAAAAGACAAGTCTTCAGCCCCGTGGCTTCCTCCTTAGCAGCGTCTCTTATGATCTTTGCACCATGCGGGCCCTCTTCTTCGAGCGGCCCGCTGTTTTTGCGCTCGCGGCAAGGCCATCCTCGCACGGCACGTCCTGACTGCGTCGGCATCACAACGGGCGCAAGTTCCCTGGCCCACAACGCGACAAGCCGGCGCGCTTTGCTGATATGTGATTCGGCCCGCACACAGGCGGGAACCCGCCCGGACCACTTGAAAAAATAAGAATTGCAATTTTACCCGCTTGCTCTTAGATTATCTGCTAAGTGATCTTCGCTCTAACTGAGCGAGAATGTTGGCGTTTTCTTGTGGTATCAAGGAGCATTGTGGTGTCCGAGGCCATACCCAGCCGTGAAGATGCTTTTTCGCTGCTGAAAGAATACAATCAGAATGACGGATTGATCAAACATGCGCTGGCCGTGGAGGCGGTGATGCGCTTTTGTGCCCGCAAACGCGGCCAGGACGAGGAGCAATGGGGTCTTATTGGCTTGATCCACGATTTGGACTACGAGCAATTCGCCGAGCAGCACTGCCGAAAGACCGAGGAAATCCTGACTTCGAAAAACTGGCCCGCGCTGTACGTACGGGCCGTTCTCTCGCATGGGTGGGGTCTATGCACTGACGTTGAACCTCAGAGTGAGATGGAGAAGGTTCTTTACGCCGTTGATGAGCTGACCGGGCTGGTGGCCGCTACGGCGCTTGTTCGGCCGAGCAGGAGCGTGATGGACATGAAGGCAAAATCGGTCAAGAAGAAATGGAAGAACAAGGCCTTTGCGGCCGGCGTGAACAGAGATGTCATCCAAAAAGGCGCCGAAATGTTGGGCACCGAATTAGGTGAGCTTATCACCGATGTGATTATGGGGATGCGCGAGGTCGCCGACGAAATTGGTTTGAAGGGAAATCCGGATGTGTCGGGATAGACGTTTGTGTTTTTAGTTAGCAGGTTTGGGATTGGGACATGTGTAGACGTATTTCTCTAACTGTTTTGATGCTATTGTTGATAGGCGGCTGCCAGGGCGACAAATCGGGCATGACTGATGCCGAGCTGGAACGTGTCGCCCTGACCCAGAGGATTGAGCTTGAGCAAGCCAAAGGCCAGCTCGTGCTGGTGGTCGGCGGCGAGACTGTAACCAGCGATGAGATAATTTCCTCGTCCGCTGAACATTTCAAGGCGCTTGCCCGTGCGAGTGAACTCGAGCAGTTCAAAACGCAGGCCCGGGGGCAGCTCGAAGAGGTTGTCATGGCCAAAATATCGAATATCTTGCTTTATCAACACGCCAAGAAGCAGGCGGGAGGCAACATCGACGAAGCCCTGGATAAAGCGGCAGAAACTGAGTACAGGAAATTCATTCTCGAGTTTGGAGGCGACCAGGTCAAGGCCGAGGAGAAGCTGAAACAGAGCCCGGGCGCGATGGATAAGAAGAGCTTTATGGAGATGCAGAAGAGGTCGATTCTCATCCAATCGTACTTAGGGACGAAATCATCCACTAACAGGCCTATCACCTATCGTGAGCTGATCAAATGCTATAATGACATGAAGGACGAGCATTTCTCGATAGGGGCGGAAATAACATTTCGTCTGATTGATATCCAGCCGGGCCGCTTCAAGGCGACCGACCCGAACCAGGACGGCAATGAGCTGGCGGGAAACCTGGCCGGCGAACTGATCGAACGATTGAGGTCCGGTGAGGATTTCGGCGAACTGGCAAAGCAGTATTCGCATGGGCACAGGAAGGGCTTCGGCGGATTGTGGCCTTCCGTTCATCCGGAGTCTCTGGCTGCGCCGTACAACCTGATCGCAGCGGCGGTTGAGAAAATCGAGCCCGGCCAGATCGCCGGGCCCGTCGTGGCCCAATGGCATGTGTTCATCATCAAACTGGAGGCAAAACAGTCGGTCGGTTACGAGCCGTTCGATAACGTGCAGGAGCAGGTGCAGAGCAAGATCAATCTCGACCGTCGCAATGAAGTTTTCGATCAACTCAACGCCAAGCTCAAGGCCGAGGCAAAAGTCGAAAGGACGGATGAATTTGTAGATTTCTGCCTGGAGAAGATTTATCAGATGCACCGCCAGCAGCCATGATGAGCCGGGGAGTGACGTTATAGTCTTAGGCACTCTAACATTGACGATCAAGTATCGATTGGAATCAAGAGATGGGAATTGTCGCACACGGCATAGACCTCGTGGATTGTCCGCGGATAGAGCAGATGATACAGCGGCACGGCGAGCGTTTCGTCAACAGGGTATTCACCGCCGCCGAGCAGGCGTATGCCAGGGCGAACAAGAACGAAATCGAGAAACTATCCGGTCGCTTCGCGGCCAAGGAAGCCGTTCTTAAACTGATCGGAACGGGCTGGCGGGGAAAGATCGCCTGGACGGATATAGAGATAATAAACAATGCTTCCGGTCAGCCTGGGGTCACTATCGGCGGGGAGGTCAAGAGAATCGCCGACGAACTCGGGATCGAACAGATAAGTGTCAGCATTACCCACACCGCGAATTTCGCCATCGCTTCGGCAGTCGCGCTGACGAAATAGGCAAGTAGCCTTGGGCCCAGGATGACATCTTTCCTATTCGTTCAGCTATCCACACCTTGATGATGGATTGTCGAGGCACACCCGGACGTTTCACCTCTTTGTCCAGGAAGCGTCCAATGCGAGACCGAACTTGCCTTGATTAGAAGGCCCAGGAAGATATACTGACTAAATATGTCTCACAGAATGAGAGCAAACGCTTTTGATTGTATTGTCGTGGGTGGAGGTCATGCCGGGGTCGAAGCCGCTCATGCGGCTGCGACAATCGGCGCCAGGACTTGCCTTCTGACGTACAGCCGCGACACGATAGGCAAGATGAGCTGCAACCCGGCTATTGGCGGGCTTGCAAAGGGACAGATTGCCCGCGAGGTCGATGCGCTCGGCGGGCTGATGGGACTGGCCACCGACGCCACCGGGATCCAATTTCGTCTGTTGAACCGCTCTAAAGGCCCGGCCGTGCAGGCTCCGAGGGCACAGGTCGACAAATACAAATACAAAGCTCACGTCCGCGCGCTGCTCGAACGAACAGCCAATCTGACAATCGCCGAGGCAATGGTTACTCAGATCGTTACCGAGAGAAACGGCGTTCGAGGGGTCAAGTGCAGTGATGGGAGCCTGTACAATGCTCGGGTGGTAATTCTGACCGCGGGGACATTTCTTGGCGGCTTGATGCACATTGGAACCGAGCAGTTCGGCGGCGGGCGGCTCGACGAACCGGCGGCCAACGAACTGTCTGACAGCCTTCGACAGATCGGATTGGTCCTTGAGAGGCTCAAGACCGGCACGCCGGCAAGACTGGACGCAGCTACGGTTGATCTGAATAAACTTGAGATGCAGCATGGAGACGCCGAGCCGGTGCCCTTTTCCTTCATGACCGAAAGAATCGAGAGACCGCAGATTCCATGCTGGATAACCTTTACGAACGAAAAGATTCACAAGCTGATCCGGGACAATCTGCATCGCGCCCCGTTGTACTCGGGGCAGATTGCCTCGGCTGGGCCGCGATATTGCCCGAGCATTGAAACGAAGATCGTGCGCTTTGCGGACAGGGACCGCCATCAGGTCTTTCTGGAGCCGGAGGACGAAGAGAAAACCACTATTTACTGCAACGGTATCAGCACTTCCGTGCCCAGAGACGTCCAGGACCGGATCTTCAAGTCTTTGCCCGGCACGGAGAACGCCCGGATTGTCCACTACGGCTACGCGATAGAGTACGATTATTGCCCGCCGACTCAGCTCAGGTCCAGCCTGGAGACAAAGAAGATATCAGGGTTGTTCCTGGCCGGCCAGCTTAACGGCACCAGCGGCTACGAAGAGGCCGCCGGCCAGGGCATCGTCGCGGGTATAAACGCAGCCAGAAAACTACAGGACAAAGAGCCGATAGTCCTCGGAAGAGATCAGGCGTATATCGGAGTGATGATCGACGATTTGCTCACGAGAGGCATTGATGAGCCTTATCGAATGTTTACTTCGCGAGCCGAGTACCGATTATCGCTGAGAGCCGACAACGCCGACAGAAGGTTGACGCAAACAGGCAGGGCTGTCGGACTTGTCGGCGAGAAACGATGGTCGAAGTTCCAGAACAAACTGGACCGGATTAGCTCGCTCAAGAACTATCTGAAAGACCCATCGAGAACGCCTGCGGGCCGGATCAGCTTGTGGGATAAGCTTCGCCAGCCGGACAATACTCTTGCGGCTGCTCTGTCTGAGCATCCTGACGTCAAGAACATGAATCTCACCGGCGATGCGTTGCAGGCGGTGATTATAGACGCCAAATATGAAGGCTACCTCACCAAGCAGGAGCGGCTCGTGGCCAATCTGAAGAGCCTCGAAAGCAAAAAGATTCCGGAGGATCTGGATTACAACAGCATCCTGCATCTGCGAACCGAGGCCAAGGAAAAGCTCTCGGCCTTCGGGCCGGGCACACTCGCTCAGGCATCGCGAATAAGCGGAATCACACCCGCCGACATCACTGTGATTCAGATCCACATGAAGAAGGAAACATCAAATATCACAGATCAAGAATAAGAAATGCGGAACCTGCCTACGGCGGATGACCTCCTTAATTCTGCTCTTTGCATAGGGTTTATAGTGATTGAACTGTCTGAAAACATCTACAATAGTCGGACTTCGCGGAGCGAGCCTAAGTTCAAGCTCTGGCGCTCGGCGGGATTGCTCCTGACGTACAAATGCAACTGCGCCTGCGAGTTCTGCTACTACAACTGCAACCTCGACAAGGGGGGACTGATGTCCGTTGAGACCGCGATCGATGCGTGGCACTCGGTGAGAGTCCTCGCAGGCGACGCAGCAAGGATACACATCACCGGCGGTGAGCCCTTCCTATATTGGGACCGCCTCGAGCAGATCCTCGAAGAGGCACAGCGCGAAAAGCTCGGCAAAGTCGATCTCGTAGAGACAAACGGCTTCTGGGCTGCGAATGACAGAATCGCCCGGCGACGGCTGAAAAGACTCGACGAACTAGGGATGCATCGGTTCAAAGTCAGCACCGACCCGTTTCATCAGGAGTACGTTGAAGCAGAATTGGTGCGCCGATTGGCCGCGACGGCTGGCGATGTTCTTGGGCGCGACCGCGTGCAGATCCGCTGGCAAAAGTACCTCGACAATCCCACCGAAATGAAGGACCTCTCATGTGCCGAGCGCAAAGAGCGGTATGTCAGTGCTGTTAACGACTATCGGTGCCGCTTCACCGGCCGAGCAGCGGGAAAACTGGCGCGACTTCTCGCGGCACAGCCGATAGGGAGCTTTGATGGGGCCGACTGCAAACCGGATCTTCTCGGTGCCAAGGGCGTGCATATCGACCCGTTCGGCAACGTCTTTAGCGGCACGTGTAGCGGCATCATTCTCGGCAACGTGGGCGAGACGCCGCTTGAGGAGATCTGGAGACAGTTCGACCCCGCGCATGACGGCTTTATCAACCGGCTGTTCAATTCGGGGCCTTTGGGCATGCTCGACCAAGCCGTAAAACAGCTCTACCAACGACAAGACCTCTACGCGAGCAAATGCCATCTCTGCACCAGCATCCGGCAGTTCCTCTTCGATAACGGTCTCTGCGAATCGACAATAGGCCCGGCGGAGTGTTACGCGGATACGCAACAGAGCTCATTGTCGCTCAAGAGAGATAACCCCCCCAATCAAGAGAAAACGGCGAAAAAGCCTTGAAACTTTGAGCTATTTGATGACTATGGTATCGAGGATTTGCAGTGATGCTGTTCTCGTGCGCATATGAGAGATGTTAGGGAAAGCAATGCCGCATTCGCGCCGGAAACCCTCAAGACGAATCGCTGTTTCGCAATCCTGCGAACCAGAGACGGCCAAGCGATGTTCAAGCCGAGCCTTGAAACGGTTATCACAGGACTTTCTCTTCTTCGCATTCTTCTATCTTTGTCTCTGGCTCTATGTGGATCTGCGACTCATATATCACGGGGCCGGAATTATTACAAATTTCCCAGTCTTCTACAGAGGCTGGCCTTTCTTCCTGTCGTTCTTGTCACATCCGGGTGGGCCTGTCGAGTACCTGTCGGCTTTCCTTTCGCAACTCTTCTACTATTCCTGGGCGGGAGCTTTGGTTGTAACAGCCCAGGCCTGGCTGATCAGCCTGTGCGTGGGCTACATGTTGAAAGCTACAAACTCATCGCGAATTCACTGGATTCGCTTTCTCGTACCGACTCTTCTGCTTGTTCTGTACACGCAATATACCTATCATTTTGTCACAACACTGGCTTTTCTGGCGGCATTGCTTACGGTGTGTACGTATCTGAAGGCAACTCTATCACGTGCTGATGTCTTCCGTTGCGTAAGCGTCTTTCTAATCCTGTCGGTCATTGGCTACTATCTTTCCGGCGGAGCTTTCCTGCTCTTTGGGGTTATGTGCGCCATTTACGAGCTGATTTTCAGGTCCCGGTGGAAGATGAGTCTGTTCTATCTTCTATCCGCTGCGGCTGTTCCCTACGTGTTGGGCCTTCTGATCTTCCGGCTCAGCATAATCGATGTCTACAGCAATTCATTGCCCTTCTCATGGAGAATTCTCAACTACAGTGCTCGCAAAAGAGCAATAACCACAGTCTATGTGCTTTATCTGATTCCGCCTCTGCTATTTCTTATGAGCGGTCTTTGGCAGATACTCTGGAAAAGACTGTATTTCGCAAAAAAGCGGACCGGCAGAAAGTCAGGAAGAAAGCGCCGAAATAGAGTTTCCAACCTGCTGGCGATGGTATTCTCCTGGCATGGCCGCTCGCCAAAACTCAAATATGTCACCGAGCTATTGCTTTTGCTTGCCATCGCGAGCAGCGTCGTCTTCTTCTGGCGCAATGAAAATCTTAGAACACGGTTTAAGGTTGACTACTATGCTTACCATAAAATGTGGCTGGAATTGCTGACATCGGCTCAGCATGATCCTCAAAATCCCGTCATAGCCCATGCAGTCAATAGAGCTTTATGTCATACCGGCCGACTCGGATATGACATGTTCTCCTGGCCCCAGCATCCAGATTACCTGTTTCTGTCTGATGAGAAACACAAGTGGGTGCACTGGCAAACCGTCGATCTTTTTCTAGACCTCGGTGTTGTAAACGTGGCTGAAAATGCCCTCACTGAATGTCTCGAAGAACTCGGTAGTCGTCCCATGGTCCTGCAGCGACTGGCCCTGATAAGTATGGTAAAGGGTAATCTAGGCTCGGCCAAGATATATCTCGGCGCGCTCAGCAAGACTCTTTTTCACGCTGACTGGGCAAAACACTATCTTGACCGTCTGGAAACCGACCCAGAGCTCTCCGCCGACAAGTACATTCAGCATCTACGCTCTGTATGCCTGGACAAGGATTGCCCAACGTACTCCCTTTTCAAAGAGAGAACTTTTCTATGGCTCCTGGAGAGGAACAGTCAAAATCGCATGGCGTTTGAATACCTGATGGCCTGGTATATGCTCAATAAGTATTTGGGCAACATTGTCGAGAAAATCGAACTTGTGCAGGATTTGGGTTATGCCGAGCTGCCTGCACATTATGAAGAAGCAGCTCTTATCTATGCAAAGGCGACGGGGAAACCTCTCGCCCTGGGCGGTTACCAGTCAAATCCTCAAAAGCGTCGACAGATCGAAGACTTTTCCCGCATTCTCGCCGGTTTCAGTGGAGACAAAAAGGCTGCTTCCAAAGAGTTGGCAAAGAAATTCCGCAACACTTATTTCTATCATTATATGTTTGTACCTTCAGGCGTGAACAAATGACTCAGTCGCATGTACGTATGAGAGCGGAATTACATAAAACCGGAAAAGCCGAAGTCATTTGTGCAATAGTCGCATGTGCACTTGTAGCTGTTTCGTTGCTTTATGCTTGTCGCAATAGAAAAGTCACGATTACGCATTACGGTACCATCGACCGACCTCCAAAAGTACAGCCGGATTATGCAGACAGTGTCATCCCGCCAAACATTGCCCCTCTGAACTTCATTATACAGCAGGATGGGGCAGGCTACTTCGCAAGAATATACTCAGAAAATGGAGAACCTATCGAGATATTCAGCAGAACGTCTGCGATTGTGATTCCAAGACGAGCTTGGCATAAGCTTCTGGGTCTGAACCGGGGCCGGCAACTCAGTGTGGATATTTTTGTCAAATCAAAAACTGCCACATCATCCTCTGACCGAAAAAATAAACAGTGGACCCGTTATCAAACTCTCACAAGCAAGATTGCCCATGAGGACATGGATGCTTTCCTCGTGTATAGAAAGATTCGGCCGGGCCATCGCACCTGGAGGGATATGGGCATATACCAGCGTAACCTCAGCAGTTTTGACGAGTCAGTGGTGTTGAAGAACGAGTATTTCAAGCATGGCTGTGTGAACTGCCATGCTTTTTGCGGAAATCGTACCGAGAAAATGCTCCTAGGCATCCGAAGCGCCGACTACGGTAGCTCGGCTTTGCTGGTCAAAGGTGACAAAGTACGAAAGATTGGAACAAAGTTTGGGTATACATCCTGGCATCCAAGCGGACAGGTTGCCGCATTTTCTGTCAACAAGGTCAGGCAAATCTTTCATTCTGCCACAAGCGAGGTCCCGGATGTTGTGGACTTGGATTCTCTAATGGCTTACTACCTGGTCGAATCGGAAAGCGTAAAGACCACACCGAATCTTGCCAAAAGAGACCGGCTCGAAACATACCCGACCTGGTCCGCCGATGGCCGGTACCTGTATTTCTGCAGCGCGCCGGCGACCTGGTCGGACCGGACTGTCGTTCCCGAATCCTATGACCAGATCAAGTATGATCTTGTCCGGACGAGTTACGATATTAACAGCGATCAGTGGGGTCCGCTGGAATCGGTGCTTTCGGCCGAGGATACGGGCCTCAGTATCCTCTTGCCGCGAATCAGCCCGGACGGTCGCTGGCTGCTGTTCTGCATGTGCGACTATGGCTGCTTCCCCGTGTACAGACGCAGCAGCGACTTGTATTTGATGGACCTCGAAGTAACGAAGCAGACGGGCGAGTTTGCATATCAACGGCTCGATATCAACAGCAGCGAAAGTGAAAGCTGGCATTGCTGGTCGAGCAACAGCCGATGGATAGCTTTCAGCAGCAAAAGAGGCAGCGGCGTATTCACCAGAATATACGTTGCATATGTAGATAAAGGCGGAAGGGTATACAAGCCGATACGGCTGCCTCAGAAAGATCCGACGTATTATGATTCATGCCTTTGGACCTACAGCGTCCCCGAGCTTGTTACTGAGCCTGTTCGGACAACAGGAGAAGAGCTTGGCAGAATCGTTCGCAGTTCCCGGAAAATACCCATCCAGATGCCGGTTACAATGGCTACTCCCAAATCTGGCGAGCCCCCAGAATATCAGGAGCCATGGCAGACAGAACGTGAGTAAGCGCTCAGATATGTAGGCTCTGTCTGAAGACTCGATCTGGCTTCGAGCGGCTTATTTTCCGCCTGACTGCATCCGGCTCCATCGACGATAAAACCGATATCGCCTGCTTCGCCGTCTTTGTCAGGCGAAAAAACGCTCGCTCTCGGGCCGACGACGGAGTTTTCAGACAGAGCCTATACAAAACAACCGGGGCCTATGCCGAGTGAATCGGCATAGACCCCGAACTGGTGCAAATCTATCTTCTCAGCAGCGCAGTTGCTTGCTGCGTCAATTAGCTTCGAAAGAACTTACCTAACCAGTTGGATATCGTCGAAGTACAACGTTCCAGCACCGCCGGCCGCCGGGCTACCCTTTGTGCCAACGCCGATGGTAATCGAATTGACATTGGTAAGGTCCACGCCGAACGCCGTCAGGTCGATGACCCACTGTCTCCATCCGGTTATGTTCGTTGCCGCAGGGTCGTCATGATAGACAACTGACGTACCATTGAGTGCGACAAACATCCGATCGGGAGCGTTTGCCGATGCGCCCCTGTGCCACAGCAGCAGCTTGGTGACGCCTTCTTCGGTCCAGTCTTTCGGATAGACCAACGTGAGGGTTGCTTCGGAGGTTTTATTGGCGTTGTCATAGCGGTATACCATTGACTGGATGCCGCTCTTAACGATGCCCTGCTCGGCATACGGAGGCAGATCATTGCCAACCAGTGCGCCGTTATCCGTGG
>CAZLTY010000109.1:0-14099 GCA_964562575.1 uncultured Pirellulales bacterium
GATTCAATCATTAATCTTTTGTTACTTAATCACTTACGTTGCCTTCGTATTTGTTCTAGCCCGTTTAGGCTCCTGCATTATCCGATACAACTCATACCGACACATGCAAAAGATATACCAGCTTTTGTGCCTCCACGAAGCTATTTTGGCTGCTGTGCCCTAACCATTGTGTCCATAAGCTGTTATGTGAGGCACAACTCGCACTCTCGGCGCCTCCTGCCGGAGTCCAACCGGCGGCGATATGCCAATTTTGGCACCACGATCGAGCCTGCCACGCCAAGTTGACAGGTCTTTTAGGCCGTCCTCGCACAGAACGTTAAACTCGCCTCGTCAAGCGGACGAAGTGAGCAAGGCGGCTTTACAAAGCGCAGGTGGGAAAACAAGATTCGGCAAGGATATTCGGATACAGCCGTGCTGTGCATTCAAAGGGACCTGCGCAGAGTATCTCAGCACAGGCCCCCTTTTGAACTGATTCAGCCGAAAAGATCTGCCAGGTTTGTCTTGCTTTGCAGAACTCCTCGGCGCTAGCGCTGCCCGACAAATCTGGCGGGCATGCTCTCGCAGACCTTTGCGATTACCTTCTGGATCTGTTCCTCTTGTTGCGGCGACAACGCCTGGCCCGCTACACCACCCAGGATACCGCCTGCGATGCCCCCGACGAGTTGATCATCGTCACCGGCAACAGCCACCCCGGCAGCGGCGCCGGCGGCGACACCAAGAATCGTTGCAAACGTCTTGCCCGTTGTGCCCGAACCGTTACCTATCCACAGGATGCGAGCGTCTTCGACGTTGATCATCTTCGCCGTCATGGTCATTTCTTCTTTGTACTTGGGGATGTTAACAATCATCACAGCGGGAACATTCAGCACCTTGCCCGCCTGCGCGGCGCCGGTGGCGCTGGTTATATCCGATGCCTGGAATTCCTGTTCCTTGAGCAGTACCTGGACCTGGCTTCGCTCGATGGGTGAGTAGCCTCTCTTCATCAGTTCCATTTCGAAGAAGGTCCCGACTTGATTCTTGACCGTCTCGCCCCGGACCTGGCCGGTGACTTCAAGGATGGCCACCTTGTCCAGTTCGGCGAAATTGAAACCGACCAAGGAGTAACTCTCACCTTTGCTCGAAGCGCAACCGCCAACAATCACAGCCGCCAACAATACGCAAACACATACGGTTCTCATAATCTGTGCCTCCTGCAAGAATAAACCGAACTACAAACCAAATACCGACGCTCCTTCCTATGTAGTGTATTCGCATTTAATTGTCAATCCTTTTTTGCCTGCTTTTTTGGGATGGCGCATTTCGCTTGACTTTTTACGCCGTTCTCGCTAACATTGACATTGAGCATCCTGATCCCGAGAGTGGATCAATGCGGAGGCGGCAAGGTAGGAACGACCTTTGGAGGTAATCGCAAATGAGCATAGCGTCGGCCATTGGAAATACGCCACTTGTGGAATTGAACGCTTTCAACGGCAGCAAATCGCGAGTGCGAATCTTTGGGAAACTCGAAGGGTCCAATCCGGGCGGTTCCGTCAAAGACAGGCCCGCCTATTGGATGATAAAGAAAGCCGAGGAATCCGCCGAGCTTACCAAGGGCAAGATGATCCTTGAACCTACATCGGGCAATACCGGCATCGCTCTGGCTATGATCGCAGCGGCAAAAGGCTACAGAATAAAGCTGTGCATGCCGGCGTGCGTCAGCACGGAAAGGCAACACATCCTGCAGGCGTTGGGCGCAGAGGTTGAGCTTACGCGCGCCAAAGAAGGCACCGATGGCGCTATCAAGAAGGCTCACGAACTGCTGGACGCCGAGCCGGACAAATACTATATGCCCAATCAGTTCGCCAACGAAAACAATGTCCTTGCTCATTACGAAACAACCGGGCCCGAGATATTCGCCCAGACCCAGGGCGAGGTCGACGTATTCGTTGCCGGGATGGGCACGACAGGCACGCTGATGGGGACCAATCGGTTTCTAAAGGAAAAGAAACCACAGATCAGAACGGTTGGAATTGAGCCCACTAAGGGACATGCAATCCAGGGACTCAAGAACATGAACGAAGCCATCATCCCTGAGATCTATGACCGGCAAATGTTGGACGAGAAAATAACCATCGAGGACGGCGAAGCCTTTGAGACGACAAGGCAGCTTGCCACCGAGGAGGGAATCTTTACCGGGATGTCAAGCGGTGCGGCGGTAGCAGGGGCTTTGCGCGTGGCACAAAAGATGAGTTCCGGGACGATTGTCGTCATCTTACCCGATCGAGGCGATCGTTATCTGAGCACAACGTTGTTCAGATCGATATGCGCCAAGTGCCCGCCGTAATCGGAAAACTACTATTCGAAATCACGGGGCAGGAACTGAGCCTGAGAGATCTTCCCGCTCATCCGCAGGACTGCGAGGTCATCTTCATCGACCTGCCCGTGAATGAACTGCTGAACGATGGGGTGGGGATGATTGCGAATGTGGTCGGCGTCGCCGTCGGCGACAATCTTGCCCTTGTGCAGCATTATGATGCGATCGGCTACCTTGTAAGCACTTGTCATATCGTGTGTGACGACGACGGAGGTAACGCCAAGCTCTCTCTGCAGTTTCAAAACAAGCTCGTTGATCACATCTGAACGAATGGGATCCAGCCCCGTCGTCGGCTCATCATACAGGACTACTTCGGGATTCAGTGCGATCGCTCTGGCTAACGCCACTCTCTTACGTTGACCGCCGGACAGATTCGCCGGAAACTGATTCTGATAACCATCAAGGCCGACCATTGCCAGTTTGGCCTTTACAAGCTCTTCGACCTCTCTCCAATCAGTTATTTTGCAATGCTGTCTTATAGGAAATATTATGTTTTCCGTAACGCTGAGACTGTCAAACAGCGCGCCTCCCTGAAAGAGAAAACCGTACAGTGTGCGTACCTTGTTCAATTCGTTCTCGCTCAAGTTGTCGATTCTCCGGTTTTTGAAATAGACTTGGCCGGAATTTGGTCTGAGCAGGACTATCAGATGCTTTACCAGGACGGTCTTGCCGCATCCGCTCGGGCCGATCACAACTGTCGTCTTGCCCTTTTCGATAGCCAGAGATACATTGTCCAGAACCTGATTAGGGCCAAATCTCTTGCTAATATTCTCAAGAACGATTACGCCGTCGTCGCCGCTGGCCAGCGGGACATCTTTCTTCTTGCTGTGTTTCACCTTGCGTTCTTTTCCTTGATCAAACCAAAGTCTTAAGTGGCCAAAATGTACTGTAAATTGCCTTGAAAACCACCGCCAGCGCAAAATTCAGCGCCAGTATGCATATGAAACTCGCCACAAACGCCTCCGTACACGCCCGCCCGACACCCTGGGCGCCCTCTTTGCATGTGAATCCCTTATAGCAACTGATAACCGCGATAGCCACACCGAAGAAGAAACCCTTTGCAACTCCGATGGTTACGTCCCACAGTTCTACGCCAGAGGCGCTGTGACTCCAATACGCCTGGTTGTTAATTCCAAATTGGACGACGGAGACAAAATATCCGCCGACAATACCCATCAGATCTGCGTAGATAATCAGAACCGGCGTCAGCAACAGGCACGCCATAATGCGTGGCGCGACAAGATACCGAATGGGGTCGGTGCCCATGCTCCTGATGGCGTCAATCTGCTCGGTGACATTCATCGTGCCGAGCTCAGCGGTCAAAGCACCCCCTACTCGTCCCGCCAGCATGACCGCCGCCAGCACGGGCCCCAGTTCCTTGACTACTGCGATGTTGATGAGAACGCCCAGCCGCTCTTCCAGGCCCATAGCGGCGAGCTGGCCATATGTCTGGACTGCTAATGTCATCCCGACAAATGCACCGGTTATCATTACGACCGGGACGCTGCGAACACCAATGATGTGCATCTGCGTCGATATCAGCGAGTATGCGCGCGGGCTTGTACAGATGCGGAACGATGCGATCATCGACTGCCAGACGAATCTCCCGAATCGTCCCATATTGTTTATTCCCCCGATCGTTTTCGCTCCGATACTCCCAATCATAGTACTTTGCTCCTAACCCAAACATGTTCGACGACCGGCATTCAATACTAAGTGGTCAACAGTCAATAGTCAACTGGTAATCGTCAATTATACTTTTGAGAATCTCTCCCGTCCCGCGAGCTGAATTATTTGTTCGACAATAATGGCAGAAAAGACGTTTCTTCTGAAACACCCTCTTCAATATGTCGATATTCTCAAGGATGAAATGAAGAAGGTGTACTTATGGGACACTGGCAGTCGCCACCGCCGAGAGGGTCCGCAAGTGACCGACTCACTCGCGAGTCCCATGGGTCATCAAGGGAGATTCGGGAAAGGTAGATAGCATGAAAAAGTCAATTCCAGTTCTTGTCATCGAGGACGAAGCGTTCGTCCGGAAAGCACTGAGACGCAGTCTGAAACTGCACGGATTCCGCGTACGCCTGGCCAATGACGGCCCGGAAGGGCTCAGACTCGCGCGCCAGACCAAACCGGCACTCATTCTATTGGACTGGGTGATGCCGGAAATGGATGGGTTGGAGGTGCTATCTGAACTCAAGCGCAGCAGGAAGACACGACGGATACCGGTGTTCATGTTGACCGCCAAGGGGATGATAGGAGATTTGGATCACGCTTTCGAGATGGGGGCTGACGACTATATTGCCAAGCCTTTGGATCTGACGCGGCTGGGCGGGATGGTCAAAGCTAAGTGGGAAAGATTCACAAGCCCGGCGACCGTCCGCTAACACCCCATAGTCGATGTGTTGCAAGGCAATTGTGTTCGGTATCAGATTCATAAAGGTGAGCAGTCATTTGCCTGCCAGACGAATCTCCCGAATCGTCCCATATTGTCTATTCCCCCGATCGTTTTCGCTCCGATACTCCCAATCACAATGCTCTGCTCCTAACCCAGACATGTTCGACGACCGACGGTCAACACTAAATGGTCAGCGGTCAACAGTCAAACGTCAATCGTCAATTATAGTTTTGAGAATCTCCCCGGTCCGGCCGGCTGAATTATTTGTTCGACAATAATGCCAAAAAAAACGTTTCTTCTGAAACCACCTCTTCAATATGTCGATATTCTTCGGGACCAAATGAAGAAAGCGTACTTATAGGACACTGGAATTTGCCACCGGCAGGAGTGCCCGAAAGTGACCGGCTCATTGGAAAATCCCATGGGGGATCAGCGTAGATTAGTGAAGGGTAGACAACTTGAGCAAGTGGATTCCAGTTCTTGTCGTTGATGACGATGAACTCGTCCGGGAAGCGTTGAGACGCAGTCTGAAATTGTACGGATTCCGGGTTCATCTGGCTAAGAACGGGCCCCAGGGGCTCAGACTTGCGTGTGAGACCAAGCCGGCACTCATTCTATTGGACTGGATGATGCCGGAAATGGATGGATTGGAGGTGTTGGCTGAACTCAAGCACGGCAAGAAGACACAAGGGATACCGGTGTTCATGCTGACGGACAGAGGAAAGATAGGAGATTTGGATCAGGCTTTTGAGCTAGGGGCTGACGACTATATTACCAAGCCTTTGGATCTGATGCAGTTGGGCAGGATGGTCAAGGCTAAGTGGAAAGGATTCACAAGTCCGGCGACCGTCCGATAACACATCGTGGCCGATGTGTTGGAAGGCAATTGTGTTCGGTGTCAGATTCGCAGAAGGCAAGCACTGATTTGACTGACATATGAATCGCACTGTTTAGCTGCATCTTTGCAGGAAACTCTGGTGCGAGAAGGCAACAGATGCGCAGGACAATGAAAATGGATACAAAGAATATCATCACAAAGGGTATTCCGGCGGTGTTATTTGTCGCTGTCCTCGTTGGTGTCTTCTGGCTGGTAGAAACAAGAGTCATTCATAGTCCGGCTCATAGCGCTCTTATCGGCATGATGACGGCAGCCATCATTCCGTGTCTTTACTACAGACACGTCTATACGCAGGTCCCGAAGACGGGCCACGTACAAGATGCAGAGATAGAAGCAAAGGGGCTCGGCGCAGACCACAGGCGACTTGAACAGAAAGGCGAGGCACTCACCACAGAATTATCAGCCGCCAAGCTGAGACACGAAGCGGATGTTTCGGACGGCCCGCTCGACCAGAAACTGCTGCACCAGCGACTCAAGCACCTCAACTGCCTTTACGCACTGTCCAAGATTGTCAACCGTGCGGATATTCCCTTGGAGCAAGTATTGCAGAAAACGGTCCGTTTGATTCACGATGCATACAGGCACTCCGGCGAGGTGTGCGTGAGAATCACCTTCCAAGGCATTGAGTTCGCAACAGACAACTTTAAGAAAAGCGAACCAGGCTGGAACAGCCCGATCAAAACACACGCCGAAGACGTCGGCACCATTGAGGTCTACGACCTCGGTACAAAGGTCAATGACGGCGAAAAGTTGTTCCTAAGGCGAAGGGATGACCTGCTTGATGTGGTCGCCGAGTGGTTGGGCAGTATTGAGGATCGTAGAAAGGCCGAAGAAAAGTTACAACTGTTCAGAAATCTGATAGAACGCTCAAACGACTGCATTTTTGCCATAGATCCGCAAAGGGGGCGCTTTCTGGACGTGAACAACAAAGCGTGTGACAGTCTGGGGTACACACGAAAAGAACTACTCGAGAAGATGACCATCACGGACATCGAAGAGCCCCTGGGCGACGATTCATCCTGGCAAAAGCAGTTGGAAGAACTCAAAGTCAACAACGATATTGTCAGGCAGGGTAAGTACAAGGCCAGGGACGGAAGCACATTCTTCGTAGAGACGAGTCTTAAACTCGTGACTCAAGAGAAACAAGACTATGTCATAGTAGTTGCGCGAGACATCACCGAACGCAAGCGAACAGACGCCAAGCTAAAGACAGCGAGGGAGAAACTGCTCGAAACGGCTCGGGTGGTCGGTATGTCCGAGGTTGCAACAGGAGTGCTGCACAACGTAGGCAATGTCCTCAACAGCGTCAGTGTTACCGCTGAGTCCATTCAGAAGAGAGTCCGCAATTCCAAGATCTCCTATCTTGCCGACGTTGTGGCGCTGCTCAATGAGCACGCAGGGGAACTGGGGTCGTTCATGACGGCCGAAGAGCGGGGCAAGAAGATACCTGCCTTCCTGGCAAACTTGTCCCAAGAGCTGATCGACGAACAAGGAAGCTGCCTCAAATCGCTGGAGGCATTGGCCGAGCATGTTCAGGACGTCGGTGACATCATCCAGCTTCAGCAATCGCACGCCAAAGCCGAAGGTCTGATCGAGGCGACGTCCATCGCCGAACTCGTGGAGAGCACCCTTCAAATAAATGCCGAGGCGCTGACACGAGATAACGTGCAAGTCAAACGCAATCTCGCCACTCTGCCGATCCTTATGCTCGACCGGCATAAGGTTCTGCAGATTCTGACGAACCTGATCAGCAACGCAACATATGCCATGTCAGAAAGCGGCCGCCCGGACAAGGTTCTCACAATACGTGCGAAAGAGACAAAAAGCGGCCGTCTGCGGATCGATGTCAGCGACAACGGCGTGGGGATCCCCCCAGAGAACCTGACGCGGATATTCGAGCACGGTTTCACAAGCAAGAAGAAAGGATATGGATTCGGACTTCACAGCACGGCTCTGTCGGCAAATGAATTGAACGGCTGGATAGCAGCTCGCAGCGGCGGTCCCGGTAAGGGTGCCGTCTTCACCGTTGAGCTACCCCTTCAAACACAGGAGGCTGTAAAATGAATGACGTGGCAAGAGAGATGGCTCACCGCATCTTGATAATTGACGACAATCCCAACATTCATAAGGATTTCGAGAACATTCTCATTGATGAGGAGGTGAGCACTAGTTTTAGTGCACTCAGGACTGAGGTTTTCGGCGAGCCAGATGCTGATCGCACGCCCAAGAGCACATATGAGCTTGACTTTGCTTCTCAGGGCCAGGAAGGGTGTGAAAAGACCGGACTGGCCCTGACCCAAGGTCGTCCCTATGAGGTGGCTTTTGTCGACATGCGCATGCCTCCGGGTTGGGACGGCCTAAAGACAATCGAACATCTGTGGCGGATCGATCCCAACATCCAGGTAGTAATCTGCACGGCATATTCTGATTATTCATGGGAAGAGATAACCGACCGGCTCGGAAGATCGCAGAATCTCCTGATCCTCAAGAAGCCCTTCGACGGCGCCGAGGTTGCGCAACTGGCCACCGCCCTCACGGAAAAATGGGTTCTCGCCGGGCAAGCGTCTCTCAAGGCTGAGCAGTTGGAGCATGTAGTCAACGAGCGAATGGATGAGCTGGCGACAGTCAATGAGCAACTCAAAGCCGAAATCGCCGAGCGCGAGCAGGCCCAGCAGAGGCAGGCTGAGCTTATCGAGACTGTGGACAACGTCAATAGGGACCTGAAGGATTTTGTGTCCATCGTCTCGCACGATTTGAAGGCGCCTTTGCGCGGAATCACAACGTTGGCAACCTGGATAATGGAGGACTCTTCGGACAACCTCGATGAGCAGGCTAACGAACAAATGAATCTGCTCTTGGATCGCGTGAGGCGAATGCACGACCTCATCGACGGTGTGCTTGCATATTCGAGAGCCGGTCATACAGAGGGAAAAGCCCTTCGCGTGGATCTCGATAAGTTCATCCCCGAAGCTATCGATATGCTGGCTCCGCCGGAGAATATTTCAATCACGATTGAGAACGAAATGCCTGTAATTGAATGTGAAGAGACACATTTGATGCAATTGTTCCAGAATCTGGTGGGCAACGCCATAAAATACATAGACAAGCCGCAGGGTTGGATAAAGATCGGCTGCGTCGAGCAGGACGGCTTCTGGAAGTTCCGCGTTGCAGACAATGGCCCTGGAATTGAAGAAAAACACTTCGAGGGAATCTTCAAGATGTTTGCGGTATTGTCAGCAACCCAAGAGTGCAAAGGAACAGGTGTCGGCCTGACAGTGGCGAAGAAGATTGTTGAGCTGCACGGCGGCAAGATCTGGATTGAATCAGAAGTCGGCAAAGGAAGCACATTCTTTTTCACAATGCCGAGGTAGGAAACAGGAGTCGAAAATGCGAAACTCAAAGCCAATTTTGCTCGTCGAAGACGACACCGTAGATGTGATGACGGTCGAACGAGCACTGAAGGATCTACAGGTCGCCAGTGAGCTGGTTGCGATCGGCGACGGCGAGCAAGCACTGGCGTATCTACGAGACGATGGCAATGCGAAACCGTGCGTTATCCTGTTGGATCTGAACATGCCGAAGATGAACGGCACTGAATTTATGAGAATCGTAAAAGCGGACGAGGCATTGCGAAGAATCCCCGTTGTTGTGCTGACTACATCCAACTCAGAGCAGGATATATCCAATAGTTTTGGACTCGGCGCCGCAGGTTATATGGTGAAGTCCGTCGACTACAAGAAGTTCATGGAGATTATCAAAACAATCGACCTGTACTGGACTTTGAGCAAACTTCCAGCGAATGGAGACTAAGATCATGGATACTGTGCGATACAAGATATTGTTAGTAGAAGACAACCAGCTCGATCAGATGGCCTTCAAGCGTTTTGTGAAAAACAACGCCATTCCATACGATTGTACCGTATCCGGCTCTGTCTCCGAAGCCAGGCAGGTGTTGGGCGCCAAGGAGTTTGACATCATTGTCACCGACCATTCGCTCGGGGACGGCACGGCACTGGACATCCTGGCCTTGGCGCCGAGCACCCCGGTCATAGTGGTGACGGGAGCCGGCGATGAGGAAACCGCAGTCAAGGCATGGAAAGCCGGTGCTTATGATTATCTGGTGAAAGATGTCACCCAGAATTATCTCAAAGCTATTCCCATCACCGTCGAAAATGCCGTCAGGCACAAAGTGGTCGAGAAAAAGCTCCAATTGCTCTCCGGTGCGATTATGAGCACAGAGGACAGCGTCTTCATTACCGATATGCAGGGTAACATCGTCTTTGTCAACAAGGCATTCTGCAGGGCTTACGGCTACAGCGAAGAGGAGATTGTCGGAAAAAACGGCAACATCCTCTGGATAGACAAATGCCAGAGCAAGAACACGCGAAGTGTTTTCCAGACCAAGACCGCAGGAAGCGGGTGGGAAGTCGGCTTCTATCACAGACGAAAGGATGACAGCGTATTTCCCGTTTCCCTTTCGAGATCACATATTAAAGACTCGCACGGTAACGGCGTGGCGATTGTCGGAGTAGCTCGAGATATTACCGATCGCATTCTCGTGGAGGATGAAATGAGGACGGCAAGCCTCAAGCTGAAGAAAAGAAATCAACAGCAAAGCGAAATTGCCGTCATGGTGGGCGAAACAATACAGCGATTGCTTGCTGACTGCAATGTCAAGGCCGCCCGGAAGGTTATTGGCGACTATCTCGATATTTCAAGAATCGACGCCGATAAGATGGAACTGCGGTGGCAGAAGTTTGACCTGGTCTCGCTGGTTTCGCAGGCTGTGGAGGCCGCCCAGCCGCTGGCAAACGAACGAAACGTCCATCTGGAAAACTTAACGCCCACTTGCGAGCTTGCAGTCAAAGCTGATCATGACAAAATAGCGCAGGTGCTGACCAGCCTTCTCAGTAGAGCAATAAAGTCATCCGCTGCTGACAGTCACGTTAGCGTGACAGTCAAAGACACCGGTGAAGAACTCTCGGTACAAGTGCAGGACGACGGCCGACCTCTCAAATGTAATGAAATCCACAGGATCGTGAATCGCCCTGACTGGATCAAAGAACAGTTCGCTGCCGGCCGGGAAGACCTGGCATTGGGCCTGCGTCTCGCCAAAGAGCTCATCGAGCTGCACGGCGGCCGTATATGGGCCCAAAGCTCGGGCGCCGAACAAAATGTGCTCTGCTTCACCGTGCCGAAGGCATGTGTCCGGCACTCACAGAAAGTTCCGGCAGAAATATTGAGATGACGATAAGAAATCCACAAGCACGGGCATCGGTCTTCCAATCGTGAAGAAGATTGTCGAGTTGAACGCCGGAGGCGTCTGGGTGGAATCCGAACCCGGCGCCGGGAGCACGTTTTTCTTCACACTGCCCGTCCAAATGACGGCTCAACCCACCGAATTCCAGGCGGTCGAAACGACCTGCTGAAATACTGGGCGTATCGAGCAGCAGCCTTTTCGTCCACGTTCGAAGAGCAGAGTCCATACACAACCCTTTTGTACGCCCAGAGTGACCCCGCATCAACGAATCCAATCACGAACATTTGTGTTGACAGAGACGTAGCTATGTTCTCTAATAGCGTAGTTTGCGATATGCCAATCGGGGCAGCACCATTTGACATTTTGTGGACAAACACAGATGGATAAGAAGGAACAGTTAGTTGAGGCCGTTCTCGGATCGGCCGACGGAGGAAAAGAACCGGCAAGACGAGAAAAACTGACGTGTGCCGAGGCCTTTGGGTTGGCGGAGAAGTTCGACGCGGAGATCGCTGAAGTCGGGCGTATTTGCAATCAAAACAACGTGAAAATCTGCAAGTGCCAGCTCGGCTGCTTCAAATGAGCCGGACAACAAAGGTAATTTCAGCGCTTCTCGTTCTGGCTCTTCTGCTGGGGCTCGGGGTAGCCATAAACCGGTGGCGCCTTGTGACTGGTTCCGGGGGGGATCTCGACCGACTGATTATTTTCTATGCCGGCAGTCTTGCACTTCCATTCAAACAGATATCTGAGCAGTTCAAGAAGCAGTTCCCCAGCGTAAAGATCATCCGTGAAATTGCGGGTAGCCGAGAATGCGCTCGCAAGATCACAGACTTAGCCAAACCTTGTGATGTCATGGTTTCTGCCGACTATGCGGTAATAGAGACTCTGCTCATTCCTGATCACGCTGATTGGAACATTCGTTTTGCGGCAAATGAGATGGTAATCGCCTTTCGAGCCGACTCGCACGGTGCAGATCTGATCGATAAGGACAATTGGCACGAGATTCTGATCCGAAACGATGTCACGTTTGGCAGATCTGATCCGAACTTAGATCCCGCCGGGTATCGAACCGTGCTTACTGTAATGCTCGCAGAGACATTCTATAGTAAGCCTTCTCTGGCGGAAAAGATGCTCGCGAAAGATGTAAAGTACATTCACCCCATGTCGGCTGATTTGTTGGCACTCCTGGAAGTTGGCGAGCTCGATTACCTCTTCACGTATCGCTCTGTTGCCGCCCAGCACAAGTTCGCCTTCATTGCTCTGCCCGATGAGATCAATTTCAAAAAGCCGGAACTGTCGGAGCTTTACAGACATGCTTCTGTCCGTCTGGCAGGCAAAGAAAGGGGTACTTTCATTGTGCGGGCGGGCGAGCCAATAGTCTATGGCGTGACGATACCGAACAATGCGCCAAACCCGGAGCTTGCGCTGGCCTTCCTGGCTTTTCTGCTTGACGCAGACGCAGGCGGGGCAATTCTTCAGCAGAATGGGCAACCTTCGGTGGTCCCCTCGCCGACAGACACATTTGAGAATCTGCCCGAGTCTCTCAAGATATTTGCTCTGCCCATGACACGGGAGGGCCAGCAGTGACGCCGCCGCGCCGACTCAGAACCGATTGGCTTTCGTTGCTCTTTGCCGCGCTCGGCGGAGCAGTGCTGCTATTTGTCATTGCCCCCTTGGCAAGTCTGTGTTTGAGCTGCTCGCTGCCGGAGCTTGCCGAGACGGCAAGAGAACGCGAAGTTCAGGCGAGCATCTCGCTCACCTTGTGGACGTCGATGGCGGCAACCGTTCTATTTGCGATAGCTGCCATTCCCTTCGCCTATCTGTTGGCCCGCAAGGATTTTCCTCTCAAAGGTCTTGTTTTGGGTATCATCGATCTACCTGTCGTCATACCGCACGTTGCAGCGGGGCTGGCTCTGCTGACCGTTGTCTCCCGCAGCACGATGTTGGGAAAAGCGGCAGGTAAGATGGGCATCAGTTTCATAGGAAACAGCCTGGCCATCATGCTGGCAATGGCGTTCGTTAGCGTTCCCTTCCTCATCAATTCAGCTCGGCACGGCTTTGAGGCGGTCCCCGAACGTCTCGAAAAAGCGGCGATGAGTCTCGGGGCAAGCCCCTTGAGGGTGTTCTTGACCGTGTCGGTTCCGTTGGCGCTAAGGCCGATTGTCTCGGGTATGATTATGATGTGGGCACGTGGCATGAGCGAGTTCGGTGCTGTAATGATTATCGCATATCATCCGATGGTTACTCCTGTGCTAATATTTGAACGTTTCAGTGCTTACGGCCTGAAGTACGCCCAGACGGTAGCTGTGCTGTTCATCGCAGTGTGCCTGATATTCTTCGTTGTCTTGAGGCTCCTTGCCGGAGGGAAGAACGATGCTCAGCGTTAAGCAGATTTCCAAGACCTATCCTGGCTTCGGTATAAAGGACGTATCGTTCGAGGTCCAACCGGGCGAATACTTCGTTCTTTTGGGCCGAACCGGCGTGGGCAAGAGCGTCTTGCTCGAGATCATTGCCGGCCTGACCCGTCCGGATTCCGGCAGCGTGCTTCTCGACGGCAGGGACATCACCGCCGAGAAAATGCAGAACCGCCGGATCAGTCTGGTGTTTCAAAGCAGCGCGCTATTTCCGCACATGAGCGTTTGTGACAATCTCGCATATCCGCTCCGCTGGTGCGGCAAGACAAAGTCCCAGGTCGATCAGCGAGTGACAAGGCTCGCCGCGGATTTTGCTATCAGCCACCTGCTCGAAGCTCGCCCCCAGACGCTCTCGGGCGGTGAATCTCAGCGCGTCTCTCTGGCGCGGGCGGTGGCAAGTGAGCCGCGATGTCTGTTGCTGGATGAGCCCTTGTCGTCACTGGATGCGTCGAGCCGCTCCGAGATACGCGCTCTGTTGCGAAAGATCAGCACCAACGGTCAGTTGATCCTGCATGTAACACACGATTATACCGAGGCGGTTTCACTGAGCACACACATAGCGGTGATGGAGGACGCAAGGATCGCACAGATTGGGACCGTGGAGGAGATCTTCCAGCATCCGAAGTCTCAGTTTATTGCTCGCTTTGTCGGGATCAGAAATTTCTTCAAGGGTTGCTTGGAAGCCGCGACCGGTGAAGGGGCGAGCCTGAAGTATTTCACCACTGACGGCTTGAACTTTGCGGTTCTCACCGAGAGTGGCGCCGGTGCGGGCAGTGTAA
>CAZLTY010000110.1:0-14080 GCA_964562575.1 uncultured Pirellulales bacterium
GATGATGGTAACATCGGCGCGCCTGCCTATGCCGAGCGTGCCTTTGTCGATGCCGATTACCTTCGCCGGCCTTTCCGTCATGAGATGGATCAACCCGGGCCAGTCCAGAATGCCCGGCTCAATTAGTGCCTTGACATAAAGACCGAGCGCACATTCCAGAGACGCGATACCGAAAGGAGCGGCCAGGAATTCCAGCTCCTTTTCGCTTTGCAGGTGCGGGGCGTGGTCGCTCGCCAGGGCGTCGACCAATCCATCGGCAACGGCCCCTCTGAGGGCATCGACGTCTTTCTTACCTCGCAAAGGCGGGTTTACCTTGAAGTTGGTGTCATATTCACCACAACACTGCTCGGTTAAGAGTAAATGGTGTGGCGCTACCTCGCAGGTCACGGGCAGACCGTCATTCTTGGCCGCGCGTATCAACTCGACCGACCCGGCCGTCGAGATATGCTGGGCGTGGTAACGGACCTTCGTCTTCTTGACAAGCTGGATGTCACGCCACAGTATAGCCTCCTCGGCCAGCGGGTCTATTCCCGGCAAACCAAGTATTGTCGACTGGTGACCCGCGTTCATGACCCCTTTGCCGGCAATTCGATCGTCCTGACAATGCTGAGCGATGACCACGTCGAACATGGCGGCGTATTTCAGGGCCCTGAGCATAACCGCCGGGTCCTGGACGCCGCGTCCGTCGTCGGTAAAGCCCACTGCCCCGGCCTGAGCCATAAATCCCATCTCAGCCAGTTCGACTCCTTCGAGTCCTTTTGTGATCGCGCCCATCGTGTAAACATGGGTCTTTCGAGCCTGTCTGGCCTTCCTATGAATGTATTCCACATCCGTCTCGTTCTGTATCACCGGGTTAGTATTCGGCATGCAGACAACAGAGGTGAAACCGGCCGCCACGGCCGCCGCCGAACCGCTCGCTATCGTCTCTTCTTCTTCATCACCGGGCTCACGAAAATGAACGTGAATGTCGATCAGGCCCGGCACTACCAACTTGCCCGAGGCGTCAATGACCGTAAAGTTGCAGTCTCGGCGCCCACTATCGGCGATCTTCTCCCGGACCTCTGCGATCATTCCCTCGACAATCGACACATCACATTTCTTGTCGATCCCGTTCGCAGGGTCGATCAGACGCCCATTCTTTATCAACAATCCGGAATTCATCGTTGGCAATTTGTCGTAAAATAATCAACTATCAATAGTATTGTCATCCCTGCACCTGCTTTCGCAGGTGTAAACTTGTCCCCGCGAAAGCGGGGAGCAGGGACATTAGTCAATTCCCTGTGCCGCCGCCTGGTTTACCAGAAACAGGACGGCCATTCTGACAGCCAGACCATTGGTAACCTGCTCGAGGATCACACTGTTGCGACCGTCCGCAACCTCACTTTCGATTTCCAGGCCTCTATTGATCGGCCCGGGGTGCATTACCAACATGTCAGTCTTGGCTCTCTTCATGCGATCGGCGGTCAGTCCGAAAAAGTGCGAGTACTCCCTGATCGACGGAAAAGGATTACCCCCCAGCCGCTCGAACTGAATTCTAAGCATGTTGATGACATCGACCTTCTCGATAACCTCGTCAAGATGGGAGCTTACTTTCACCGGCAATCTCTCGGCCTGTGCGGGCATCAGTGTCGGCGGACCGACAAACGTCACTTCTGCGCCCAGCTTTGTCATCGCCCACATGTCACTTCGAGCCACGCGCGAGTGCGCGACATCGCCGACAATCGCTATCTTCAAGCCTTCGAGCGTCCCTTTGATCTTGCGAATCGTATAAACGTCGAGAAGACCCTGTGTCGGATGCTCGCAAAATCCATCTCCGGCGTTTACCACACAGGCGTTTATGTTCCTGCTCAAGAATCTCGACGCTCCACCGGCGTTATGGCGCACGACAACGATGTCGATCCCCATCGCTTCCAGATTTCTCGCAGTGTCCAGGAGTGTCTCACCCTTGCTGACAGAACTGGACTTCTTCGTGAACTCTATGATATCGGCGCTCAACCGATTTGCGGCCAGGGCGAAGCTGTTTCGCGTTCGCGTGCTGTCCTCAAAGAACAGGTTCACCACGACCTTTCCCCGCAGAGGAGGCGCTTTCTTGACCGAGCGAGTGCTTATTTGTTCGAAACCGACGGCCGTATCGAGAATATAGCCGATCTCCTCGGCGCTGAGTTCGCGCAGTCCGAGCAAATGTTTGCGATGCCACTTCAACTGCTTACTCTTCCTTTTCACGAGAATGCTCGCCGTGATTCGCACATTGTGTTTAGCTATTCGATAACGACCTCGTCTTTTCCATCCGACTCGACAAATCTTACCTGCACCAGCTTGTCGGCGGCGGCATCGCTTTTGTAGCCGGAGTAATCGGCCTGTATAGGCAACTCTCGGCCAAGTCTGTCAACGAGAACCGCCAGTTTCACCGCCATCGGCCGGCCCAGATCGATCAGGGCATCCATCGCCGCGCGCGTCGACCGACCAGTTTGCAGAACATCGTCGACGAGAATAATGACCTTGCCGTCTATGTCGAAGCCTATTTCAGTAGTCCGAACCTGCGGTTGTCCGGCTCCCTGCGGCGAGTTCAGGTCGTCGCGGTAGAGCGTTATGTCCAGAGTCCCACACGGAACATCCTTGCCAAGCTCGTCCGCCAGGTGAGACGACAGCCGCTGGGCCAGAACCTCTCCCCGGCTGCGAACGCCGATCGTAGCAATGTCCGCGCCGGCGGGCACGTCCGAAATAATGTGACCGGCCAAATCCTCGATAATCCGCTCGATTTGTCTGGAATCCAATATTACTTCCATCTTCTCACAGTACACTCTTAAGCAAAACCTCTATGATATATCGCCGGGAGTATAGCAGGTCTGAGCGTCGCGGGCAAGATTTCTCACGAAATTTCGAGAACACGCATTTCCCGCATTGAAAACCGGTAAATTGTCCGAACCGACGGCGATTATTTACTTGAAAATGACGCCTGTTTATGCTAATATAGTGCTTTGAGCATCTTGAAAAGAAGGTAGTGGTTTTGGAGGTTGGCAATCGGAAGGGTAACCTTGCTCCGTGCGTGCTTTCATGCCGCCTCTGGGGTTGAAGAGTGACACAAAGGACCGGTAAAATCCGTCTATCAAGCGTGATATCCTGTATTGTGCTGCTCTTCTGCGCCGCCGGAGTCGTTGCAGGAACCGAGGATTTGCGAACCGCCGATACTCTCCAGCCCCAGGGATTGAAACACGCTGGGGTTTATGATCTCAAAGAAATAGACCCCGCCCTCAACGGAGCCAGCGTGAAGTTCGGCGTCATCTGTCGAGTCTTCACCTATCTCGCCGACCAGCCGCAGAGCGATTATTGCCCCGCGATCGAGCATAGTTGCTTTACAGATGCCCAGTTCACCTTCTACGACAGCACTGAGCTGCCGGCGGGCACCTCGCCGCACTCAACGGCCATCTGCTCCATACTTTTCGGCGAGGACTCCACTGCATTTCACCCGAAGCTTGGACAATTCTATTACGAGGGTGCAGCCCCGCAGGCTACGGCCAACATTTATGAATTCGAGCATTTCCTGTTCAATAATGTCAGCCGACACTTACCGCCGGATGAAGACATTATAGCCGCTAGCATAGGCAGCCCATTCGAAGATTGGGGGACGCGGGGCATTGAGGCGTTGGCCGAGCACTACGGGACTATTGTCGTAGCCGGCATCGGCAACGGGCACGATGCCAGTCACCCTGTCCTCTATCCCGGCGCCGGTGGCAATGTCATCGGCGTTGGCGTGGTTGACTCGGTTAACAGCGACGACCCTGCGACCAATCTGGCACATTTTGCTTTGGCTTACCCCGAGCATTCGAGCATCGGTCCAACCGCCAACGGGCGATCGAAGCCCGACATAGTGGCTCCTGGCAATTGTCTCGCCGCCGGACTGAACGACCCCGATGGGTATGAGGCGACCGGTGACTGGTCGAGCTTTGCAACACCCGTAGTCGCCGGGGCGGTCGGCTTGCTTGTCCAGAAGGCCAAGCAGGATCCGGCCCTGAGTTCTGCCGTATCAGCCAAAGGCGGAAACTGCGTCATCAAGGCGATTCTTCTGAACTCAGCGACCAAACTGCCATACTGGCACAAAGGCCAGCTCCAGAGCGACGACGACCACATCGCACCGCTGGACTACATCCAGGGTGCAGGCATGTTGAATGCAGTAGGCGCCTATGAGCATCTGGTGGCCGGACAAATGAAACCAGGCGACGTGCTGACGACCGGCTGGGATCTTAACGTGCTCACCGAGAGCGAGAATCCCGGCTACATATACAGGATCACGCTTGCCGAGCCCACCGACGGATTTGTCACCGCAACAATCGCCTGGAACAGGCACTTCGAGAGGGATTTTCCTTTTGAACCGCTACCGGAGAAGGACGGCAATCTCCGGATCGAGCTCTGGGCTGTTGACCCGGGTGACCGTGACAACGACTATCTGCTCGACTACAGTGACAGCCCGGTGGACAATGTTGAGCACATCCACACCGCTGCCGATCCCAACTATACCGACTATGAAATATTCGTCTCCTTCAGCAACATCGACCAGCAGCCGGAACCGAAGGCGAATCAGTTGTATGCTCTGGCCTGGACGGTCAGCGAAAAGCAGGAAACAGACAACATCCTTTGGTACGATCTGAACGCTGACGGCATCGTCAACGACTTGGACATTATCGAAGCACTTGATAATCTCTCTAACAGCAACAAGTTGCAGAACAGCTACCTGCTCGGCGACATCAATCCCGATGGCGCGATCGATGCCAAAGATTTGGGGGAGCTTTTGAACCAAACCAAGAACAATCGCCGGGCCGACTGGCATGTCCAACAGGAAGGCAAGTCCGAATAATTCTCGTGCGACAAATGTTTGCCTCTCCTTGTGAAACAATAGCAGCTCTCACAGGAACTGGCTCAGGAATCAGCAGCGCAGTCCCTGAGAAGCTCCTTTGTGCCATCTTGCTTACAGCAGCTCTTTCCGCCACCGGCTTGGCCCGGGAACCATGGAGCTTTGCCGTTACCTGTGACAGCCGAGGCCGTGACGATGGCATCGAAAAGACAGTTTTGGCCGAGCTCGTCACTGAGATCAGGAACAATGATGTCGACTTTGTGTTGTTTCCCGGCGATCTGGTTTCAGGTCACTCGGCGGGCGAACCGGCTCAGTTCGAAAGCCAGCTCAGAGTCTGGCTCAAAGCGATGAAGCCTCTCTACGACGACGACATTGGCGTCTATGTCTGTCGCGGTAACCATGAGATTGCTGACGCATGGGGTGCTGACGGAGGCTCCCACCTGGACCCGAACAACAACTTCACCACGCGATGGCTCGACGTCTTCGGCAATGACCTCTATCCCGAGCACATCTTAGGGGATAACGGCCCTACCGGCGAAAAGTACATGACTTACTCGGTCGAGCATAAGAACGCCCTTGTCGTCCTGCTCGATCAGTATGCCGGCATTGAGCATCGCGCCGTTCACAAGATAAACCAGCAGTGGATCGATGATCAGTTGGCGACAAGCGCCAGCCAGCATATCTTCGTTGCAGGGCACGAACAGGCTTTCAGAGCATTGCATACCGATTGCCTCGACAATTACCCGTCCGAGCGTGACACATTCTGGGCTGCCATAAGAGATGCCGGCGGGAGGACATATTTTTGCGGCCACGACCATTTCTATGCCCACGCCCGCGTTGACGACGGTGACGGTGACCCAAACAACGACATCCACCAGTACATAATCGGGACTGCCGGGGCGCCGCCCTACAACTGGTCGGCCCCCTACTCCGGCAACAACACCGACCACACCGTAGAGCAATGGCATCACGCCCAGGGGTACGGTTACGTGCTAGTGGGAGTTGACGGCTCTGACGTCACCTTAACCTGGATGGAGCGTAATACCAATGATCTGACCGTTCAGGCCACATACGAACCTCGTGAGGTATGGAGTTACACTGTCACCGCCGAGTTGATCGTGTTGGCGCCTAACGCCGGCGAAAAGCTGGTCGCGGCGAATCCGTATACGATCAGATGGAAGACACGTGGCGCCGATGTGGAAAACGTCACGATCGACTATTACAGTGGCAGCAGCCAAGGCTGGCAGCACGTCGCTCAATGGCCCAATACAGGCTGGTACGAGTGGGATCCCGTGCCTACGCTTGATTCGACCGAATGTCTTATCCGCATCTCCGCCGCCCAAGATGTCGGTATCAGTGATACCAGCGACGGAGCGTTTACAATATTCGAGTGCCACAAACAGATGGCCGCTGACTTAAATGGTGATTGCTATGTTGATTTTCTGGATTTTGCCATATTGGCCGGTGATTGGCTCAGTTGCGGAAATCCGTTCGACGCTTCGTGTGATTGAGGGACATCCGGGCACCCCGACCCTTTATGTGTCGGAACAGACGAACCACTTGGGCCGCCAGGCGTATATCATTGTCAAATGACTGCAACTTCTGAATGCAAGGGAACAAACGGTGCCAAGACATCTAAAGATCATACTGCTCATCAGCGCAATGCTCACATCTTTGACCAGCCCAAGACCGGCGTTCTGCACCGATACTAACCAGAGGCTCCCGCTGGCGATTAACGAATTCATGGCCTCCAACGGCAGCAGCACCCCAGATCCGCAGGGGCAATACGACGACTGGATCGAAATATACAACTACGGCGCCGGCGCTATTGACATCGGCGGCAAGTACTTGACCGACAACATATCTTCTCCGACAAAGTGGCGAATCCAGGGCAATAATCCAGGCGCAACTATCATCGGTCCACGCAGCTATATCTTGATATGGGCCGACGACGACATTACCGATACCGGCTTGCACGCGAGTTTCAAGCTCGACGCCGACGGCGAAGAGATCGGCCTGTTCGACAGTGACGGGATCACCCTTGTCGACAGCATCGTGTTCGGCGCTCAGACTGGTGATATCTCCTACGGTCGCCACCCCGATGGCAGCGAGCAGTGGCAATCATTTGCCTTGCCCAGCCCGGCGGCAACTAACGTCGGAATCTACGAAGGTTTCATTTCCGACGTAGAGTTCAGTCACGAGAGGGGTTTCTACGACGTGCCGTTTTCAGTAACGCTTGCCACCGAAACAGATGGTACGATCATCTACTATACGCTCGACGGCAGCGAGCCCTATGCAGTGGCAGGCAGATCCGCCACAGGCAGAGCCTACGTCGGACCCATATACATAGACGGCACCACATGCCTGCGGGCAAAAGCGATCAAGAGCGGATGGAAACCCACCGACACACAGGCCCAGACGTATATTTTCCCGACCGACGTCATCACCCAGAGCCAACAGCAGGCACTGTCGGCAGGCTATCCCAGCTCATGGAGCGGATACCCGGGCGACTATGAAATGGACCCGCAGATATGCACTGACTCTGATTACGCGAATCTGATGGAAGAGGCATTGTTGTCGATTCCAACCGTCTCGATCACAACAGACAAGGACAATCTCTTCGACCCTTCGACGGGTATCTATGCAAACCCCACAAAGAGAGGTGATGAGTGGGAGCGGCCCGCCTCGGCGGAGTTCTTCAACCGGGATGGCTCGAAGCAGTTCCAGATTAACTGCGGCCTGCGCCTCCAGGGTGGGGCTGCCCGGCAGCCCTACAAGTGCCCCAAGCACTCGTTCAGTTTGCGGTTCAGAGGAAAGTGGGGCCCGACCAAGCTGGAGTTCCCCTTGTTCGAGGATTCCTCCGTGAAACGGTTTGACAGCATCCATCTGCGCGGAATGTTCAACAATGCCTGGACGCATTGGAATCCCGACCAACGCCGACGGGCGCAGATGATTCGCGACCAGTGGGTGCGCGATTCACTTCTCGATATGGGCGAGATTTCGGCAGGACGCGGGTTCTTCGTACACTTGTACCTCAACGGAATGTACTGGGGAGTTCACAACCTGCACGAGAGGCCCGAAGCCTCACACTATGCGGCATACTACGGTGGAAGCAGCGACGAGCTTGACGCCCTGAACGGCGGGTCGGTCCGAGACGGCGATTATAACGCCTGGAACCACATGAAGAGCACCGTTGCCGGCCGCGATTGGCAGAGCATCCAGAAAGTGCTCGCCATCGATAATTACATCGACTGGACAATAATTCAGCGTTTTGGAAGCAACAACGACCTCAAGAGCAATGGAAACTGGCGCGCTGCAGGGGGCGGACCTGATCACAGGCCCTGGCGGCTCTATGCATGGGACAGCGAACGGGTCCTCGAGGGAGTTAACGAAGGCGCCCCTGGAGGAACACAAGATCCACCAGAACTGTTCAATCATCTGGACGACATAGGAGAATTTCGCGTGCGCTTCGCTGATCGCCTTTACAAGCATCTCGTCAACGGAGGCGCCCTGACGCCCGAGAAGACCGCCCGCAGATGGCTGGATCGCGCCGATGAAATCGACATGGCCATCATCGCCGAGTCCGCCCGCTGGGGAGATTATCGCAGAGATGCCCACCCGTACAACAGTGGTCCATACTATCTGTATACGAAGAATGATTTCTGGCTTGTCGAGCAACGCAGGCTGCTCAACCAGTACTTCCCCTACCGGACGGCCCGGGTGCTCAACCAGTATAAGGCCATCGGCCTCTATCCGAATATCGATGCGCCGGTTTTTCGCATCAACGGCCTGTGCCAACACGGCGGTGCGATTTCTCAAGATAGTCTGCTGGCGATGACCGGTACATCGGGCACGATTTGGTATACGCTCGACGGATCGGATCCGCGATCAACAGCTCAATCGCCCCGGAGCAATAGCGCGACGACTACCCTGGTTCCAGAGAACTCCACCAAGCGAGTGCTCGTCCCGACCGGCTCGGTGGACTCCAAATGGAAGACAGGCGCAGTGTTCAATGATTCGGCCTGGACCAGATGCATCGGCGTCCGCGGCGGCATAGGGTACGAGAGAAGCTCAGGCTACCAACAATTCATCACTCTCGACGTCGAAGCACAAATGTATAACAAGAACAGTACCTGCTATATTCGCATCCCATTCTTCCTCAACGACAGGGGCGACGATTTCAATTTCCTGACATTGAGGATCAGGCGTGATGACGGCTTCATCGCATATCTAAACGGCATCGAAGTCGCCCGGCGCAACTTCAACGGCACACCGCGTTGGAACTCCAGCGCTACGGCAAGCTACTCTGATTCGCAAGCCGTCCAGTTCGAGGACATTGACATCTCTGCCTCGCTAAGCGCTCTGCGGCAGGGTGGCAATTTGCTCGCCATCCAGGGCCTGAACACATCTGTAACCAGCTCCGACTTTCTTATCTGTGCCGAGTTGATCGCAGGCAAAGGAGGCGCGGCCAATGGCGCGGCGTTGCCGACGGCCCAGCAATACACAGGGCCTGTCGTGCTTGCCGAAAGCGTGCATATTGCGGCGAGGGCATTGAGCGGTACAACCTGGAGCGCACTTAACGAAGCCACTTTTGCGGTCGGTCCTGTGGCAGACAATTTGCGCATCAGTGAGATCATGTACAACGCCCAGGATCCAAATGAAGAATTTATTGAGCTTGCAAATGCCGGCTCGCAAAACATCAATCTCAACCTGGTAAGCTTTACGGATGGCATCGATTTTACGTTCGGCAGCCTCGAACTTGCAACAGGTGAATATGTCGTAGTCGTGCGGGACAAGAATACCTTCGAAGCCCGGTACGGCGGTGTCACCAACATCGCAGGTCAATACTCGGGCAGCCTGAACAATGCAGGCGAGAGAATCACTCTCCAAGACGCCATAGGCCAGACGATTCTGGATTTCAGCTACAAAGACGGCTGGCAATCCATAACCGACGGCGAAGGTTACTCCTTGACAGTTACAGATCCAACAAACCCCGATCCGGGCAGTTGGGACGCAAAGGACTCCTGGCGCGCCAGCGCATATGCCGGCGGCTCACCAGGTCGCGACGACAGCGGTATCATCCCCGATCCGGGCGCCGTGGTCATTAACGAGCTGTTGGCACACTCGCACGACACGGCCTCGGACTGGATCGAACTGTACAACCGCACTGGAATAACCATCGACATTAGCGGCTGGTTTCTGAGTGACAGCAAGGACAATCTTCTCAAGTATGAAATTGCCAGCGGGACAATAATCGCCCCCGGCGAATACCTCGTCTTCTATCAAGACCTGCATTTCGGCAACGCAGAGAATCCCGGCTCGCGTGAGCCATTTGCCCTGAGCGAGAACGGCGAGCGCCTGTATCTAAGCTCGGCAGGAAACGGTACTCTAACAGGCTATCGTGACGTACAGGATTTCGACGCTTCGGCAACCGGCGTATCGCTCGGACGCTACTACAAATCCAGCACGGACAATTATAACTTCGTGGCGATGGACCACACCACACAAGGCGCCGCCAACGCTTACCCGAAGGTTGGGCCGATCGTCATAAGTGAGATCATGTACCATCCGACATGGCTCTCCGGCCTTTCTTACACGAACGAGCAATACGAATATATCGAGCTGTACAATCTCAGCGCACGACCGGTAACGTTGTACGACTACGACAAGGGCGAGCCGTGGAAATTCACCGACGGTGTCGAGTTCATGTTCGACGCAGATGCGCCCGTCACTATTGAGGCGGGTGGACATCTTCTGGTTGTTAAGAACCCGACGGCATTTTCCTTGCGTTATTCGAGCGTGCCCGTTCAAAAGATCGTCGGCCCGTACGACGGCAATCTGAGCAACTCCGGTGAGAAGCTTCAACTGAGCATGCCGGGCGACATCGACACGGCAGGTGAGCGTCACTATATCAGAGTCGACAGGGTCAACTACAGTGACGGCTTACACCACGAGGATGCTCCGGGCTCATTCGATCTTTGGCCCATCCAACCTGACGGCGGCGGCAAATCGCTCAGAAGGAGAGCGCCGGCCGATTACACCAACGATCCGGAAAACTGGACCGCCGCACCGCCCTCGCCCGGAGGATGAGCCTTTCGAATCTACAGTTTGGAACTAAGAATCCTCAGAAGAAGGAGACAAAAGGGTGTACACCTCTGCAAGGTATTTTCTCTCTTGCCTGGTATTGGCCGTTGCCGCAACGAGTTCTGTCGGTCTTGGCGCTCAAGCTGCGCAGAGTGTTGTAATCAACGAGATCCACTACGATCCGGATGTCAAGACCGAACTTGTCGAGTTTGTCGAACTCTACAACGCCGGGACAACGGACGTCGAGTTGGGCGGCTGGTATTTCACCGGAGGGATTTCCTACGAGTTTGCGACCGGTTCGACATTGCCGATAGGCGGTCACATTATAGTGGCTCAGGACCCGGCCTTCATTGTCGCCAAGTGGAGCAGCGGCAGGACGGGTGTGCCCCCGAGCCTGGTCTTCGGCCCCTTTGAGGGCAAGCTCGGCAATGACGGCGAGAACATCCGCCTTTGTGACGCCGGCGGAGAAAGAACCGACGAAGTGGACTACCAGTTCGGATTCCCATGGCCGACCGTGGGCGAGGCGGTTCCGCAGGACCGACCGGGTACTGGCTGCTCCATCCAATTAGTCAACCCGCTTGTCGACAACGATCTGGCGGGCAGTTGGCGCTCGGAACTTCCGACCCCGGCGGCATTCAACGGCGAAGCATATCTCGACAACACACCACCGCATATTCGTCAGGTGAAACACTCACCGAAACAGCCCGCCTCGGCCGAGGTAGTGACTGTCACCGCTAAGGTAACCGACTCGGACGGCGTAGCCGCTGTCACTCTCGAATATCAGCTCGTCGAGCCCGGAGGCTACATTAACCTCGAAGACTCGCAGTACAATTCGAACTGGACCGGTGTTGCAATGCATGACGACGGACTCGGGGCCGATGAGCAAGCCGGCGACGACATTTACACGGTACAGTTGCCCGGCTCTCTGCAGAAACATCGCCGGTTGGTGCGTTACCGCATTTTGCTCACGGACAACCGCCAGCTCAGCCTGCTGGTGCCCTACAGGGACGATCCACAGCCGAACTTCGCGTATTTCGTCTATGACGGGGTACCCGCCTGGCGCGGCGCCAACCGGCCGGGCGTCACTAGCGTGATCGAATACGGCACCGACGTGATGCGCAGTTTGCCCGTCTATCATCTGCTAAGCAAGAAATCAGATGTCGAGACGGCCACCTGGTTTGAACACTACGCGGGCAGCGATTACAAATGGTACGGCACGCTGGTCTACGACGGAGAAGTCTACGACCACATCCATTATCGTGCCCGCGGCGGCGTCTGGCGCTACGCAATGGGCAAGAACATGTGGAAGTTCAACTTCAACCGGGGACATCGCTTCCAGGTCCGTGACAACTACGGCAAGAAATACAAGACCAAGTGGGACAAGTTGAATTTCTCCGCGTGCATTCAACAGGGCAGCTTTGGGCAACGTGGCGAGCACGGAATGTTCGAGGCTCTGTCCAACAAGCTTTTCAACATGGCAGGCGTGCCCGCTTCGAAAACCAATTGGGTGCAGTTCAGGATAATTGACGAGCGATTCGAGGATGGAACTCAAAACGCGGCGCACCCACCATTGACCAGCCGCGGAACTCAATACGACGGTGACTTCTGGGGGCTGTATATGACCATCGAACAGATGGACGGCCGCTTTCTGGATGAGCACGGCCTACCCGATGGAAACCTCTACAAGATGGACCAGGCCTATCCGGACGGATGCAAACTCAACAACCTGGGACCTACCGGCGCGATGGACAAAGCTGACGTCCTGGGTTTTCGCAGCGCCTACAGTTTGCGTCCACCGGAAAGCTGGTGGGGCTCAAATGTCAACCTCGAAGCATTTTACAGCCTGCGCGCCGTCTATCACGCCGTCCACCACGGCGATATCACCAGCAAGAACCACTTCTTCTATCTCAATCCGGAATTGACCGCTAACGAATACGGCATCAATAGTCTCTGGTGGCAACTGCCATGGGACGTAGATCTGACCTGGACCTGTTACTATCGACCCTCTCACATGGAGGATCCGTTCACGGAGCGCGGCAATGTACTGAATCACAGCGCATTGAATACTGCGGCAGGAAATCGCGTTCGTGAGATTTGCGATCTTCTGTTCAATCCCGAGCAGACGGATCAACTGATCGACGAGTTTGCGGCCTTCATAGACGATCCTGATGGCGGACTCTCCATAGTAGATGCAGACCGGGCCATGTGGGACTACCATTGGGTGATGGGCAGCGGCGCCTATCCTCGATATCTCAACCGCCAGGCATCCCAAAAGGCCGGCCAGGGCCGCTTCTATCAGGAAGCCGTCGATCGCGGCTATCAAAGGGACTTCCGCGGAATGGTCCAGGTTATGAAGGATTTCGTGGCCGAGCGCGGCAGTCATATGAGCTCTATTGCCAGTGACTTGGCCATACCGTACAGACCTGCGGTGACGGCAACGTGTCCGCCCGACTACCCGATCAATGCACTGACATTCGAGACAACCCCATTTAGCGACCCTAGAGGCAGCGGAACCTTTAGCGCGATGAAATGGCGCATCGCCGAAGTGGCCCCCGGCTCTCAGGCGGCGTCTCAGAGCGGCAGTGTGGTGTTGGTGCATGACAATGACCAATGGAAGTATTTCAAGGGCACACAAGAGCCAGCTCGGGCACGAAATACCGCTTGGCGGCAGCTGTTGTATAATGATTCCGGTTGGCTCACGGGATACACACCCCTCGGGTATGGCGAGTCATTCATTGCCACTAACCTCAGTGATATGAGAGGGCAGTATTCGACAGTATATCTGCGCAAGTCTTTTGATGTAGCGAACGTCCAGGCAATCGGAAATCTCGTCCTCGAAGTCATGTATGATGACGGTGTAAACGTCTGGATCAATGATGTCCATGTTATGGCCGGCAACACGCCGTCGGCAGAGCTAACCTTTGATTCTACCGTCAGCAACCGCCCGGAAAACCATGGTTTCACTGCCGTGACCTTGGTCGATCCGAGCAGCTATCTTGTGGACGGCACCAACGTCATCGCCGCCCAGGTAATCAACTCTTATCTGAGCAACAGTTCGGATTGTTTCATTGACGTGCGATTAACCGCCGAGGCGGCCGTGCCGGGCGAATCCCCTCTTCCTGTGCCCAATTATAGCAGAAGGCCGGG
>CAZLTY010000111.1:0-14071 GCA_964562575.1 uncultured Pirellulales bacterium
GTCTGTACCTGAACCTGGAGGCACTGATCACGCCGGGACCGGCGGCCCTGACGGGTCCGCCGAGAAGCTGAGCGTTCAGGCTGGTAGAAACGGTCAAACGGATCCATTTTCTCGACCTGCAAAACGCAGGAATTCCTTGATACGCAATGACACCAGAATAAACAACAAAGCTATGCGTTTTTCATAAACTTCAGTTGACGGCCCAGCGAAATTTGGCTGATGCGCTGCGGGGATTTGAGTTGATTTCTTGGGTTTGTGGCACAACTGCATCTTCAGCCGCTGACTGGTATATGCCATTTCTAACACCATCACGAAACGACTGTTTGACAATGCGGTCTTCGCCACTATGGAAACTTATAACTCAACCCGCGGTCGGGATTGTCTATTTGCATACTCGAAACACCAAGGTCGGCAAAAATGATGTCGTAGCCGTCGAGCTCTTCTCTATTCAACACATTGCCGATGCCGGCGAAGTTGCTGCGATAGAAACTAACAGGCGTGTTCACTTTGCTCAGCCGCTGGCGGGTGTGTTCAAGCTCAGTGCTATCGACATCCAAAGCAATCAGTCTTCCGGTCGGCCCTATACGCTTGATAAATTCTGACGCATGGCCCCCGTAGCCGACAGTGCAGTCAACTACGACTTCACCGGGCCGGGGTCTCAAGCAGGTTAAGACATCCTCTGCCAGGACTGGAATATGAGTGCCTGCCGGTGTCTTGCCTTTCGCACGCAGATTAGCCTTCAGATCAGGATAAGCCTCTATGTTGTGCTCCTTGTACTTCTGCTGATAACTTTTTGGGTGAGTACCGCTGTATCTGGGTCGCCGTGGGCGCCTCAGTGGCGGCTGAGCATCATTGCCGGACTTCTCGAACGCATTCATATAGACTCCAGGCGAGTTAAGGCACTCTATGGAACTATTCCTGCTAGAACTTCCGTACTTGTTAAATTACAAAGACTTATATAGGATTCTCATACTGCTGTCAAAAATTAAGATGTACAGGAATATGCTGAAGCAATCTCTTGAGGATCTTCAGATCTATATGTAATAGATGATATGGCGTTATTAGGAATGGAGAAAGTTAGCGTTGGCTTTGGCGGGCACCCGCTGCTTGAGCACATGACCTTTCAGATCGAGCGTGGCGAACGCATATGTCTGCTTGGTCGCAATGGTGTTGGTAAATCGACGCTAATGAAACTTATTTACAGGGACATTGAACCCGAAAGCGGTACTATTTCAAGAACGCCTTCGCTTTCCGTCACTTGCCTGACGCAGGTCGTACCCGCGGGCCTGAAAGGAACCGTCTTTGATGTAGTATCCGAGGGGCTTGGACCGCGAGGTAAACTCCTTGCCGAATATCATCTACTGAGCCATCGCATCGCCACTGAACCGCACAACAAGAATCTGCTGAGACAGTTGGACAAACTCCAGCACCATCTCGACATTGAAGGTGGATGGCAGTTGAACCACCACGTTGAGATGATAGTTGAAAAGATACAACTGGACGCTGATGCTCAAGTCGAGAACCTTTCGACCGGAATGAAACGGCGTGTGCTGCTGGCCCAGGCGATCGTTCGCGAGCCGGACATATTGCTGCTTGATGAACCGACCAATCATCTCGATATCGAAACCATCGCGTGGCTCGAGGAATTCCTGTCACAATATAGTGGGACATTGATGTTCGTCAGCCATGACAGGGCATCCGTGAAAAAACTCGCGACACGTATAATCGAATTGGACCGGGGCCGACTGACGAGCTATCACTGCAATTATGAAACGTACCTGCTGCGTAAAGAGGCAGCAATGGAGGCCGAGACGGTCGAAAATGCCCTTTTCGATAAGAATCTGGCCCGCGAAGAGGCTTGGATACGCAAAGGCATAAAGGCCCGGCGTAGGCGCAATGAAGGCCGTGTGCGAGCTCTCAAGAAAATGCGCGAGGAGAGAAGACAACGCAAAGAGATCATAGGCACCGTCCGTATGCAATTGCAGGACACCCAGCTCTCGGGCAGACTTGTTATTGAGGCAAAAGCGATCTCGTTTACTTATAAGCCCGATGAGCTGATCATCCGAGAGTTTTCTACGCTGATCATGCGGGGCGATAGAATTGGCGTAATCGGGCCTAATGGCTCAGGCAAAACTACACTGCTGCGGGTTCTGCTAAAGGAGCTGGCCCCGCAGCAAGGAACCGTACGCCATGGCACTAACCTCGAAGTCGCTTACTTCGACCAGTCGCACGCACAGCTCAACTACGAAAAATCTGTATATGAAAATGTTGCCGACGGCAGTGAGACACTAATCGTCAACGGCAGGGCCCGCCACATAATCGGCTATCTGCAGAACTTCCTGTTTTCGCCCAGCCAGTCCCGCAACTCTGTGGCCAATCTTTCGGGCGGTGAACGCAACCGGCTATTGCTTGCACGGCTGTTCGCGCGGCCGTCAAACATACTGGTACTCGATGAACCAACCAACGATCTCGACATTGAAACATTGGACCTGCTTGAAGAATTTCTGCTGAATTATCCAGGAACGGTATTGCTTGTAAGTCACGACCGCGAATTTATAGACAATGTGGTCACGAGCACATTAGTGCTGGAGGGCAATGGGACTGTTAAGGAGTATGTCGGCGGATATGATGACTGGCTCAGACAAAGTAAGAAAACACTCCAATTACAGCAACCGTCGGAAAATGCCCCTGCCAAAAAAACCAGGAGAAAGCAAATCTCAGAGCGGCCGCGTAAATTGTCGTTCAAGGAAAACAAAGAGCTTGAGGCAATACCGAAGCTGATTGAAACACTAGAGACAGAGCAGCAGCAATTGTACGATGCTATGGCTGACCCTGATTTCTACAAAGGAGGCCAGGATATTGCTGCCGTCACAGCAAGGCTGGAAGAATTGACCGAACAACTGGAGAACGCCTATGCCCGCTGGCAAATGCTGGAAGAGCTTCAAGCGTATCCTCGCTAAATTGCCTGGGTTCGCCCACCCTTGATTTTGACCCAAGATCCATAGTTGTATGCTAACGTATGGCGATCATTGTTGCAGGCTATGCTGTGAAGCGTGGCTGTTATGTCGTAACGTAGATGCCTCAAAGAGAAGTCTTATGGCAGCAGGGATTTTGGTGTTTGACTTTGAGTTCGTCACAGGTGCACGGCGCGAAATGATGAGGGCTGGCGACTCTCTCAAGCTGCCAGCCCTCAAGTTTCTTCCCGCACACAACTGGGATTATGGGCTCACTGCACTATTGTAGATGCGGATATCGTCGTAGAGCATCCTGCCGGCACCCTCTGGATCGGCATCAGCCTCCGGGCCCACGCCCAGCGTCAGGCGCGTGATTCTGGTCAGATCAAGGGCTCCGAACTCGGACAGCGGAATAAGCCATTCGGTCCACTGTTGGATGTTGGTGGGCGAAATCGCGAGATCCTCCGGAACATACTCCATCGTGGCCTGAATACCCGCTTCGTCCTCGATAGCAACATACAGAGGCGCAGGCGTGTTGAACGGGACGCCGATTTCCTTGGAATCTATATCCGCCAGAGTCAGCGGCGCACCGTCGATCAACACATTGGAGAACACCGTGGTGTTGATCTCGCTGCTGGTGTGAGAGGTCATGGCCAGGCCAACGTAAGCTTCAGTGCCGAAGGTGTCGACCGTCGTAACCAACTCTTGCCAATCGCTGCCATTTTCGCTATGTGAGCATGTCATCATGCTTGAACCAAGACGCTGGATGCGCACCCAGTGCGGGGCATTCGCATCCGGTATCTGAGCGAGAAAGCCGCTCTGATTGCCACCGTCTGCTGCTCGCATCTCTACGACAACGCCGTTGTCTGGTGTGACAAAGCAGAAGATATAGGCCGAGTTGTCATTCAGGCCCGAGCGGAGCATTACACCCGCCTTGGCCCAACTGTTGGTAGCCTCCTGCTCATCGACCCTGGCAATAAGATCAACGGCCCCGTCACTATCATACGCAAACACGAATTCGTCATGTGTGCCGCCGATATCACTGCCCGCCACCTCCAGCGTGAACTTGCTGTCTGCATAGGTAACACTGGACGTGGGTGGCTGGCGACCCTTAAGCCACAGACCCAAAGTTGCACCGTCATCGGCCGTGAAGTCTCTGGGAGGGTCAAACCAACGGATGCCCTCGGAGTAGTTGACCGCATCATTGTGATCGTACACCAGCGGCAGGGACTGCCCTGATCCTCCGTGGACATCCGCGATCTCCACATACGGAGCGAACTCTGCACCAATCAGAGCTCCCGAGTCGTTGCCCGCAGCCAGTTCGATCCATTCATTGTTCACGAAGTCCCACAAGCCCAATTTGTCCTGCCACTTCGAAAACACCACATAGGGCGATTCGGCATCGTAGTTCTCGAAGTCATCCAGCACTGCAAACGGCGCCGCCGTGAAGCTCCAGACGTCACCGGCCCAAGGGCTGTCCTGATCGATGTCGTTCACCTCGTCGATGCGCCAGTAGTACGTCTGGCCCCGTTCGGCCTGGGCAATGAACATAGGCTGGTCAACCAGGCCCGTGTCAACACTTGAATCACCGGCTGCTACGGCGTCACGATCCTGGCCAAAATACACCTGGTGCCCGGCGGCCTTGCTGCCCGCAGTCCACGTCAAGGCCAAGTCCTCGACGGCCACGTCAACCGCGCCATCGGCAGGACGCGGGCTACTCGCCTTGGGTGGGGCCGACAGCGCCTGGATGGGAATGGTCTGCAGAGGCATGCTCTCGGTGCTCCAGAGCAGCTCGATCTGGGCGTTCCACCCTACATCGAAGTACTCCACCACGATCTCATGCTTTCCGGCCTCAAGCTCGACAAATCCCTTGACCTCGGAAATGCCCCAGGAGGCCAGCATGTCGAAGAATACCACCTCACCGTCGATCCAGCAGGCTGCTCCATCGTCCTTGCGGGCCATAATCATATATGTGTCGGTAATCGGTACTTCCAGCAGGCCCTCCCACCTGGCGGAGAAATCGTCTTCGGCCACCACATCGAGTTCCGGTGATCCGTTGTCCCAGGCAAAAGCAAGCGGGCCCTCAATCCTGGTCAAGACCGGATTGCCCTGCAGGTTCTGATTGTTGAAGTAGCTGCCCAGCAGGCCGCCGACATCCGGACCCTTGGTAGTGAAGCTCCAGACGTCGCCCTGGACAACCCTGTCTGCTATGGAATCCACGCGCCAATAGTAAGTCGCCTGTGGATCCAGCAGGCCCGGGTCGTACTCGCTGGCCATCGCTAATTGCCCGCCGAAACCTGCCGCCACTTCGTCGCGGCTCTGGCTGAAGTAGACCGTTGACATGGTAGAATCCACACCGGGTTCCCAGGTCAGCGTCGCATTGGGATCCACCCACTTCATCTGGTCCGGGGGATTGGGCGCTGAGGCTTTGCTCTTCTTGAGTTCGAAGTTCCACACGTCACCGGCTACCGTACCGTCCGGATTCACGGTTTCCACCCGCCAGTAGTACACCTTGCCCGGCTCCAGCGATTGGCTCAGGGCCAAGGTGCTCTCGGCTGTGGAGCCGAGCAGAATTTCTGCCGTGCCGGCAGTCACGTCCGCCAGGTTCTCACCGAAGTACACATTGTGCGAAGCTGCCTGTTCATCGGGCATCCAGGACAGGACCGGCGGGGCCTCGTCGAGCACGCTCTCGTGACGCGGATCCGGCTGCGTGGCCTTGGTGAAACCCAACGTGAATAGATAGAGCATCTCATTGCCGGTAAGCAGGCGATTGTACATCCGCACATCGCTCAGCAGACCGTCCATGGCAGTGCCCGCATATGGTTGCCCTTCGGGCTGCGGACAGCCGCATTTCTTCAACAGACGGTTGTCCTCGTCACCGGTCGTGCCCCAATCCTCGTTAGCGCGCGCACCTAGTGTCACTTCGCAGTCGCTGTCAGTGCGCCGGCCGGGGGCGGCCGGATCGTAGTTGTTGTTCCCCGGGTCCGTCACTACATCGACCCAGTCGGTCCTCGTGCCCGATAGCTCACCATTGACCCAGATGCTGGCGTATTCCTGGTCGTTGTCCCACATGCCCGCTATATGATTCCACACGTCGTCCGGCGCATCACCCGCGGCATAGCCTCCCGCAGGAGTACGGGGATAGGCCCAGTGGACCAGCGTCCTTGCAAAGAGCATCTGCAGCTTGTATGCGCGTTCACCCTTGCCCACGTACGTGGCCCAGTTGTTGGAATTGAGTTCCTTGACCCACGTGGCGACAGTAAAGGACTCGCCATCGAAGTCGGCCCAGGTTGGGGGATCCGTACAGGAGCCCAGGTCGTTCGGATCGGCATGGAATCCCAGGTTCTTGCCTCCTCCACATCTCACATAGTCCGTCCCATCGAAACGCAGAGACATCCCGCCCTCGTGGTCAACGACCCACTGCGGATCAGAGGACTCGGGATGGCCCGTTGCCGAGGGAAACTGGCCGTGACGACCGTTTCCGCTGGAGTCGGCAACGGTGGTGCTGCCCGGACCGTCGTCAAGCTTCCACCAGGCCACCAGGTTGTCCATTCCGGGATCCGTGCCCTGAGCGGCGCCTGCCGAGACCACGGTCAGATGCAGGCACAGCCAGGAGAGACACAAAAGAACGCATCTTCTACACATAATAATTCCTCCTTTGTTGAACATTTCGGAACCCATCTGTCACACCTCAACCAGAGATTTTGGGACAGTTGCACCACGATTGACATTAGCCGTCCGTACAGACCCTCCAAGCAGGCTTCTCCCACTACGGGGGCCCGGCTGCACCCGCCCCAAGATCAGGCACACCATGGACAATTGTACACCTACGCCAAAGACGACACAAGTGTTTTCCGTGCGTCCGAGGAACCGCCTCCTGTGACAGGTTTGCCCCCGAAGGGCTACGGTCCGACATTTCCGTTCCTTGTCCGGGCAACATCACTCCAACTCAAGCCGCTGCGCCCGAAGTGAACGCGTTGCGATTACGATGCTGCCTTCAGAGTTTTCGCCACGCGACGATCCTGTTCGCGGCAATGGTATGCGTGCCTCCAAGTGCTCCACGTAGTCTTCGACCCGGCCCGCATCCAGGTTGAATTCGCCACCCCCTACATATGAACAGGACAAGAACGGAATCTCCGACAGGCGGCCATCCGTGGGCCTCCTCGGTATGGGTGAGCCTGTGAAAGCCACAACAGCCAAGGTGCCCACAGGCCGCTGCTCCACACTCTCCAGCCGGTAGATCTTCTCGAACCTCTGAGCCCCCAGCCGGTCCATGCCCGTACCTTGTGTCTTAAGGGTGACCTGCTGTACGCCTCGCCACCGCCCCCCCGCCGCCAGGGACCCGACGTCCGGACCGGGCAGGCTGAAGAATCCATGGCGCTGGAAGATGGCCGGCGGGCTCACCAAGTCCAGTGCGGCAGCGTGGGCCGGACTGGGACCCCTCACTGCCAGTCGCACCGTACTAAGATTGAATATCCCGGGCACATAGCCCAGGGGATGAATTTCAATGGTGTAGGTCTGGCCGATCAGCCTGGCAAGAGGACTGCTCTGGTGAGCTGGTTCCCGGCTGTCGAAGGCCAGATCAGCCTGCTCAGGGGATCTACGTGAATACTTGACTTGGTCGATTGTTATCAGAGCTGCGACCGTATTGGGCTCTTCAGATGCCGGCTCCAATATTTCCCGGGTGAAGACCACCTCGCTTGCTTCGGATATCCTCGCAAGAGGGGCTGGTGAAAAGTTGCCCCCAATCGCAACCTCCGCGTCTTCCATGATCGTGACAGCCTCAGTGGTCACCCGATAACGGGTCTTCGTCCCAGGTCTGAACTCCAGGAAAAGGGTGATCCTCTCCGACTGGGCAGCGGTTTCTTCCGGTTCGGCCGGGACCGCCTGTGGCTCGGGTCGGACGCCTTGCCTTGGCGACGGCGAACATCCAAACAACACGATTGCCACATTCAATCCGACTAGCACGTGCCACCACGTCGGGTGATCTCTGAGATATGTCATGTTTGTGCCTCCAGTAACACAGAGCCTATAGTAACAGATTGCTTAGCTCATCGCCAAGCGATATGATCTTGCTCAACTTTAGCCTACGTCTCATCAGATGACAAGCCCATCCCGTCGAGCCCGGAATTCTTGGACACTGAAAAGAACATAAGGAGCCGCGCATAAATAAGTGCTTCATTTATCGCTCAGATTTGCGTCAGATTCAGTCGCGCCCGATTGAGCGAAACCACAGGCGTAGCTATTCTACGTCGCGGATTTCGCGATTGAGAAGCGACTGAAGATGGCGTGAAGATGAGATGAGAAATGGATCAATTATTTATGCGCGGTTCCTAATCATCCGAGCAACAATCCCGAGGGCCTTGTCGGGCTGCCATAGGCCCAAAGCTACAGGCCGCGGACGAGTCGCGGCCTACGAATTTATGGTTGTGACCCCGGCTATCGCAAACCTCATCCGCGAGAACAAGACAAACCGAATCGACTCCAGCATTCAGACCGGCAAGAAGCTGGGAATGCAGCTCCTCGACGAGCACCTCTGGCGTCTCTATGATTCCGGTACAATCTCCTTGGAGGAAATGTTGGACAAAGGCCGTCAGCCAGGCGCATTGCAGGACAAGGCCACCCCCAGGATAGAGACCCTCAAAGGCGGAAAACACAAGCACAGGAGGAAAAAGGCACAGAAGGAGATGGAGGACATGGGACAGATTCTCAGGTCCTGATCAATCAGTTACAATTCTCAATTCGACATTCTTGATTCGTTCCGGCTTACCCCGGCCACAGTTTGGCGATTAGATGGAGAGGAGTTCGTTGAATCTCTGCTCCCATTCACCCTCGTCTACAACGTGGAATGATATCTTCTCACTCTCCAACTCCATTCCAAGCCGATTTGTTGTCGTTGCCTTTGCCAGAGTGTTGCACAGGTCAAAGACGGATCTCTTGTAGCCGGTGTCTTCGTTTCCCTTGAGGTGCAACCCTTTCGTCTCAACAACAAAAACGCGATCAAGCCCGTTCCCGTTGCCGCCGGTTGTCGTGAAAATGAAATCGGGATATACCTTGTGTTGCCGCCAGCCTTGAACACTGTAGTCTTGCTTCGGAACATTGCGATACCAGAAAAACAATCTTTCCTGCTCCTCGAGGTACCACGCCACCTTCTTCTCCATCTCGTTGAAATCTTCTTCCGGGACATAGTCGAACAAGGTCCGCTCCAACTGTTCGCCGCTCTCTTTCGTTAGCGTCCGTTCCGATCGCACACGTTTCTTCGTCGGCAGCTTATATCCCAAGTCATTTGCGATTACCAGGAACCGAAGTTCGTCTTTCGATATCATCTCCGTAAAAACCTTCTCTGCAAGCTTGTCTCTCTGGCCGAACAAGTGCTTTCGCAATTCCTCAATAATGAAAACGAGATTATTCACCACCATGCCCTTGTCGTATCGTCCGAGAAGATCGCGCAACACCCGTTCGCCGAATTCATGCGCAATCCACGGATTCGGCACGATATCCATCAGATGCCGTGTCATAAACACCGAATCAAGCTTGAGACTCCCCTTCTTTAAGGTTATAGCCTCTTTGAGTTCTATGACTCGACTCGCATCTTCGGAAATCCCCGCGACTTGCTCCAAATCCTTCTCCACGACCGCCGAGAGCGCAAGTGACGACATTGGGCCCAGATCGGCCTGGTCCCACGCAATCCGGCTGGCTATGTCCATCTCATAACTCACCCTCCGCCAACTGCTGCCGTCCCGCATCACAAACACCGGCAAGATTACCTGACCTGCCGCCTTCTTGAACTTGTCCCGCACTTGACACAAGCGCTCTTCGTCATGCAGGCCCTCGACTTCATCGTCGAGCCCAATACGGCCAACGAGGTCGCCGAGTCCTTCTCCTCTGAAGCCGCGTCGAATCTCGTCGAGCAGTTCCGCTCCTTGTTGCTGAAAACAAAAGACATAGCTCTCGTCAAGTTCCTTAATCCCCGTCTTCTTGGCAAACGGCTGACGCAATATCCGGCCCACAAGCTGCGTCAGAGCGGTCTTGGAACCCGGCTTTGTGAGAATACAAAGCACGTAGGCAAACGCGCAGTCCCACCCCTCTTGAAGCGCCTGCTTGGTTATGATGTACCGAATCCGGCAGTCCGGTGACGTAAGGCCGCCGACGTCATCGACTTCTTTGAGTTCGTCCTTCTCGCTCGTCTTGACAACAACCTGTTCCGGCGGAACTCCCATGACCTTTATCAAGTGCTCCCTCACGTCCTCTGCATGAATCTTGCCAGCCCCACGTTGCGCCTTGCCCGTTCTTTCCACCTGGATAAGGCAGATCGGCCGGATGTAACTGCCCGTTTGCCCTGCGTGCTCGCGTGCTTATTCCTTCAACATCTCCAAATGGTTGTGGCTGTCGAGCAGCGTATCCTTCCAGTCAGGGCTAGCTTTGTTGAAAATGTGCAGATCGAACTTGATCATTTCCTCTCGGTTCAGTTCAATCCCCCTTATATCGACAAGTATGTTACTCGCTTTCGGCGGCGTTGCAGAAAGCTCGACAATCATACACGGATTAAAACCTCTCAGCGTCTCCTGTGCTATCTCGCTGTATGCCTTGTGGCCTTCATCAAGAATTATTATTGGATTCAGAAGACGAAGCGTATTGCCGAGCGACGTCTTTATTTGCTTTCCCCAAAATGCGCTTTCGGCATCAAAGGTATCAAGGTTCCCCACCTTCTCAAGCAGACGAGTACTGCCCTCGACATCGTCTTCGAGCGGAAAGAAATCCGCAAAACCGCCACTGTCTTTAAAAAGCCTCAGTACCTCTTTGCTCTTCCTCCCGGCAGACTGGAGCATGAGCATCAGAACGACCAGGTTTTCTTCAACATCAAGCGGCGTAAAACGGTCGGTCTTTTCGAGAATAGCCGTCCGTCCGCCGCTGGCTATATCAAGGTGCTGACGATAAGGATGGTCGCGGTCTCGCAGGCTTCTTATTGTCTGATTATAGATTTGCGTTGTAGGCACGATCCAGAGCACAAGACCCGTCTGGCTTTTGCGGTAGTTGGTGTTGACCAGATCGATTGTCTTGACGGCCAGAAAGGTCTTGCCGCCTCCGGTCGGCACTTTCAGACAGAAGCTGGGCAAAGGCCTGTCAAGCCCATCCTTCTTGCCCTGATAGGCCCCGCGAATCTCGCTCTCTTCCCACGCCACCGAAGAAAAATCGCGAACAAACTTCCCCTGCCCCTGGGCGATCATCTGCTCGTACTGTTCGTGTGCTGCGTACAGGTTGTCTAGGTACCGCTTAACCCGGCCCAGCGTCTTGACTTGATATTCCTTCGGTTCCATCCTACTTCACCAACTGATATATCTCGAACGGCAGTTGTGCGAAATCAATTCGTAATTCGTCAAGATGTCTCTGATCGAGATACTTGGTCGCCGCAAAAACGAGCCGTCTCTTATTCTCATAAGGCCCTAGCCCTTTCGCTCTGTCCAAAGTCAATGCCGTTTTCTTCAGGTACTCCAGGCTGGGCTCATAGAAGAGATAAACCAGATACTCCTTACTCTCACCTATGAAATTCTTCTCTTCATCGACACCACTTTCGTCAAATTCCTCACCCGTGGCCGTGTAGAATACATACCGCGCAAGCTCCTTGTACGTAGGCAGATCATCACCGCTCAAGATGCTCTCCATCTCTATCGGCTCGCCCAATTCAAAATAGCTGAAACTACCTCCCAAACCGCTCTTGAGCTTCTCATCCTTGGCATTCGGCACACCCTTTATCACCCGCCGCACGCGCTCGGCCGTTATGCTGTCCGCATAGTCCTCGCACTCGATCAGAATGAAACGACGCTTTTCGCCGTCCTCTTGATTCATGGCAAGAACGGCATGTGCCGTCGTCCCGGAGCCCGCAAATGAGTCAAGAATGATCGCATCCCCATCCGCGAATAACGAAACGAAGGCACGTACAAGGGAGACGGGCTTGGGATACGTAAGTTGTTGCTCCCCCAAGAGCGAGCGAAGCTCGCGCGTGGCCTCCTGATTCAATCCGGATGACAGTAGCAGAATCCCATCATCATCGACATTGCTCGGCTCACCGGAAGACCTCATCCAGGTGGATACCGGAACAGTCTTGCCATCCTCGGGATCGTAACGGGTCTTGTAACGAGGGCGCGACATTCTGCTGTGAGCTTTCGATGAAGGCCAGATCAGATTGTCAGCTTCAATCTCTCTCGCCATCGTGCTGGGCTCAAAGCGCCACACGCGTTCATCCGCCGGCCAATATTGCTGCCCTGTGCTGGGGTCAGTGATCGCATAATACTGATTCGGACGCAGCGCTCGCGACATTCCGACTGTAAGATCAGTGCTTCTGTATCGTCCCTTGGCGTCATCGAGTGGGTAATCCTCGGGTCTCTTACTAGTACCAGTAAGCTCGAGGCAGCCTACACTCTTGGCAAATGCTATAACATACTCGTGATCAGGTGAAACCGGGTTTTCTCGCATGCCAGTGGAGAGACGGCGACGGCGCACAAAAACCGCGAGCAGATTATCTTCTCCAAACACTTCATCCATAAGAGATCGGAGGTGCTGAACCTCGTTGTCATCTATGCTGACAAAAATCGCGCCATCTTCGCAGAGGAATTCTCGAAGAAGCTTCAGCCTGGCCATCATCATGCATAGCCATTTGTCGTGGCGGGTGAGGTCATCCTTGTCCACAACGCTACCCAACCACTCCTGCATCATAGGGGAATTGACATTATCGTTATAGACCCATTTCTCGTTGCCTGTGTTGTACGGCGGGTCGATATAGATGCACTTGATTTTGCCGCCGTATGTGGGCAGCAGCGCCTTGAGAGCCTTGAGATTATCGCCGTGGATGATCAGGTTGTCGTGCAGGCTGACCTTGTCCGTCAGCGATTTTTCCTTGCACGGCACCAATTGATGGTGCTTGACCAGCAAATGATGATTCTGGACAAACGCCTTACCCTTGAAATTCAGAGTGGCCATACTACAGTGATCTCCTAATCACAACAACCTCAGCAACCTTGCTAGAGCCCATTATGCAATGCGAGCCTCTGCAAGTCAATCACGCGTTTTAAACCGATCCCACCATGTACATCCGCTAAGACGAATAGCCCGATCATAGTAGCAAGGAATGACGCCTAACGAAAGGCAAAGAGCCTTGGAATATTGAATATCGAACAAGGAACATCCAATGTCGATGTGTAAGTTGGTGTCCTGGCGCCTTTGTGGCTATGAGCACATTATGCAAGAAAAACCAATTTCAGGCGGATATCACCGGTGGCAAACAGAGCTGAATGTTACGATCCTCGCCAATGAGGCACCAAAAAAGGGCGAATAGTCGCTTTGCTCGCGAATTCGCCCCTTTTGGCCTTAACCACTTACTTACTACACACCTATATCGTCTTTACACAAAAGTCTCACAGCACCGGATGTCCGCCTGCCCGGTTAGGCTGCGATCAGACCTGCACCGGGACTTTTTCCTGTATGACTTGCCTGCGCTTTCTCCTGCGGTTTATCGTTCGCGGCTCGCCTGGGGTTGGGACACTCTCGCTCGACGCCAGTTCGAGAGCCTCAAGCGGCGTGGGGGCGTAGAGATCAGCCTCCATTTCCTGCCAGAGGCCTTCGGCGCGGTCGAACAGCCCGCCGGAGACCATTATCCGCAGATCCGGCCAGGCGTTCACCGATTTTATCGTGTCGATCAGCCGCCGAATGCCAGGGGCCTGCTTCGGCGCAGTCCCGTGGATCGACAGAATTGCGGGGGCGTACTCGTTTATGAAAGCGAGAATATCGTCGTTTGTAAGTCCGCCACCCAGGAATCGCACCTCCCAGCCGTCGCTTTCGAACAGGTCGGTCAGGATTTGAGCGCCCAGTTCCTGCAACTCCTCCGGAGCACAGCAGACGACCATCCTCTTGTTCCTTCTGGGCCTGCGCGGAAGTTTGTTCTGCAACTGATCTACGATCGTGCGATTGACTCGCGTGGCCAAATGCTCCTGGAGGGCCGTTATTTTGTCGGTCCGCAGCAGTTTCTCGATTTCCAACATGACCGGCCACACGATGTGGACATAAACGGAATTGGCCGGTATGCCGCTCTGCAGGGCCTCTTCAATAACTGCTCGGCATGC
>CAZLTY010000112.1:0-14066 GCA_964562575.1 uncultured Pirellulales bacterium
CTGAAGATGGCGTGAAGATGAGATGAGAAATGGATCAATTATTTATGCGCGGTTCTTTAGTTCGGACAGCCGTGAAGACGGCGAAACTCCCGGTACCTGAGGAATCCCTTAATGCCCGAACGACCGAGCAAGACGATCGCCCAGGTCGCCAGATATCCCAAGGCGGCACTGCCCAAGCCTCCCAGGGCCAGGAATCCCGCCAACTGCACTTTCGGCATTTTCACCCAGAAATTGCTTTGGGATTCGGCCAGGTTCTCCAGAGAGGAGCCGACGGCCTTTTCGCTTGCCTCGTAGTAACTGGGATTGGCCTGTCGGCAGGCCTCCCAACCCTGGACCTGCCGGCTCTGGATCTCGAATTTGGAGCGTGCTGAGTGATACTCGCCCGAGATCAGCAACACACAGATGCAGGCAGAAGTGATACCGGCACATATCGCAAGAAAGGACGTAATCTTGCTGAATCTGTTTGTTCGTTTCATAATGCTACCCCTATACAAAACATAGGAAATCCGCGGCCTTAAGCAAGAATCGGCAAGACTCATGCCTTGGGCTTTGCAGGGCCCCTGGTTCTTCGCCCTTGCTCGGCGCACGAGCAGAGGGTCTTTTCCTGCCCAAAAAATGCGTAATCACCGCATTTTCCCATCGCGCAAAATTGGAGAAGAATCTCAAGATTTTCCGAGAATTATGCAAATAGCTTGACTGCATACAACCAGGTCCTATAACTATAGATAGTGATATAGGATCGAGGGTATGGTGGATCATCAATCGGTGTGAATCTTTCCACCCTCCAAGATGTCTGCTTTGAGCAGACGCAATTCGTGCGAAGGGATTTGTATGGCTACTCTAATGGAAATGAGTGGTGCAGAAAGACGGAACGGGCACTCCCGCAACGAACGGGGTACGCGTTTGGAGTTCGAGGCAGGTTTATCCACTCATTCCCAATTCTCCAGCCGTCAGGTCCCAAGTTGTCTGGACGGACGACCGATTCGGACCTGCGAGCGTAATGTTTGGCTCGCCAAAGCATGGATTAGTGAAGGTGGTGATCAAAACCGAGCGAGCTTGAAGAATTTGTAAGGAGGCAGATTGGCACGCTCACAAGGGGCGAAACTCGGAGGAGAACGTTGTCCACACGTGAATGGAAACGGCTTTTGGGGAGATGAGGTGATGAAAGCAAGAATTTGCACAGCATTTGCAATAGCATGGGCGATGACCCTGTGCACCAACGTGAATTTCGCCGCAGACGGCCTGGACATTGATTTTACAAGTAATGGCGTCGTGCAAGACGGAGATGACTATGACGACGTGTTTGTCCACGGGGCTACCATCGTAGAGGTCACGGGAGGCACAATAGCGAAATTGTGGAGTCGTAACAAGAGCACAGTCAACATCAGCGGCGGGCGGATCACATACGCCCAAAGTCACGAGCAGAGCACGATCAATATCAGTGGGGGCACTGTCACCGAGCCGAGTATTTGGGACATCGGCGGCACAATTAATGTCAGCGGCGGAACCTGCTGGAATGTCACAGTTAGCACCGGCAAGCTGAATCTCTTCGGAGGCCAAATCACCGGCATGGGGATCTCTGTCCCTGCGCCGGGCGGGGCGGTACACGTTTATGGGTACGGCTTCGAGTACTACCCCTTTCCGGGTATGAGCGACGGCAGACTAAAAGGCCTGTGGCGTGACGGAACGCCTTTCAGCATCGATTTTCAGCGCGACGCTTATCGCGCAGTAGTCCTGCACGAAATCTCTGGTAATTCGGCACCTGTGACCAACGCCGGCGAAGATCGGACCGTTCTGGCCACGGTGGGGACGACGGCCGGGGTCACCCTTGACGGCTCGGCATCGAGCGATCCCAACCTGGACAAACTTGTGTACGAATGGACCTGGACGATAGACGGCAACATGTACAGAGCAAACGGCGCAAATCCCACGATAATGCTGCCGGTCGGCATCCACACTATCGAGTTGATTGTCACCAACGGCACGACCGATTTGGGAGCAGATAAGGTGGTGATTACCGTGCAAACGCTGACTCAGCAGATCCACGCAGTCAGAGCCGGCAAACTGAAGTTTCTTGAAGATATTGACGCCGTGTTGGAGAAGGAGAAACAGGCCGCCGGCGTGCTCACCGGGGTATTGACCAGCGGCTATTACGGCGATCTGGCTCGAAACGACGTACTTGCCGCCCGGGAAATGATCTACTCTTCCATGGAGTATCACGAGCAATCGAGAAAAGCCCTGCAGAAGAGCATTGAGAAACTCCAGAACACACTGCTGCTTCTCGCCCCGCCCGTCGAAACCGTAGAGTAGGGGTCTTCTTGCTTACCACGGTAGCGTAAAGAAGAACGTGCTTCCTTCATCCACCTGCGATTCGACCCAGAGACTGCCGCCGGAGGTTTCAACGAGTTTTTTCACAATCGCCAGGCCGATTCCGGTGCCCTCGATCTCATCGCGGCTGGCAAGCGTCTGAAACATCTGAAATATCTTCTCAAAGTGCTTCTCTCTTATTCCCCTGCCGTTGTCGGCAACACTGAACTTCCAGAAGCCGTCTTCTTCGGCGCAATCGATCCTGATCTGACCCCGAGGTTTGTCCATGTATTTCACAGCGTTGTCCACCAGATTTTGAAATATCTGTGTCATTCGGGTCTTGTCACACATTAGGCTGGGCAATCTGCTGCCCACAGATATCGCAATGTTCTCCGGCGGAGCTATTGCGGTGATCACTTCCTGGAGCAGCTTGTTGAGATCTACTTTCTGTTTCTTTTCTGCGACACGGCCGAATTGAGAATACTGTAGGACGCTGTCTACGAGTGAGTACATTCGCCTTGCCCTTCCAAGGAGCGTATCGAGCAGCTCTCTACCATGCTCGTCCAATCTGTCGCCGTACTCGGCGGACATCATGTCGGCCAGACTTCCAATTCCCCGCAAAGGCGCCTTCAAATCATGGGCCGCAACATGGGCAAAATCAGCAAGCTCACGGTTTGCAACCGTGAGTTTTCGTATCGCTGTCTTCAACTCTTCGTTCAGGATTCTCAAGGATTGCTCGGCTCGTTTGTGTTTGGTGATGTCTCTTATTATGTTTACAATACCTTTTACCTCACCGTCGTCCTTTATGAATTTGGTATCCACTTCCACAAAAACAGTGGCGCCACTCTTGTTCTTAAGCTTCAATTCGAACGGGCTCGCAGGTTCACCACTCAGAACAGCATCCCTGAAGAGCTTGACCAATCCCGGCAAGTCTCTCAAGCCGAACACGCCGATGGCGGCAAAGTACTTTCCAATCACCTCCTCCGGCCTGTAACCGAGCACATCGGTAATTCTGCTGTTTACATCCAGTATCTTTCCCCTGTTGTCCAAGTAGCAAATGACGTCGGTAACATTCTCAAAGATTGTCCTGAACTTCTCTTCATTCTTGCCCAACGCTTCCAGCACTTTTCTGCGCTCGGCATCTCCAATCCTGAGAACTTCATTGGCTCTCGACAATTCAGTAGTGCGCTCGTCAACCATCTCATCGAGATGATCCCGGTACTCCTGCAGCTCATTGGCCAGCATTTTCAGCTCGGTGACGTCTGTCACAATCCTGTCGAGTCCTGCAATAGCAGTCTCTTCGTCCTCGCCCAGAAGGCCCTGGTCTCTGACGTAGCGGACTTGCCCCGTATCCCTGTGGACCACCCTGTATTCCAAGCTATGTGGAACCTCATCCCTGCAAGCGGTGCCAAAGGCGCTGACCACTCTCGCTCTGTCATCGGGATGAATACATCTGGGCCAGGCTTCGGGATCTTGACAAAGCTCTTGAGAGGAATATCCAGTCCACCGGGTCCATTCCTTCGAGACTGATGCCATGGGGCCGGTCTTACCGAAAAAGGCCGAATAGACGGCACATCGAAAATCCTTGACCGAAGTTCTACATCCTTCCACTCGCATGCCAACTTGGCTGTCCGGCGCGTTTGCGACAGCATCGTCTTCGGCGCATTTTGACTTGCTGATGCAATGGCGCGATGTCTTGATCTTCTTTGCAGTCGACATTCTTTTGGTACCAAAGTTCCGGATCGACCAGCGGCAGCAGTCCGACCTTCCATGGATGGTCCCTGCACACCGCCTTCATAATACTATGTGTCGGCCAAACTGCAGTGACACTTTTCATTACCGACCAAAATATGGCGGTCTCTCGCAAGCACGCCATTGGCAACGGCATGAGGGGCCGAAAACACGAGACTTTGCTGACTGCCACCCCCCGAACGATTGGTCTGCGACAACGATGGGTCAGTTCGTGGCAAATCATTCACTCAGAATTCTCATCTATTCAACGTCCCTCTTGATGAAAAGAACAGCTACCTCGTGCTTCCAATACTGACTCGCATTGTCGTCGAGGATGTCGAGTGACTACCCGGCGCACCAAACACAAGGGATTTATCGGCCAAATTGGGGATGCTAATATGCTTCCAAAGCAGCAACAGTCACTACCAAATTGGAAGTCGCAGGGTCTCTTGACATCTCCGGGAGGGCCGAATAAGGGTTTTCTTACCTGGTATTTCCCACCTGACTTCATGAGGGGTATTTCTGCACGCTTTCACACTTTTCCTGAGATACTACCATGAAATTCAAGCCCTATAATGCCAAAACCATAACGCAGTCTCGACGAGTCTCCCGAAAATCGGGCAGCTCTTGCGGGATTAGGCACAAGAAAGGCGAGTTTGAGAATCATTGCCTTGCCTTACTGCGATAAATTATGTTATGATAATGCCAGATGGGCAAACTGGGGAGCCCCACCATAACTCAAAGAAGAATGTCGACATAGAGAAACCTTTCTTAAATGAGGTGTAAGGCCACCGTGCAGAAGCCAAAGGGATTCACGTTGATAGAGCTCTTGGTGGTGATTGCCATCGTTTCGCTACTGATGGCGATTCTGTTGCCGACCCTGCGCCGGGTGAGAAACCAGGCACGGACGGTTGCCTGTCAGTCAAATCTACACCAATGGGGCCTGATGTTCTCGATGTATGCAACCGCCAACGACGACAAATTCTTTCTGGCTGTGGCCGGTGATACCTGGGTCGAACCCATGCTGCCTTACTACCGCAACTGCAAAGATTCACTCTTCTTATGCCCGATGGCCGCCAAGCACTACGTCGCCGACCCCGACAGCCTCGTCACAGACCCAGCGATAGACACCGTCACCAAGAAACGCTTCTGGGCCTTGAAGTACATAGGCGCCGGCACGAGATCTCACGCGTGGCTGCTGTTTGAGCCGAAGCCTCTCTGCAGTTACGGCCTGAATGACTGGATCATGGATCGTCCCGCCGGCCCGTCCGGCGCCGATAGCTTGTGGAGGACCTCAAACATCACCGATGCAAGCAGCGTTCCTGTGTTCGGCGATTGCGTCTGGAGGGGAGCGCGTCCCCACTACCTAGACCCACCTTTAGGCGACGGAGATTTTCCGCTCAGGGACCCACTGAATCCGGACAGCAACTACAGCGCGATGCAGTATTTCTGTATCGACCGCCATGGCGCAGGCGCCAACAGCGTGTTCATGGATGGCTCGGTGAGGAAAGTAGGCCTCAAGGAATTGTGGACATTGAAATGGCATCGATACTTTCCAAAGAATGGCCCCTGGACCAGAGCCGGGGGCGTCCGACCGTCCGCATGGCCACAATGGATGCGCCGATTCAAGGACTATTGAAAAAAAGCGTTACGTTTGGCGCAACCGATGGCACTTATATACAGATTTGACGATCAGTTTGCTGACAAGCACGAAACTGCGTCAAACCATTTGGAAGCTCCTGGGCAAGTGTATTTCTTTTGCACTGCCATTTAGGCCCCTGCTTAAATCAACCCACCTCCTCCTGAAAGCAGGGGCTTTTTTCTATTTGAACCTCGACAGACGGCTCCCAGATTGGTCCGGACGCGCCTGCGGCAACGGCCGGCAAACAGATGCCCTGCGAAAAACCGGCAAGGTTCAATCTAAGGCAACATGCACCTTCTGTAGGGTGGCCTGTGCAGAACAATTGAATATCGAATCATGAACACCGAATATCGAATGTCGAAGGAATACCGGCATGCCCTCGAGAGGTACACTTCGACATTCATCATTCCTTGTTCGATATTCGATATTCATGAAGGCAGGGTGGGCACGGCCCACCCTGCAGGTTGTTACCCTAATGCGCCTATTTTGAACCAGGCCGAAAAAACGCTCCTGGCATCCACCGGTATCAGTCGATAGGATTGGGATCCTCGAAGCCGCACCATAATCTGGCTGTGTTCTTGGTCTTGTGCAGCCAGTCGGCGTGACCATCGAAGAAGAGATTGTTGCAGCCGTCCCCGCGATGGCGATTGGCGGCGATCCGGCGAGTAAGATTATTGCCCTTGGTTTCTCGCGTCGACGCAGGCAGGTGCGTGCTCGACCAAACGTCCAGATAGTTGAATCTGGATAGAATGTCCAGCTCATATCTGTCGCGAACCACAGGGCGCCACTCCCCCGCAGAGTTGTCCGCCATGTAAATGCGCATGGCGGGAGATTTGATGTGGTTGAGCTTGGTCGGCTCATCCATCTGGTTGCCCCTGTCGCCGGTCGAGAAACCCGGATCCGTCATATCCCAGGCGTTCAGAACGTAGTCCACGGTCTGCTCGGCATTGCTGTGACCATATTGACCCACTCCCTGACGAGGAAAGGACGGGCACTGGTATACATCCACCTCCCGGTAATCCTGGACATGCTTGTATTCGCTGCCCAGATAGGGAATAAATGTCAGGATCCATTTCACCTCATGGTCCAGGGCCCGGGGAACATAATCCTCGTTGTCCAAGGCATAGGCAGTCATAGCCACCCCAAGCTGCTTGAGGCTGCTCAGGCAGTAGACGGTTCGGGCCTGTTTGCGCACCCGCTGCAGGGCAGGCATCATTATCCCCATCAGCAGCGCAATAATGGCAATCACAACCAACAATTCAATTAACGTGAAGCCCTTGACCCTGCGCGCTCTGGACTCCTCATCCTGACTGGTCATCTTGCTGCCTTTCATAGTCACGCCCGGATTGTTGTTTCCCACACGACCTTGATTCGGCCATACTTCTCCAAATCGCTAAGTGATACGATACCATATCTCTGTGAGAAAGACAAGGCCAAAGAGCCAAAAACGCTCTTTGCGACCATCACATACAGTGCTCACGATTAGAGACTCCCGTTTCTGCGCGGGTAAGTAGCTTTGCAATAACAGTTTATGATCTTACTCGCGGGAATTTGCTATCATAGAAGGGTATACACCGGATGGGGCCGGGCAGCAGCCAAAACTGCGGAAGAAATGTTAAATTCGGAAAAAACGTTACATCCGGCACAAGTGGTGGCACTTGGACATAGTTAAGGATGACTCGTTCTCCAGGGACGGAGGCACAAATAGTGTACTGAACACACACTATTGCGAAAGTCCCTGCCTTACTCAATCCCACTCCTCCTCCTTGAGGCAGGGACTTTTTTTCAAAAAGCAGGCAATATTGTCGGATTCGCAAGCGTCTTGTTCGATTGATAGGCAAATGAGCGGTGTTTACAATAAGCCCCTGCTGACTTTACCGTCCTCCTTCAAGCGGGGGCTTTTTTTCAGCACCGCTTCCGGCAACCCCATCTTTTGCTTAGCTCAATTGAGGCTTTTCGAAGAGCATATTCAGGAATATACTAGTTCTTTTATTCAGATCATTTGTAGGGGTGGTGATGCCAGGGGTCTCTTTTTTTCCGTTTGACAATCATACGTGAATAGACTAATAGGAAATACGTTCGAAACGCTCATTCATTTTAGGAGGTAAACGCAATGAAACAGTCAGCACTTAACCAAATCGTCCGGATACTTGCCTTTGTGATTGTTCTGACACCGTTGGCTCCGGTCTCGGCAGGCTCTGCCAGGCGGGCTATTAAGGGAGACTGGCGGCTTCAGATCGACATCGACGGCCAACAATTGCCGTCCATCCTGTCGCTTTCGATGAAGGCCGATGGCTCGCTCAAGGGCGAGTGGCTCTGTTTCTGGGGCATCACCGAACTTAGGGAAATCGAGTACGAAGACAGGCAATTGAGTTTTGCGATGACCATTCGACTGGACGAAGGCGATACTGACACAACATTCGCCGGATCCGTCAGGCAGGGTGAGCTGTCGGGGGTTTTCTCAAATAACACGGGCGAATACCAGGCCCGGGGCAAACGTATCAGAAGGATACCGATGGCGGCGGGAACCTGGCAGACAAAGCTCAAGCTGGGCGAGAGGGAATTCGCCGCCGACCTCATCGTAAAGGCGGACGCTCAAGGCAAACTCAGCGCCGATTGGAAAAGCCAGTACGGCGAGCATGAAATAACAAATGTGCAATTCAAGACCGGGAAACTCTCGTTCGACCGCAAGAGCAGGATCCAGGACCGGCAGTGGGAATCGAGCTTCGAAGGAACAGTCAAGGGACACACGCTTTCCGGCACGATCAAGTCCGATCGCGGCGAAATCGCGTTAGAGGCAAAGCGTGTGGGCGCCCCGGTCATCGGCCAGTGGGAGCTTGACGTTAAGTTCGACAACAGGGACAGGAAAGAATAGCTGAGGGTGCTGCCCAACCTGAGCGCCAGATACGGCCCAATCTCAATCGAGAAGGTCAATCTCGACGGCAAAGACATGACGTTCAAGACGAGTCTTGAGGTGGGCTACGAAACATTAGACATCAGCTTCGCAGGTCAAATCAAGGGCAGGAAACTCACCGGCGAGATTACCAGCTCAATGGGCGCCGCCGAGGTGACGGGCGAGAAGAGACGTATGACGCCTGCCGGCAGACAAACCCCTCGGATCAAGAAAACCCCTCGCAAGCCCGACGTCATTTATGTTCCCACACCTCAGGAGGTTGTGGACAAGATGCTCGAAATGGCGCAAGTCACAAAGGACGATCTGCTTTACGACCTCGGTTGCGGGGACGGCAGGATCGTCGTGACGGCCGCCAAGAAATACGGATGCAAAGCTGCAGGGTACGATTTGCGCCGTGGGCGGGTCAAAGCATCGCTGGAGAACATCGAAAAGAACAATGTCGGACACCTGGTCACAATAGAGCAGAAGGACATTTTCACTCTGGACCTCAGCAAGGTGGATGTGATCACGCTCTATCTGCTTCCCGACCTGAACGTCAAGCTGATCCCACAGTTGGAGAAACTCAAACCCGGCTCGCGAATTGTCTCGCACGACTTCGACATGAAAGGAGTCAAGCCCGACAAGGTCGTCGAACTTAGCCTTGAAGACGATTGGGACCAGCACACTATCTATCTATGGACCACTCCGCTAAACAAAGAAAGCGCAGGCGATTAGGACACAGAGTATAGTGCTTTGTCAAAATTAGAATCCCTAAGTTTAAGGGTGACACAGCACGAGGCTAACGTCAGACAACAGAGACGGGCAATGTTGAACGCTCGAGCCTTGGCTTGTCGGTGAGTTGTCTTAATTAGCTTGTATGCACAATCTTTCCCGGTATAATGTGCCGATGAAAAAATACAAGCATGCTTTGGCATTGAATCCGTATTTTGGCCATTCCACCCCGACTATGGGGATGTTTCCTCCGACCGGTCTCGAGTATATCGCCGCGAGCATGAAGGATCTCGTCGGCAAGGTAACGCTTCTTGACCTTCGATATGAAAGGGCCTACCAGGACCCCGAGACGCTTTCCACATTTATCGCCAGTGAGATTGACCTGCTCTGCATCAGCGTCCAATGGGGGGCTCAATACAGGAGGATCTGCGAGTACATCTCGCAACTACCCCCTGACGTCTGCACGATCATCGGCGGCTACAAAGCCACTCAGGACGTAGAAGAAATGTTCGAGCGCTGCCCGAACATCGATATGATCGTGAGAGGCGAAGGCGAAGAGATCATCAAGCAGATCGTAGCCGGCGCCCCAAATGAGGATATTCGCGGGCTTTCTTACCGCAAAGACGGAAAAGTCATCCACAACGAGATCCATCCTCTGCCCGACGTAGCGGCTATTCCATTTCCCGACCGGTCGCTTAGAAAGCACGATTATTACTGGGTCCAGCACGGCCTCCGACTGAGCAGCCTTACGTTCGATACGATACTGACAACGAGGGGATGCCCGTTCAAGTGCAAGTTCTGTACGTTCAGTCTCAATCCGCTCGGGCAAAAGAGGAGCTACACGGAACGCCCGCTCGAATCGGTCATTGAGGAACTCAAGCAGGTCAAGGCCGATTTCGTCCTCTTTAGCGACGACAACTTCTTCACGAATCCCAAACGCAGCGAGAAGCTTTGCGATCTGATTATCGAGAACAATATCAAAAAGATGTTTGCCGTCCAGGCCCGAATTGACATGGCAAAACATCCCAGTATCCTTGAGAAGGCATGGAAAGCAGGCTTTAGGATCTTTCTGATCGGCGTCGAGTCGCCTCACGATCGAATCTTGAAACATCTTTCCAAGGGTATCACCCAGCAGCAGATCCGGGATGCGTTTGCAGTTCTGGAGCAGTACGATTTCTTTCTGCACGGCTACTTCATCTACGGCAACGTCGGCGAGAGCGAAGAAGAGATGCTCTACATCCCGAAGTTCGCCAAGGAGATCAAGCTCGATTCCATCACTTTTCAGAAACTCCGCGTCGAGAAGTTCTCGCCCCTGAAGGAGATAGTCGAGTCAACGCCGGGCTACTACTACTCAAGGGCTGGCAGCCCCGTGTATTCGGACCGGTACGGACGCAAGGAGCTCAAGCAGATCCGAAATAAGATTCGGAAAGATTTCTACGATGGCCGACAGATTATGCACATCGTCAGAAAAGTCGGGCGGCTTGGGCTTTTTGGCTGGCGCGATTTGACTGTAGCACTTCCCAATCTGCCACACCTGTTCTACAAGATGGCCAAACGAAGCAGGGAAAGGAGGAGATAGAACGGTCCCGCGAAACGACGAAAAGTATCCGTTCGGCCTTTTTTGGCTGGCTTTGCTGAGAGTGTTCGGTTAGACTTGCCGCAATTGAAAGGATGGCTTGATGGTCGAAGAAAAGAAGGAACTAAGCGACAGTGAAAAACGCGAGGTGGCGCTCAAACGTCTTCGCCAACTCCGAGAGAAACTGTTCTCAAAGGACATATCGACTGCCCGGCTGGCAGGATTCAATCTTTCGTGGATGCAAGAAGACGGCATGGCTATCCTCAAGGAGGCGTTGTTCGGCAACTATCCGAAGACCGCCAAAAAAGCCGCGGCCTACGGCCTCAGAAGCATGCACGGCAGGATGAAGAAATTAGGCGCCGAGGTTCTCGAACAGGGGCGAAGTCATAGCGACCGCATGACCAGGGAAGCATGCGTTAAGGCTCTGGCGATAATGAAGGGGCAGATTCCCAAGCGAACCGGGCCTACACCGAGCAAGAACAAGATAAAGGGAATCGCCCAAAGAAGAGGTGGAAGGCCCAGGTCGGCACGGAGACGGTAAGCTAAGAGGGTGTTTCACGGCCAGAAGGAGCACCGGAGATAAATCCCGGCCGGGCAGAATCTGTCTGTCAACTGTACAGCACATATCCCAAGAATCCACGTTTGGGGCCGCACAGAGCGTTTTCGTGCCAACAGGGGCCTCAAGACGGCCTAGCCAAATTGTGAAAAAAGAATGTAATATTCCGAAAAGAGCGTTACGTCTGGCGTTTCGGCGGCACTTTATTACAGTTCTTACGAGGTCCTATAAAAGACAATGAGAAAGGCAAACACAATCAGCAGGACATAAAGAATGGCACAAACGCATACTTAGTTCACATCCCCCTCCTAAGAAGCCGAGTTGGCCGGCCGCACTCAGGTGTGGTCGGCAGGCTTGGCTAAAACATAAGCTCAATCCATGTCCGGTCGCTCCTGATCTGGCATCACAGGGTCTTTTTGTCTGTCTCTCCGCGGCCCCCACAAGTCGATCTTGAAATGTATCGAGAGTATATATTTCGGCCGGCAATGCTCTGCTCTCATGTTTTGACGCGGACGATCTCGTTGAATACCTTTGACTCAATAACGTCACTGTCATAGCACATACTCCCGCTTATGCAACATTGCGGCAAACCTTGGGAAAATAATGCCTGGCGCTGCTGGAAATGTTTGAGCCGCAACGTCATCATTGGTATAATATGAATGATCGACAGAGCAGGTTGAAATGCCGGTTTTCGAGAAGTTGCTCCGCGAAGAAGAAAGGGGACGGTCTTGCATAAGTCAAACGGCTTTACCTTAATCGAGCTTCTTGTGGTGATAGCGGTGATCGCTATCTTGATGGCGGTATTGCTGCCGGCCCTGCAGATTGCCAAAGAGAGCGCCTCCGGCGCAGTCTGCCTGGGCAATCACCGGAGTCTGCTGACGGGGTGGATCGTGTACGCCGACGACAACGACGGCACGCTGATGTGCAACGGGGCCTGCTACGACCAGGCAGATGACGACTCTCCGTGGGTCCATCGGCCCAAGGATATCGCCGGAAACAACCTCTCCTATAATCCTGCGCCCCCGAGCATAACGAACGAAGACCGTTACCGCGGGCTCCGGTTGGGAACGATGTGGATGTACGTCAAGGACGTAGACGTCTATCACTGTCCGGGTGACAATCGCAAGAGCACAAGACGCTCGCCGCGGGATTGCTTCCGCAGCTATTCCATCTCCTATGCATTCGGCGAGCTGCGAGCCAAAGACGCAAACCGTAGTACAGGCTACAACTACTACAGGAAAATACTCGATGTCAAAGACGCGGGACAGTATTATGTTTTCGTCGAAGAAGAGCATAACGGCAGCCGCTACGGCGAGAACGAGGGAGGATGGCATTTGCCGTTCGGAGGCGGCAGCAATTATCTATCGAATCCCGGTAGCTGGAGATTCTACGACCCTCTGGCATCCTACCACAACAAATCGAGCACGTTCGGCTTCGCCGACGGTCACGCCGACAGACGCAGATGGATGGATCCGCGGACTCTCGAGTTCATAGAGGTAAACGCCGAGAACCCGTCTTCTCATTCCGGAATGAATACAACTTCGTCCGGCAATGAAGACCTGCGATGGCTGCTGGAAGGCTTCATCGCAAGAAACCGCGTCAATTAGGCTCTGTCTGGCCCGACGCTAAACGCCTCGCCGTTCTCAGCCGGTCGGCAGAAGCGCTCGTCTCGCGTGAAGATTCTTCGCTCATCCAGTCACTGACTGTGGGGGTTGCGCCGCTTGATCTTGTCGCTGTTCATTCGCCAGGCAGGGGTTTTTTCTGTGCTTACGAAACTGCCCGGCGTGCAGGCACAGCGTCTGTCGCTTGGAAGAAACATTATGATCCGGAGAATCGCTATACACAGAAAAATCGTTACATTCGGAACATGTGTTGGCACTTAACAGTAGTAATATATAGAAGTTAAGTTTTCCATGGAAGGAGGTTGATAGTGTGCTGAAAGGTACACTATCACATAAGCCCCTGCTGGACCATTCCTCTCCTCCGTCAAGCAGGGGCCTTTTTTGTGGCGTACCTCACTCTATGCCTGCGATTTCGCAAATCTTGAAGAAAAATGAAAGAACTCAAAGAAAGTCCCGTCATTCTTGGTCTGGCAAACGCCTGCATATATATAGGGATGTTAGGGTGAGAATGAGGTGTACTTAGCTATTTGTTCAGGCCCCTGCTTGTTAACTGGCCCATAGCCCCCAAGAGCAGGGGCTTTTTTCATAGCCCGCCCGCAATACTGCTCTACGTCGGTGTCCCCCGTGACCCAGGCGTGTTTTTTCGCCTTCAGGCAATCTCCCCAGACGTGCTCCGGCTTCGTCGGTCCCGCACTACCCTGTCTGAAATGCCTACAGTTAATGCACGTCTTGTCCATGAAATAGACCCCTTCAATCAACATGGCGTTCGCCGGAGCCTAAGGCACTCTAACAAAACCCTGCTGGCTTCGGCTGGCTGCAACGTCCATCTGCGGCGTTGGCCTCCATCGACGATGCTCACATCGCCTGCTTCGGCCGCCTTGCAGCTGGACGCTTCGCTCAGCGCCCTCCCCGCTCAGACGCCGCGGAGGCTCGGGCCGACGCGACGGTTTTGATAAACAACCACGCCCAGAGGACGTGGTATTGCTGGTACCCCCCAGAGGGGGGCC
>CAZLTY010000113.1:0-14016 GCA_964562575.1 uncultured Pirellulales bacterium
ATCTCTTCCAATATCAAGGGCGCGTCGGGCAACAGCCTGAAATCTTCACTGCCGCACGGGCACTCGGGATGCGAAAGCTCTATCTCGAACTCGAGCTTACAAATCTCACACCGTGCCCGGATTGGCTTGTGCTCTATTTGAAATTTCAAATCTTCATACGGCGTGTCTTTGGCGATGGCCTCAAAGGCAAAACAAAACGCCTCGTCGTTTAAGGAGCTAAGCGTCCCGCAACTGATTTTTGCAGCGAGGGGCTTTGCATCGTGTTTTGCAGCTTCGTCTGATATTATTGCCATCAGGCTCTGTGCCACCATCATCTCGTGCATCAGCATATCCTCGGCAGTTCGCGCCCGTAAGGCATCTGGACAATTCTCTTGCCGCCGATCCTTGTTTCAAGTTCCACCAGAGGCACGTCATGAGTCTCGACTACTTCACCTATTATCTGAGCATCGGTTCCCAGCGGATGATTTCTGCAGATCTTCAGACATTTGTCGGCTGATTCCGGCGAAAAAATGCCGACAAATTTTCAGGAAATCGCTAAAGTCAGCACATCAAAGCCAAGCATATCGGCCGCCGCCTGCACGGCAGGCTTGATTGGTATATCAGTTTCGCAGATCTCGATACTCAATCCGGTGCTTCTCGATATTTCGTTAAGCGTCGCTGCCAATCCGCCACGAGTCGGATCCCGCATGAACTTGATGCCGGTTGTATTGGCCAGCAGCTCGCAAGTTAGCCCTGCCAGGGCCGCACAATCACTCTTCAACTGCGATTGAAACTTGATGTCCTCCCGCTGAGAAATGATTGTCATCCCATGGTCGCCGATCGTACCGTTGATGACAATCTTGTCACCGACGGCAATCTTCTCAAAGCCCAGATCTACGCCGGCCAAGGTCTGCCCGATTCCCGCCGTATTTATGAAGATCTTGTCAGCCGCGCCAGCTTCAACAGTCTTGGTATCGCCGGTGACGATCTCGACGTTACTGCCGCGAGCTGCCTCGCCAATGCTGGTCAGGATCTTATCCAGGAATTTAAACTCAAAACCATCTTCAATTATCAGAGACAATGCTAGAGCGACAGGTTCTGAGCCGGCGACAGCAAGATCATTCACCGTTCCGCAAACGGCAAGTTTGCCGATATCTCCACCGTTGAAAAACAGTGGCTTGACAACGTAGCTATCAGTTGTAAAACAAACCGAGTTCGAAGCCAGATTCAACCTCGCCGAATCGCCCAATCCAGCCAGAGCGTCATTCTTGAAGCTCGGGAGAATGTGGTGACGAATCAGATCGTCCATGAGTTGTCCGCCGCCGCCGTGCGCGAGCAGGATTCTATCGTTCTTCGTCGTTCTCATCTTTCAGGTATCTTCTGTCGGCCATACTTGAACCACGCGGCACAGGCCCCTTCGGAACTCACCATACAAGGTCCCACCGGCTCTTGTGGGCTGCAGCTTTGGCCGAACAATCCACATTCCGGCGGATCTATCAATCCACACAGGACTTCCCCGCATCGGCAGTCCCTTCTTTCTTCGCTCGGTGTTTCACTTATGCCAAATCGCTTGAAGGCATCGAATTGGCTATACTTGTCGTTTAGCCTGAGCGTGCTTCTTTCTATCTTCCCAAGTCCTCGCCAGTAACCGTCCACCGGTTCAAAACACTCGTCAACAATTTGTTGCGCAGCGCTATTGCCCTTCTCGCTCACAACTGCCGAATACATTGATGTCAGTTCAGCTTTGCCGGTTGAGAGCTGCCGACAGATTTCGCCAAGTCCCTCGACTATCTGCACGGCCTCAAAGCCGGCCACTACACACGGCCGACCAAAATCTTCCACAATCTCGGCAAAAGCGCCATAGCCGATTATCACGCTGACGTGCCCTGGACAGAGAAATGCATTTATTTGATCGTTCTTGCCGCTCAATAATGCTCGCATCGCGGGTACAACGAGCTTGTGTCCGCTCAAGATACAGAAATTGTCGATTGACTCGGCAGCCGCCTCTCGCACTACTACCGCCGTGGCCGGTGCAGTGGTCTCAAAGCCTACCGCAACGAACACAACCGTGCGGGCCGGATTGTCCCTGGCTAATTGAAGTGCATCCTCGCTGCTTAGAACAACTTTGACATTCGCTTTTGCCTGCTTCGTTTCAAGTGAGTGGTCTTTGCCGGGAACGCGAATCATATCGCCGTAGGTGGCGATTATACAATCACTGCGGTCAGCCAATTCCAAAACAGTATCGATATAGCCCTGATCGGTAACGCAGACCGGACAACCTGGCCCGGACAGAAGTTTCAGACTCTCGGGCAGAATCGATCTAATGCCGTTGCGGAAAATGGAGACCGTATGAGTGCCGCAAACCTCCATTATGTTGATTCGCCGCCCTAAAGCCTCACAGGCCGTATTTATGAGTTTCTGTGCTTTGTTAATTCTATCCAGCATCGTATCGTGTGGCTCGGCTTAGCGGCCCTTCAGGCTATCAGGTTAACAGATTATCAGGTAGTAGGCATCAGGTTATCAGGATATCAGATCATTGCTCCAGAGGCGGATGGCCCTTTCCCGATGCCCTGATCTGCTGATCTCCCGATTTCCTGACACACCTCATCTATCCTGAAACCTTGTTCGGCGTATCATCAAATTCACTGATTTCTGCAATAAGCTGCCAGGTCTTCTTCGCCTCTTCTTCATCCACAAGCGAGAGAGCAAAACCGGCGTGTATCAGAACCAGATCACCCACTTTGGCCTGCGGCAGCAGCGTGGTCCTGGCCTTCCAACAGTTACCCATTGCATCAACAACCGCCCTGTCGTCTTCTAGCTCAACTATCCTTGCAGGTATTGCCAAACACATAATTCGTTCCTCGTTGTCCGTCCTCTGCAGCTACAAGCTTTGCGGCGATCGCCGCCTGGCCTACTGATATCCCACCATCGTTGGATGGAACAACCCTGTTAGATAATACGGAAAAATCATTCTGTTTCAACTGCTTAATCAAACGGTCTGTCAAATAACGATTACAAAACACGCCGCCACTGAGCGCAACGCTGTTCAAATGCGTTTTAGACCTGCAGAGCAAAGCAAGAGCGAGCAGGATTTCCGAAATAGTGTTGTGAAACTTAGCCGAGATTATGCCCGCATCCACGCCGCTTCGCACATCGTTGACAAGTTGCCTTACGGTTCCACCCAGGCTGACCCTGCAGGGTTCGCCGGGCGGCGAAAACATCTCGATCTCATACCGATCCTCGACATCGGCAGCGGCAATGGCCTCCAGAGCCATCGGCAACTGAGCGTCGAAATGGTTGTAGTTTCCCAAGCCAAGCATAGCGGCGACAGCGTCAAAGACACGGCCCAGGCTGGACGTCTCGATACAATTGACGCCTTTCTCAAGCTGCTCTGATATAGTCTGAAGTCTGCCAGCGTCGGGCTCGATCTGTTTGAGCAGCCAGTCTAACTTCTCCAGAGTGAAGCCGCTGCCGTATGCTTGCTTCAATAGTGACAGAACGCCTCTAACGGCTTGCTTGCTTGCCTTGTCCGCACCTGGCAGAGAGTAATAAGATAGATGGCCAAATCGCTCGAATCTCTCTAATGATGCAACCATGCACTCGCATCCCCAGATCGCACCGTCGGTTCCATAGCCGGTGCCGTCGGCTGCAAGTCCTATGACCTGCCCTTCGATAGCGTTCTCAACCAGGGCTGACGCGATATGCGCCCAATGATGCTGAACTTGAACTACCCTTACATCAGGTATCGAGAGAGCATATCGCGCCGACAGATACGCAGGGTGAAGGTCGCAGACGGCAACTTTGGGCTCGACTTCAAAGAGTCTCCGGAGGTGCTCGATTGAACCAATATAGTGATGATAGACCTCTGCATCTTCGAGGTCGCCGATATGCTCACTGCAGATAAGCTGATTTTGCTTGGCAAAACAGAAGGTGTTTTTCAGATCCGCGCCGGCGGCGAATATGTCATCGCGGCACGCTGTTTCGGTAAGGATGGGTGTCGGAACATATCCTCTGGCTCTTCTTAAGAAAGCCGGCTGCTCGTCTATGAAAAACATAATAGAATCATCGACCTGGCGGTGAATCTCCCTGTCGTGCATCAAGAAGGCGTCCGCAACGCAAGCCAGTCGTTCCAGTGCCGGCTCGTTTCCGCAGATCAACGGCTCGTCGGAAATATTGCCGCTGGTCATCACCAGAACTCGCAGGCACTGCTCAAAAAGCAAATAATGCAGCGGGGCATAACACAGCATGAAAGCGTAAGTGTCAACACCTTCGGCAACCGATGGTGCTATCGGGCTATTTTCCTTCTTGGGCAGTAAGACAATCGGACTTTGCGGACTTCGCAAGAGCTGCTCGGCCAATCCGCTGACGATTGCATGTTCTTCCATTTCTTCGACAGAATCCGCCATCATAGCGAAAGGTTTGTGGTCTCGCTTCTTGCGCTGGCGCAATCTTGCGACAGCCTCTTGGTTAAGCGCATCGGCGGCCAAATGAAATCCACCGATCCCTTTTATAGCTACGATCTTTCCAGCCAGAAGCAGTCTTGCCGCCTCAGCAATCACGTTCTCACTTTGAGCCGCTATTGCCTCGCCTCTGCTGTCTGTCAGTTGTATTCTCGGTCCACACGCGGCACAGGCGACGGGCTGAGCGTGAAAACGACGGTCTATAACATCAGAGTATTGAGCAGCGCATTTGTCGCACATCCCAAAGACCGACATCGTGGTATTAGGTCTGTCGTAGGGGATGTTCCTTACTATTGAATACCTCGGTCCACAGTTGGTACAGTTTATGAACGGATAGCCAAACCGAAAATCCTCTCTGTCAGCCATTTCCGCAAGGCAATCCCGGCAGGTTGCGACATCGGCGGTCACCTGCGACAGCGGCGCCCCCTGCGAATCGCTCGTGGCGATGATAAATCTATCGTCGGCCTCGACGACCGGTATATCAACTGTGCGACAGGATTCTATTCGTGCCAGCGGCGGTCTATCGGTACCAGATCGCAGCCGCACCAGAAAATCGGCTATTGCTTCTTCTTCGCCCTGCAATTCGACAGTCACGCCCTTTGTATCGTTATAGACAACACCACACAAACCCAGCGATCTCGCGATCTTGTACACAGCCGGCCGAAAGCCGACACCCTGCACTCGCCCTGTCATAGATATTCTTTGTCGCTTAGTCAAATTTCCTGATCTTTGTCCTTTCGACGGCTTCATAGAGGAGGGGACGGCTATCCAAAATGCTCCAGTGCAAGTATCTCAGCAGCTTGCTTTACCGCTCTTTCGACAGGAGTCGAGAGGCCCGGGTCTACGCCGTCGGACGTGTGTGACACTTGACAGGCGATCACGATCACTTCTATGCCACAAAGATCTCGAAGCTCACGGAGCAGGTTCGATGTAGGTATCTGGTGCATGGAAAAATCGTCGATCTTGATCTTCGGGAGAGAATCGATGTCCAGACAGAAGAGTTCGCCCGGTTTGCGGGCACAGTCCATCGCATCTACAACGATAACTTTTGACGGTTTCTTGTCGGATAATATAGTGTCAAAGAGAATCTCTCTCACGGAGGTTCCGGCGTCAAACACGCAGACGTCAGCAGGGATAGTGAAATTGCCCCGAAGATGTTGAGCCACAGCCGGCCCAAATCCGTCATCTCCAATCAATACGTTGCCGCATCCCAAGATAAGAATGGACTTGTCGTACCACTCGGGTCCCATTTAGCATTAGCCTAATTGAATATCGTTAAGTTTATTTGAGCCTCGTATCGAAAGGGCTGCAGCCAACTCTTACCGCAAATCCTTTTGAATACAGCTCTTGCAGACAGGCCCTCAAGTACCTTGCGCATCCAGCCGCGAAATCTTGGCAATATCAGCGCGCAATCAAAACCCAATCGCGAGGTTTCAAATCTCGACCCTGCGCCTCATTAGAGCATAATCTGGCGCCTTCGGCAAGTCTGACTGCATCTCTCGGTCACGCCGAGACTGTGGCCTTTGCCAGCGGACCGCGCAAACACGTCGGGGAGCTTACCAATTGGCTATGGTGTCAATCACTTTCCCGCGAGCGTCCTGAATTTCAAGCTTAACCGCTATTGTGCCGTCGAGCTTGTGCGTTGCGCAGGACAGGCATGGATCGTAGGCACGTATAGCCATCTCAACCTTGTTGAGAATGGCCTCGTCGTAGTTGCCGTCCTTGATCAGGGTCTTCGCCGCCTGCTTGACCGACATGTTGATCGGCGCATTGTTGTGGGTCGTGCCGACGATGAGATTGATGTCGGTAATTAGCCCGTTCTCATCAGTCTCGTAGTCATGGATCAGCGTTCCCCTGGGGGCCTCGACACTGCTCACGCCCCTTGCTGCCCTCGGCGTGACCGGAACCCTGGTTTCTTTGCTGGTGATCTCAGGGTCCTCAAGCAGCTCGTTCGCCTTCTCTGCATTGTGGAGCAGCTCTATGAGTCTTGCCCAGTTGTACAGCAGAGTAAGCTGACATGGCCGGCCGAATTTCTCTCTGAATTCCTCAAGTTCCGCCTGTGCCAGCGGCGTGCTGATCCTGTCACACACGTTCATCCGTGCAAGCGAGTTCGTCCTGTAGATTGCCGACGGGTTGTCAAGATCCATGGAGATCGGGCCCCAGTTCTTGGCGTACGGGAACTTCATGTAGGACCACGGCTCGACGTGTTCGCCGATGTGATCGGTATAATCTGCGTAATCAAATTCTTCGTAGGAGCCGTCGGGTTTCATCAGACGGGCTTTGCCGTCGTACAAATCCATGGTCCCGTCATCGGTTACTGTGCCGAGAAAGCCCGTGTTTATGACGCCCACTGTCTTTACGAGATCCAGATACTTGCTAAAGAGGTTCTCCTTGGCGAAGGTCATAGCAAATTTGGCGAATTCCAGCACTTCCTTAGCCATGGGTATAAGCTCCTGCCGCTCATCCTCGGTCAGAGGTTTGCTGAATCCGCCGGGCACCGCCGTCACGGGATGAATGCTCTTTCCCGATAGAATATTGAGCATCTCGAATCCGAGATGCCGGTTGCGGACGACCTGCTTGCCTATTTCGGGATTCGCCTGGGCTATGCCTATGACATTTCTTACGGAATAGTCGCTGTCGGGACCCATTACATAATCCGGGCCGGCCAGGAAGAAGAAATGAAGAATGTGCTCTTCCGTGTAGGCCACGGCGTTACACAGTTCACGAAGCTTTCTGCCGGCACTTGGCGGGGTAACGCCGAAAACGGCGTCGTTGGCTTTGGCCGAAGCAAGATGGTGTGACCAGGGACAAACGCCGCATATACTCGTGACGATGCGTGGAAGCTCCTCTACGGGTCTTCCGATGCAGAATTTTTCGAAGCCGCGAAGCTCCACAACGTTGACGAAGGTGTCCGCGACGTTACCGTCATCATCAAGATTGATGGTAACCTTTGCGTGGCCCTCTAATCTGGTTACTGGGTAAATCGTTATTGTTTTCATTTTTTTCGAGTCTCCTTATCTGCTCGGACGTGCAGGCAGCGGCCTGAGTCGATTCTGAGCGCCAATGTACCTGTTCAATAACGCGCGTCTGTCCGGCACCTGTTTGGCATCCAGCCCTATGGAGGAAATAGCGGTCATCATGTCGACCAGCGGGTTAGCTCCTTTGCGGATCGGGCCGAAACATCCGCGGCACGGCATCATGCCTTTGATGCAGCGTGGAACCGTAACGCTGTCGCCGTTTCCGTTGCTTTCCTTGTTGCCGCACCCGGCCAGAGTTACCGGTCCCAGGCACAGGTAGCCCTGCTCCATGAAGCACCTGGTTTCCTCCCAGGGCTTGCTCTGGTCGAATTCGAGCGAATCAAGGGTCCTCTTTATCTCGCCACCGGATGCTTTCTTCTCGCGCTTTGTCGGGCACTCATCGCAGACGCTGCGCTCTTCGAGCTTGAACTCCTTGCCCTCCAGAAGGCAAGTGATGGCCTTGACGATAATGTCAGGATTTGTCGGGCAGCCGGGAATGTAGACGTCGACGGTAACGATCTCATCCACAGCGTACACCTTATCCAACAGAGGCGGGAGGTTTTCGCTTGGCGTGTCGGCCGGATCCGTAGTCTTACACTCCCTATACACCTTGTCGCACAGAGCTTCGATCGGGAACATGTTTGCCATCGCGGGGATTCCGCCGTAGCAGGCGCAGGAGCCCAGTGCAATCAGTGTCTTGCACTGCTTCCTCATTTCCTCGGCGACTTTCTTCTCCTTCTCGGTCCGTGCACCTCCCGAGATTATCCCCACATCCGCCTCGGGGATCTCCATCCCGTCTTTGTCACCTGTCTGGCCATTGTACTTATGGTCCATCAACACCGGCATGTGGACAAAGTTGAGTTCGGCTAGTAGATCAAGTAGCGGCTCACCTATGTCCAATATTGTGACCTCACATCCGCCACAGATGTTTAGCCATTCTTCTGCCACATTAACTGCCACGATACTACCTCCTTTCTAAGAGATACTGAGAGATATTGCTCCATCAAGTCTGCGGTCCTGCGTTAGAGCCGCGTCCCGGCCGCAGCGACCGCTGTAGTGTACTCGGTGTTCTTCAAAAGACTCGAACATTAGCTATCAATCACTGCCCTTGCCGGCAAGCAACTGCTCAACCTTGTCCAGGAGGACCTTTGGCTCGACTCCCTTTTCGACATAGTCGTCGACAGGCAGGAACTTCGAGTGTATGCGTTCTCCGGGGAAGTCGAATCCGGTCTGTTCGCGCATCGATGTCATCATCAGTATTGGCATCTTGTCGAAGCGCGGATCCTTCCTGATCTTGCGGGCCACAAGAAACCCATCGGCGCCTTTTCCCATCATAACGTCAAGGATCAGAGCATTCGGGGTCTCTTCCTCGAGTTTGGCGAATCCTTCCTCAGGGTCGTAGGCGGCACTGACATCATATTGCCTGGTCTCCAACAGCACCTTTGTGACTTCCACGAAATCCGGATCATCATCGATAATTAGTATTTTTTGAGTACTCATGTACCGCTCCTTTGGGCTATGACACTCTCAAACGTGGTTCCCTTTGTCGATCAACTCTCAAATGTGACCTTCCATATCATTAGGGATACAGCACATGGCTCCTGAAGAGACCATGCCGACCCGATCCCTTTTTCCCACGTCACGTTGGGGCTCCCCGTCGCCCTACTCGACTACGACCTCCGTGACGATACGCCGTGTATACAAGAGGACTTTTCCGTCCTCGCTGCAGCTCTGCACCTCGAAACCGTCGGCACTGTACTTCTTTTCTGCCTCCTTTGCCGCTTTCTTGCTAGGATACTCCTCGGAGTCCCACATGAACTTCTTGCCGTCGAAAAACCGAACTTTATCTGCCATCTGTCAACGTCCCACAAATTCTCTCAGGATCTGTAAACCTGCTTTTTCACGCCTTGTACGGGCTCGGGCCCAGTGCTCGAACACTCTCGGTCATGTCCGTAATCACCTCTGCAAATCTCGGACCTTCGGAGGCCGAGACCCACTCCAATCTGAACCGCTCCGGCTCGATGCCGAAGTCCTCGAGCATCAGCTCAATCGCTTCCTTTCTGTTCTCCGCCGCGACATTGCCTTCGAGGTAATGGCAGTCGCCGAGATGACAGCCGCAGATGATTACGCCATCGGCCCCCTTGGTCAAAGCGTCTATGACCAGGTTGGGATGGACCATCCCCGAACACATAACGCGAATCACCCTCAGGTTGGGCGGATACTGGAGCCTGGAAACGCCGGCGAGGTCCGCCCCGGCATAGGAACACCAGTTACAACAAAAACCAATAATCAAAGGCTCGAATTCTTCATTTGTCATATTGAGCTAACTCCTCTATCGCGATCCCATCAGAGCGGCGTCCACCATCGCTCCCAATTGCTCGAGTCTGAAACTTCGTATGAATACTCCCTTCTTCGGACACGTCGCCTGGCAGACGCCGCAACCCTGGCACAAAGCGCCGTCGCGTTCCACGGTCTTCTTGATGCTGCCATTGGACATGTACTCGATTAGCGCCAGCGCCCCGTAGGGGCACGGATCGATGCAGTACGCACAGCCGTCACAGTTGTCATCCACTATCTCCGATATGACGGCGTCAATCTCAATTTCGTCCTTCGAGAGGATCGTTGCCGCCCTGGCCGCGGCGGCACCGGCCTGGGCGATGCTCTCATCGGCCGACTTGGGGCAGTGTGCCAGACCGCACATGAACACCCCGGCGGTGGCAAAATCCACGGGCCTGAGCTTCATGTGAGCTTCAAGGAAGAATTTATCCTGATTGAGCGGGACCTTGTACAACTGGCCCACCTTGTCGGCGTCTTCGCCCGGCACGATCGCCGCAGCTAACGCGACCAGATCGCAGTCGATTCGAAGCGGGATCTTGAGTATCGGGTCGACACAGGAAACCTGAAGACGGCTGTTCTTAGCGACGACTTCGGGCTTTCTATCTTCGTGATATCGAATGAAACGCACGCCCTTTTCTCTGGCCTGCCGGTAGTGCTCCTCTCTAAGACCGTAGGTTCGCACGTCCCGGTAGAGTATGTAGACAGCGGTATCTGGCTGGGATTCCTTGATGGCGATCGCGTTCTTGACAGCCTGCGAGCAACAGATCCGGCTGCAATACGGCCGCTGCTCATCTCTGGAACCCACGCACTGAATCATTACGACTGATTTGGCGCCCTTAAGCTCGGCCTTGTCCTCGTGAATATATTCTTCGATCTGGCGTTGGGTCACCACTTTGGGGTTCTTGCCGTAGAGGTACTCGTCGGGGGTAAACTCTTCGGCGCCCGTGGCAACTATGACTGCGCCGTGGGCGACCTGCGTGCCGTCGCCGTTCTTCTGTATCGTCGATTTGAAGTTGCCGACCGAGCCCTCGGCGGCGGAGACTGTGCTGGAGGTGTGGACTTTTACATTAGGATGAGATTTGACGGCCTCAACCGTTTCGATCAGCTTCTGGTTAGTATCTTCACCGTTGAACCCGATGTGAACGTGCCGGAAATTGCCTCCTAATTCGGCCTCCTTCTCGACCAGATGCACTCCGAAGCCCTGATCGGCCAGATTGATCGCGGCGGTCATTCCGGCAATACCTCCGCCGATAACGAGAGCAGCATTGTTGACCTTCAGACTCCCCTTTGAGAGCGGCTCCAGGAGCGCCGCCTTGGCGACCGCCATCCTGACAAGGTCGCTGGATTTCCGCGTAGCCTCTCCAGGCTCGTTCATGTGCACCCAGGTACACTGGTCGCGGATGTTTGCCATCTCGAAGAGATACTCGTTGAGGCCAGCCTGCCGGCATGTGTCTCTAAAGAGCGGCTCGTGCGTCCTCGGACTGCACGAGGCGACCACAACGCGGTTGAGATCGTGCTCGGCTATGAGTTCGGTGATCTGTTGCTGCGTATCAGTCGAGCAGGTGTAAAGATTATCGTCCGCATAGACGACATTCGGCAAGGTCTTGGCGTATTCCACCACGCTCGGCACGTCGGCATATCCGCCGATGTTCCTGCCGCAGTGGCATACAAACACTCCGATTCGGGGTTCCTGCCCGGCTACGTCCTTTTCAGGGGGATATTCCTTGTGCGTGATCAGCGTTCCTCGCTGCTCCTTGAGAAGAGCCATGGCTTTGCCTGCTCCGGCCGACGCCTCGGTAACCGTCTCGGGAATATCCTTGGGCCCGGCGAACGGTCCGCAGACATAGACGCCGGGCTTGGAAGTCTCTACCGGAGCGAAATCCACCGTCTTGGCAAATCCGTGCTCGTTCAGTTCTATACCGAACTGGTCAGCCAACTCCTGCACATGGGCTGGCGGCCGCAGACCAGTGGATAGTACTACCATGTTGAATACTTCGGTGGTTATGTCACTGCCCTGCTCGAGGTAGGTAATCTTCAGGTCTTTGGTGGCCACGTCTTCTTTGACTGACGAGGGACGGCACCGGACGTAGCGGACGCCAAGTTCTTTGGCCCGCTCGTAGTAGGCGTCGAAACCTTTGCCGAAAGCACGCATATCAATGTAGAAAATGGTGCAGTCGAGATCGGGTGCGTGCTCCTTGGCAATGATGGCCTCCTTGGTGGCGTACATGCAGCAAACCGAGGAGCAATAATTGCACTCGGCTTCCCGCGATCCGACGCACTGGATCCAGGCAACCTTCTTCGGATGCTTCTCATCGGAAGGTCTGAGAATCTCGCCCAGATGGGGGCCGCTGGCCGAAAGAAGCCGCTCGAACTGCATGCTGGCGATGACGTTGGGATACCTTTCGTAGCCGAGCTCCTTCTTCAAATCGGCATCGAAATGCTCGTACCCCGGGGCCAGGACGACGGCTCCGACTTCCACCTGCTCGACCTTGTCCTCCTGCTCATAGTCGATGGCTCCGGCTTCGCAGAATTCGGCGCAGGATTCACAAACGCCATTGAGAAAGTGCATGCATGTGTTGCGGTCTATCACCGCCACCTTAGGTATCGCCTGCGGGAACGGTATATATATCGAAGAGCGTCCGACCAACCCCATATCGTACTGTGACTTCATGGGCCTGGTCTCATTCGAAGTTATCTCGCTCAGGTCCACCGCATTCGTCGGGCAAACGACCTGGCAGGCACCGCACGAGATACAGACCGGTGAGAGCTTGTCATAGGGAGCTGTGACCTTACGCTCAGAGCCGCGGTTGGCGAAGCTGACGGCACCGACCCCCATTCTTTCTGCGCATATCCTGGTGCAAAGCCCGCAGAGCATGCAGTCGTCGTTCTGTTTGGGAAATCGTGATTCCTCGACGCCCATTGAGGCGGCCATTTCCTTGATCCGCGGAGCATCCGGACAGCGAGCCAAGAGCAGTTCGAGCATCATCTTGCGCGTCTTGAGCACCCTCTCGGTGTCGGTCTTGACAACCATGCCTTCCTGAACGGCATAGACGCAGGAAGCCGAGATCCACGAGTCCCTAGATCCCACAATCTCAACCAGACAGACACGGCACGCCCCGTAAGGCGTCAACGACCTGAAGTCGCAGAGCGTGGGAATGTGAATGCCGTGCTTCTGAGCAGCCCTCAGGATAGTCGAACCGTCTTCGACCTCAACCTTTTTGTCGTCGATTGTCAAAGTAATCATCTTCACTCTATCTCTCTCGAATCAAAGCGGTAAATTGAACCATTCGTTTTTAGCTCAAGCACGAAATTAATCTCAGGATGGGACAGCACCAGCGTTTGTATGGTCTCGGCGATGTCACCGGTGGGTTTACAGTCGGGATGACTCAGGCGAAAAGTGGCCCGGACGCGCGTCCCCTCGTTCGGCCGGGAACTAACGTCCATTTTGCCGCCGCTCTCGCGGGCCGCCTGCGCAAGCAGAGAAAGGCCGAGCCCTACTCTGCGCGTTGTTCTCGTGGTGAAGAATGGGTCAAGGGCATTCTTGAGAGTTTGCTCGTCCATGCCCCTGCCGTTATCAGAAATCTCGAGGGTCAACAGGTCTGCGGCGTCGTCTTCGTCAATCTTGATCTCAATCTTCCCGGCCGCGGCCATAATCGAGTTTTCCGCAATATCCAGTATGTGCAGGGATAAATCTTCCATTTCTGCTGTGATGATCCTCCTTCCGCCTTCAGAATGCAGGGCCTTCGAAATCTCATCGAAAGACGCTTGCTCCACCTCGAAGCACGTGGACTTCCTGCCGACATCCTCCAGGTAATGGGCATCTGACGAAGCCACCACCGGATAGGTGTAGTCCCACTCGCTCAGAGACGCATTGGCCACTTCCACGGCGTCCAGACCAAGGCCCTCAGGGATGAAACCCAACTGGCCGATGATACCGAACCGCTCACGATCAATATGCGAGGCAATTGCCAGCCCGCCGAACTGATGGATCGCCCCGACGACTTGTTCGACCGCCAGGGAGGTGGCACCGATCAACAGCTTGTTGTTTGTACCGACCACGCAATCCTTCTCGTCGATCACTAACTGCGGACCGAAGGCCTCCTGGTCATTCTCGCCGGGTAGGTTTTCGTATACCACATCCTGAAGGTCCATCAGTCCTTCGGTGGTCCGAAACAATCCCAGGATATGGACCTCTTCACGGCTCGTCACCTCCATGCCGGGAA
>CAZLTY010000114.1:0-10069 GCA_964562575.1 uncultured Pirellulales bacterium
CATTCCCTGAATATCCGCATCCCTCAGAGTCTTATTGTAGAATCTGACCACATCAATCAGAGATGTCATGACTCTGCCCGTCGAGTAACCAATGTCGCCACCCACATAGATCACACTGTCGAAGTCTACCGGGTCATGAGGAGCAACATTGGTCGCCGTTTGCTCAACACCATTGAGATACAGCTTGCCCTGGTCCGGTGAGATTGTCACAGCGGCAAAGTACCATTCGCCGTTTGGAATCGGTAATCCTGAGGAGAACGACCAGTATTGATCGGCGCCCCACATATAACGCAGCTCAGTGCCGTCGTGCTGCAGGCCCAGGTTTCCACTGCCTCTGGTAGTCAGAATACCCGACCATCCGGCTGGTGACTCATCGTGATATACCCAGCCCGTAACGGAAACGTTGTTACTGGTAATGCCCAGAGGACCCGCTTCAACGTAGTCAACAGTGGCTAAATCAATTGACACGGCGCCGTCGACCCATTGTGGACTTCCCATGAACTGGCCGTGGTTGCTGTGACCCGACCGGTCAAGTGCCACGCTACCTTCGCCAGTTTCGAAATCGTAGTATAGCAGGAGGTCCGGGTCTGTAATGGCTATGGAACCGAGTGTTGTGAAGCTCCAGACCGGACCGGTAACCGTCCCGGTAGGAGTAAACTGATCGACTCTCCAGTAGTAGGTCGTTTCCACCTCCAGGGGGCCGGGATCGTACGATGTGCCCATCTGCATCATGGATACGGGCAGCAGCGCTGCCGGATCCGTGCCGAAGTGGACGTTATGCATAATCACGACCTTGCCGGCCGTCCAGCTAAGCTGGGAATTCAGCGATTGCGAATTGGCACCGGAGGCGGGAACGGGGAAATGTGACTCCAGGGCTATAGTGTCAAAAGTCCAGACCGCACTTTCGGCCACGTTTCCATCGACGTCGATATCATCGACTCGCCAATAGTAAGTCACGCCCGGATCCAGGGTCGCGACCAATATAGCCAGTTGCGTCTCGCCAATCAGGTCCGATTCGTCAATTGTTTCGTCCGTGCTCAAGTACACTTTGTGTGAAACGGCCTCGCCTCCGGGGCTCCACTCCAAGGCAGTTGCATCTACCTCAACAGCACAATCAGCCGGAATGGGGGCGAAGGAGGCTGAAGCACTAAACTCTATGTGCAACATAGCCGAGTCGTCCCCTGGCCCGGCCTCCGCACATCGAATACCTGAGGAAGGATTAGCCGGGTCGTCGCTGATGATGAGCACCAGCGAATTGCCGCTTACCCAACCGTCCTGGTCGACTATCTCCTGAATAATAGCAGCGAGATCCGGGGTCGCCTGATCAGGGCCGCGGTCCCCTACGTTAGTCCAATTCGGCACACTCCAGAGCACCTGTGCTGTCGTTCTGGCCCCATCGGTAACACTAAAGGCGTCGCCAAACGCTGCGGCATCGGCAGCCAGCTCGCCTTCGATTACAAGATTAACGGGCTCTGTGCCTCCCTTGTCCTCATCCACCTGGAATTGCACCGATGCACTCAGGATTGCGCTGCCTTTCGGGATAGTGACACCAGGATAGCGCAGCCCTATCACCTGGGGGTCGCCCATGCCCGTGTCTTCATAGGCTAATTCCAGATCGCTGCTGCCCATATCGAGCACGTTACCTCTGTCGAGCCGCTCTTCGACATCTTGATCATTATCTACGATCCCGAGTTCGAAAACACTACCAGGTGCTACATTTGCAAAGGCAAATCCCAGCACCAAAACAAAAAAAGTTAGAACTGACAGTCTCTTACACATGATGATTCTCCTTCAGTTTAGTTTGTTTGAATGCATAGTTCGTAGCTCTGGCTACACACCAAAATACTTGTCGCTAAGAACAGGCATTCACGTTTACTTGGTAGTACCCGTAACAATCAGCTTTCGGACAAGCAACAGAGGATCTTTACTAAATTCCTTGCTTGTCAGAGAAATTGTTTAGAACATGGCCTTGCTTCTCCTCCTTGGGGAAACCGTGCTTACACTACGAACTGAAATGCGATGACATTAGACTGCCAAACACTACCTCATTCCAACTTTTGTTCCCTCGCCCGACACGCTCGGGCGATTGCCCAGGAACCATGGATACTCTTGCGCGCCGGAAAGCCAATAATCCATTAGAGCAATCTACATCCACTAATACTTGTTTCTACCAGATTACATGCGCATGCGTCAAGAAGAATATGCCAGAAACGTGCTAATTTTCACTCATATTTTGAGAGTGAATCACAAAACCTGCATTTTGAAGCCTTTAGGCTTCTTCCTGCTCTTGGGCGGCATCGTCGTCGCTGACCTCTTTGTTATCCGGACTTTGCTCAGATTGCCCTTGAGCGGTCTTCTCAGGCGGCTCTGACATCTCTGCGGCAGCGTCAGTTTGTACAGTCTCGGCGGTAACATCCACGTCCGCCTCCGCCTCGGGGGCTTGAGCCGCCGCAGCCTCAGGCTCAGACTCCTGAGCCGGCTGTTGGTCAGCGCCGGCCGCACCGGCATCTCTGACGGTCGGAAACATGACTTGATAGTACTTGTAGGCAACCGCATTATCAAATGAAATGGCAGTCGCGTTCGCGGTGAAGCGAGGCCACGCAGTCGCCTGCGCAAAGTCTGCAACGTCACCAGCGGCTATCAGCTCATACGGACCGTCGTCAGGATATCGCCGGAATCCACCGAGTCGTCACCATTAAACTCAAGAGCGCCGCCTACTCGACCGGGGACCCACCGTGGGTCACCCTCGAGGGTACCATGGTTACTGTGACCTGATTGGTCAAGTGCCGTGGCACCTTCACCAGATTCGAAATCGCAGTAAAGCAGAAAATCCGGATCTGTTATCGGTAGTCCGCCCAAGGACACCGACAAAGACTTAGGTCGCCCTGATAAAGCTCAAATAATCCTAATATGTGCTTCTTGCGGCGTTTTCCCGCGGCTGAGCGGATAGTTATGTGACCTCATCCGGTGATTTTCCTTGACGGGGCGGCTGCTGATCTGGTATAAGTGGGAAGACAGGAGTTTATGGGCTTCTGCAATTCATCAGTTGAAAACTTGATGGTTTCAGCGGAATTGCAGGTTTTTGATTGCCCATTTGTTCTGGGGACTTAGAAGGTAAGGAGCGTGGTGCGAATCCGCATTGACGTGTCTTCAGTAAATAGCCGACAGACGAGTAGAAATCAATTGTGTTAAGTCGCTAAGCGACGAATAGTTGAGGAGCAAGTATCATGAGAACCAAAATAGTATGGTCCGCCACAATCTTCGTAGTGTTAATGGGATTCGGTCTGAGCCAGGGGCAGGAAGTCGTCAATATTCTGGACAACGGCGGCTTTGAAACCGGCGACATGGCGCCGTGGAGTACCTATGGCCCCGGCACCTCGGACGTGGTTACTGAACTGACCGGCGCGGCCGTTCCCGAAGCTCCGATTGAGGGAACGCACGCTTTGCATATCACGATTCCCGAAGCTGGCGCAAATTTTTGGGATGCCGGTCTGCAGCATGGAGGACATGTTTTTGAGTCGGGCAAGCATTACACTCTTTCGGCCTTTCTCAAGAGCAAGTCGGGCGAGCTGAATATCAATTTCAAGCCGGAACTGGCACAGGATCCATGGACCGGATATGGCGCGCAGGCCTTCACCATGACCGAGGAATGGACGGAATTCAGCACGACAACCCCCGTATTTACCGCGGACGTGACTCCGGCATCAATCACATTCCACATACAGTATGACGTCGGTGATTTCTGGGTCGACGGAGTGAGATGGTACGAAGGCGACTATGTTCCTCCAGCTTTCAAGCCGGTGGTTGAGGCCGCGGACCCCAGTCCGGCCGACGGCGCTGTCAATGTCCCCCAGGATGTAGTTCTTAGCTGGTCACCGGGCCCAACGGCCGCTGTGCATGATGTGTATTTCGGTGAATCCTTCGATGACATCAACGACGCGCCAACGATGAACACGCTCGACAAGCTGGTCAGCAACGACCAACCGGGGACGACTTATGATCCCGACGGTCTTCTCGATTTCGGCAAGACGTATTACTGGCGTATAGACGAAGTCAACGCTCCGCCGGACTCGACCGTCTTCAAGGGCGCTGTGTGGAGCTTTACGGTTGAGCCTTTCGCTTTTCCGATCACGAGCGTGACGGCAACCGCTTCCAGCGAGAATACCGCGGATATGGGTGCCGGCAAGACCGTGGACGGCTCTGGCCTCGCCGGCGGCGACCTACATTCGGTCGAGCCGACCGACATGTGGCTCAGCAGCGTGGTGGGCGAGCAGCCGACCTGGATACAGTTCGAATTCGACCAGTCCTACAATCTGCTCGAAATGTGGGTCTGGAACTCGAATCAGTTGCTCGAGCCGGTAATCGGCTTCGGCGTCCAGGACGCCATGGTCGAGCATTCCGAGGACGGCCAAAACTGGACCTCGCTGGGCGACGTCCAAATCCCCAGGGCGCCGGGAACAGCCGGCAATGCCCACGATGCGACGATCAGTCTGGCCGGCGTAACGGCGAAGTTTGTCAGACTTACTGTCGGCAGCGGCTGGGGTGGAATATTGCCGCAGTTCGGCCTGGCCGAAATCCGGTTCTTCTTCATCCCCGTTGAGGCGAGCGATCCGGCTCCAGCAGACGGTGATTCCGGCGTGGACCTGGATGCCGGGCTTAGCTGGCGAAGCGGACGCGAGGTCGTCTCGCACGAGGTCTACTTCAGCAATGATAAGGCAGCCGTTGAAGACGGCACGGCCCTTGTCGATACTGTCAGCGAGGGGAACTTCCAGCCCGGCACTCTCGAGTACGGCCAGATATACTACTGGAAGGTCAACGAGGTCAACGATGCCGCCGCTACACCCGTAAGGGAAGGCGAAGTCTGGCAATTCTCCACGGTAGAGAATTTCATCGTCGAGGACTTCGAGAGCTACAGCGCCGAGAATCCGATCTGGGAAACCTGGATCGACGGTCTGGGCTTCGGCGCTGCGGGCACTGCGGGCTTCAATCCCGGCAACGGCACAGGCTCGGCTGTGGGCGATGACACCACAGGTTCGTTCACCGAGGAAACCATCGTCAACAGCGGCGGTCAGTCAATGCCGTTGTTCTATAACAACAATAAGCCCGGCTCGGCCAATTATTCCGAGACAGAGCGAACGTTTGCTCAGACTTGGGATTGGACCACTGGGGGCGTTTCGCAGTTGTCGCTGTGGTTCAGAGGTCATGCGGGTTCTACCGGCAGCTTTGCCGAAGGACCGGTCGGCACCTTCACAATGACCGGCTCGGGCACAGATATCTGGGATTCGGCCGACGAGTTCCACTATGCCTATAAGACGCTGACAGGCCCCGGGACGATCATCGCCAGAGTCGAGAGCGTTGACAACACCGATCCCTGGGCCAAGGCCGGCGTGATGATCCGTGAGACTCTCGATCCGGGTTCGGTACACGCTTTCGCATGCGTCACTCCCACCAGCGGAGTCGCTTCACAGGGTCGCATCGATACCGGCAGCACGAGCTTCAACACCGCTGAGGGCGGAATTACAGCTCCGCACTGGGTGAAACTCGAACGCAGCATCGCGGGCGTCTTTACGGTTTCCCATTCGGCCAACGGCACGAGTTGGGTTCCGGTATCGGGCGCGAATCCGACGAACATCCAGATGGGCTCGACCGTTTACATCGGGCTTGCGGTAACTTCGCACAACGCCGGCGCCACGGCTCAGGCGGTATTCTCGAACGTCACGACGACCGGTACGGTCGGTCCGCAGTGGGCGAGCCAGGACATCGGCATAGCCACCAATGCAGCCGAGCCGCTGTACATCGGTCTGGCCGACAGCGCGGGCAATAGTGCGACTATCGAGCACGAAGACCCTGCCGCCGCACAGGCCGACAGTTTCACTCTATGGTCTGTAGACATGGCCGACTTCGCCGATCAGGGCGTGAACGTCGCCAGCGTCAAGAAGCTCATTCTTGGCCTCGGTAATCCGAGCGCTCCTGTTGCAGGCGGCTCAGGCACAATGTACTTCGACGACATCGCAGTCGGTAATCCCGTACAGGCGCCGCCAGTCGACTCTTCGAACCTGCTGATCAACGGCGGCTTCGAAGACGGCGTTGCTGATCCGTGGGGCACGTATGGCGACGCTACTGTAGAAGTGGTTCAGGATTTGGCGGGCGCAGCGGTTCCCGATGCTCCGGTCGAAGGAAGTTCCTGTCTGCATGTTACGGTGGGTTCAGCCGGCGCCAATTTCTGGGATGCCGGTCTGCAGCACGGCGGACATATCTTCGAAGCAGGCAAGTCGTATACTCTTTCGGTCTGGCTCAAGTCCAAATCCGGCTCGTTTGATATTAATGTCAAGCCGGAACGTGCGGCAGATCCGTGGGATGGATTTGGCTCCCAGGAGATCACGATCACCGAGGAATGGGCTGAGTATTCGGTTAACACGGGTGTCATTGCAGCCGATGTGGATCCCGCGAGCATCACGTTCCACATAGCTTATGCTCCCGGTGAGTTCTGGGCAGACGGTGCCAGGTTCTACGAAGGAGACTACGTCCCGACTAATTGATATCGACGTTCCTGAACTCGCGGGCGATTACCGCTGCGGTTGTGGGAATAGAAACTGACTTAGGATGGGGCCTGTGCTGATTGATTTCGGCACAGGCCCCGTTTCGTTGATTCAGTGATTGATTGGCTATTGGTCATTCGAGGAAGGCCAGAGGACCCAGACCTCCGACACAACGGGAAACGCCAATGATGGAACGTTTAATGGTGACGTAGAGTGGGTGCCTGGCTACGCTGGCTCGGGCGTGGCCTTCGACGCGGCCAGCGAGCGAATCGTGATCGGCCCCCTCGACCCCTCGGCCGAGAACAATGCCATGACGCCGGCCGCCTGGATCAACTGGGAGGGCCAGGGGCATAGCATCTCACAGGAGGGTATCATCGGTAAACGTCAAGGCTGGGATCCCGGCACCAATATCAAGTGGTTCTGGCAGACCCAACCCAACTGGCGATCTCTTGTTTCGAGCCGATGGTGCCGATGGTGGTACGGGTTTGTGGTGGGGTAATGGAATCCTCGTGCCTTTTGCGAATGAGTGGACACATGTGGCTCTGACTTGGGAGAACGGCGCCGCGCTACAGTATATCAATGGCGAGGAAGTTTCAAATGGGAATATCACTTTCAGAGATACGGCAAACGATACGCTTGTGACTATTGGTTGTGTTGATTCCGGCAATAACGAGACCTTTGTCAGCATCATTGACGAGGTACGGATCTACAACAATGCACTGTATCCACAGGAAATTCAGATTGCAATGCTGCCCGGGGCAGACCCCAGCTTCGCCACTTCTCCGAGCCCAGAGAGTGGAACTGGCAACGTTCCCCAGAACGTCATTCTCGCCTGGGAACCGGGTCCGATGGCCGCTACGCACAACGTGTATTTCGGAGAATCCTTCGACGACGTTAATGACGCCCCTGCTCCCGATGCCTTGGACATATTGGTCAGCAAGGGCCAGGCGGACACAAGCCACAATCCCGAAGGTCTTCTCGATTTCGGCAGGACTTATTACTGGCGCATCGACGAAGTCAACGCGCCGCCGGACTCGACCGTCTTCAAGGGCGCTGTGTGGAGCTTTACAGTCGAGACCTTCGCTTATCCGATCACGAACGTGACCGCCACGGCTTTCAGCGAGAACACCGCGGATATGGGTGCGGGCAAGACCATGGACGGTTCCGGGCTCAACGGCGATCTGCATTCGGTCGAGCCGACCGATATGTGGCTTAGCAGTCTGACGGGCGAACAGCCGACATGGATACAGTTCGAGTTTGACAAGCCCTGTGTGCTTGACGAAATGTGGGTCCGGAATCAGAACCAATTGGTCGAGCCTCTGGTAGGTTTCGGCGCAAACGATGTCACGCTCGAGTATTCAGAGGACGGCGTCAACAGCGTCCTGGCACACATATGATATTGAGGATTCCCGGGCGCGAGCTGTCTGAGTTGCTCACACACTTGGAGTGCCTCTTCGTTGCGTCCATTCTGCTGATAGAGAGTCATCAGTTCCTCGCGGCACCCCGTGTTGGCCGGATCAAGCTCTGCCGCCCGCAGCCAATGCTTCTCGGCCGTCTGCCGCCGGCCGCGCTCGTAATACAATATGCCGGCATTCGTGTGGGCTTTCGACGCACGATGGCGAGACTTGATCAGCAAGCTCTGGTGCAGAACGTAGTCCCTCTTCTTCGGGGCCAGACAATAACTCTAACCAGAAGAAGCCGGCAATACCGACGCACGCGACCGCCGTCAGAACGAGCGCCCAGGCAGGTCTCTTTGAAGCAGTAGAAGCTGGTGGTTGTGAACGTTTGGAATTCGTTGTTTTCCGTTTCCCTCCTTTTGTGCGCCTGGCCATCACAACCTGCCCTAGACCGGGATTTCCCATGTGTACTTCACTGAACCGTTCCACCGCTCCTGCAAACTTCACGTCTCATAGTACCATGATCTCATCTCAATTCCAAGATAATTCCAGTAGATTCAACATACCGTGGCGGCCGAGCCGCCAAAAAGTCGAACACGTACGTCAAGAACCCGTTCTTTCTCGTTCGGTTGTCACGATGTTCTGAATCGATCGCTGAGGTCAGGCCGAGTGCTTCATCAGGCTCACGGTAGGCCAGCAGCCCGGCGCCACTGGTGACTTTGGCTCCGTAGAATTCAAGCCTCAATTCATGGTCAAAAGCCTCTTCCGGCTAATGGGCACGTGGAGTGGCGTTGCCCATAGCCAAGAAGAATCGTCCGGGGCCGCAGATGTCCAAATTACCCCCCTGGTCTACCCTGAATTGGCCATCTGCCCAAACGATTCTTCTCTCGAATGAACCCCAGGGGACCCGTTGTCTGCGTACCACATACGCATTAACCGGATGAAACGCATTTTGAAGCTCTTGGGCGCGCACTGTATGGAAATGCCAGCATAGGACCATCCGGCGCAGCGACCGTCTCTTGTCCTCACAATGTCTGCCTATGCCCAGCGCACTCTTCGATCGGCTGTGCGTCTAGGATTCTTTACTTTTCTTCCTGCTCTTGGGCGGCATCGTCGTCACTGACCTCTTTATCCGGACTTTGCTCAGGTTGCTCTTGAGCGGTCTTCTCAGGCGCCTCTGGCATCTCCGCGGCAGCGTCAGTTTGTACTGTCTCGGCGGCAACATCCACGTCCGCCTCCGCCTCGGGGGCTTGAGCCGCCGCAACCTCAGGCTCAGACTCCTGAGCCGGCTGTTGGTCAGCGCCGGGCGCCGCGGCATCTGTCGCCTGACTATCACCGAATTTCAACTGCAGCTTTCTGATCTGATCGGCGTCGGCGTCGGAGAGTACCCTCTCGGGACCCGCCGGGATATGCGGGCGGGTAGCGGGAGCGGGCCCGCCAGACTCGGCGGCGGTCTGATCTTCAGCAGCCCACCTGACCCTGCGCAGGCTTAGACCGATCTTGCGAGCGTCACTGTCAACCTTAAGAATCTTCACTTCGACTTCGTCGCCCACATTGACTATATCCTGGGGTTTGTCGATCTTATGGTCGGCAAGTTCGGAAATGTGCAGCAATCCCTCCAACTCCTGTTCGAGTTCGACGAACGCCCCGAAATTCGTGAGTTTGGCCACTTTGCCTTTGATGATATGTCCCGGAATGTACTTCTCCGGGATAGCACGAAGCCACGGATCTTCGGTCATCTGCTTTATACCCAGCGAGACCCGCCTTTTCTCTTCGTTGACTTCCAGAACGATACATTTTACTTCCTGGCCTTTCTGAAGGGCTTCGCCCGGATGGCTGTGTTTCCTCGTCCAGCTTAGGTCTGAAATGTGAACCATACCATCTATACCCGGCTCTATTTCGAGAAAAGCACCGAAATTGGCCACGCTGCGCACCTTCGCGGTGACAACCGCCCCGGCAGGATATTTCTGGAACGCAATGGCCCAGGGATTGGTCTGAGTCTGCTTGAGTCCGAGGGATATTTCCTGCTTTTCCTTGTTGACGCTCAATACGACCACCTCGATCTCGTCGGCGAGATTGACCAGTTCGCTCGGATGCGCAAGACGCTTGGTCCAACTCATCTCGCTGATATGC
>CAZLTY010000114.1:10079-13818 GCA_964562575.1 uncultured Pirellulales bacterium
GTGCACATAATTATGCAGCCGTGTTGGCAAGGGAGGACGAGGCTGCAGCCACGTAAGTCGCTTGGTCCAACTCATCTCGCTGTTATGCACCAGCCCTTCGATGCCGTCTTCGAGCCGCACGAATACGCCGTAGTTCATCACGTTTACGACCTTGCCCTTGACCTTTGCGCCGAGCGGATAGCGGTTTTCAACGTCATCCCACGGACTGGCCGTCTTCTGCTTCAAGCCGAGCGAAATCTTTTCGTGATCTTTGTCGACGGCTACGACAATGCACTCGATTTCCTGATCAAGCTCGACAACTTCCGACGGATGCGAAATCCTGCCCCAGCTCAAATCGGAAATATGCAACAGACCGTCCAGACCCCCGAGGTCCACGAATACTCCGAAGTCCGCGATGTTCTTGACAACGCCCTTGCGCAACTGGCCCACTTCGATCTCGGCCAGGATCTTTTCCTTGCTGCTGCGGCGTTCTTCCTCTATGAGCTTGCGCCGCGATATGACAATATTCCTGCCTTCGATATCGATCTTGAGAATCGTACAATCGACCTCTTTGCCGATGAATCTGCTTATGTCACCCGGCTTTCTGATGTCAACCTGCGAAGCCGGCAAGAACACAGGCACTCCGATATCTACAAGCAAACCACCCTTGATTCGCCTTATGACCTTGCCGGTGACGACGTCACCTTCCTTCTTCGACTCCAGAATTGTCGCCCAACCTCTGATGAGATCGGCTTTGCGTTTGTTCAGGAGCACAAGACCGCTTTCAGAGTCGGTGTCTTCGAGAAGAACGTCGATCTCTTTGCCCGGCACTATTTCGTCGGAGCTGTCGAATTCGCCGGCGTCCACAATTCCTTCACTCTTGAGCCCCACCTCGACAACGACATCGTTGCCTATCTGCGATACGATTGTTCCTTTAAGAATAGTCCCCGGCAAACGCAGGTCCACCTTGGTCTGCAGTGCTTCTTCCAAAAAGTCGTTTTCCAATTCCCCAAACATCGCGCCGACCTGCTCGTCGAGCTTTTCTTCGGACAAACCCAATTTGTTGACAATATTTCGGTCTACCATAAAACCAAATCCCTCTGTGGAGTCTGCTTTCTCGACTCGTCCGACGCCCCACATTTACGCCAACAAGCCTCTGCGCCACACGGCACAACTATCAATCTTTCGGTTAATAATTGACAAATACCCATTTACCCACGCAGCAAATGGGTTTTACATTATAACAATATCTCAGCGGAATGCTACCGCCAACTTAAACTTTTGTAAATATAGAGGTTAGGCCGATCTCATCCGCCGCTTTGCTCGTAAATTTCCAGATTCCTTACAAATTCGTCTATTATCCAGTCAGGCGTCGACGCCCCGGCTGTAACACCCGCCGTTTTTTTGCCCCAAAGCACGCCCTCGTCAAGCTCAGCCCAGTTTTGCAGGTGAAACGTCTGGCTGTTCACACCTTTGCAGAGTTCCGCCAATCTCCGCGTATTGGCGCTTTCCAGACCGCCGAGAACAAACATGATCTCCACCTCTTTGCACAACTGCGCCGCCGATTCCTGCCTCTTTATCGCTTCTTTGCACAGAGTATTGATCACCTTGAGTTCGCTGAAGCTCCCCCGTCCGATAGCACCTAACATTCTACCGACGAATTCGGGATTTTGCGTAGTCTGACAAACGACTCCCAGTTTGGCGTTACTCGGCAGCTTGTGCAGATCAGATTCATCGGCGATGACCACGACATCTCTGGCGCAACCCACGACGGCCCGGACCTCGGGATGATTCTCCTCTCCTATTACTACTACCTTGTAGCCGTCGCTTTCAAGCTTGGCAGCTATGTGCTGCACCCTCTTGACCAGCACGCAGGTGGCATCGATGATGTTGAGCCCTTTTTCCTTCAGCCTGGCTATCTGTGCCGGCGCTGCCCCATGAGAACGAATAAGGACCGTCCCGGAATGAACATCCTGCACGTCGCCCACGGTTTTGAGTCCGCTTTTTGCCAGCCGGTCAACCACATCCTTGTTGTGAATTATGGGGCCAAGACTGTACACTTCGTCTTCGGCAGCCAGGATCTTTTCGGCAACGCTGATGGCGTTCCTGACACCATGGCAGAATCCGCATTTTTCCGCAACCAATACTCTCATATGATCCGCAAAACAAAAACAAAATCGCGACTCAAGAACGCTCACTCAAGAAGTCTATGCAAAAACTCCGGCACAATCCAGCAAAACCTCTCTTTCGAAGAAGAACTCCGCACGAAGCGGTCGATATTTTGTGAAGTTTGTTCTTGACGGGCAAAGGCAAATCGGTTCTATTTCGAAGCCGAGGGCTGAGAATACAGAGTTTGTCGAGTTATTGCAGCCCTTCAATGGGCTCCGAGTATTTTAGGGAAGGTCAAAAGGAATATTTCATTTTTCATGGAAAGGACTTAGATCATGCGAACAGTCAGACTTTCAGCAATTCTCGCCTTATGTGCCTGCGTCTCACTGATAACCGGTTGCGGCTCCGAACTTCAGGACCTGCGGATCCAAAACCAGACGCAGCAGAAGCTCATAGATCAACTCCACGCCGATCTGGAGACTATCAGGTTGGAACGCGATAAATTGAAAAACCAGCTTGACACAGCCCTGGCAACAGGCGACATCGATGCGCAGAGCCTGCAGGAAAAGATCGCAGCGCTCGAAGAGAACAAGAAACAGATGGAAGAGATGATAGCCTCGATGCAAGAACAACTGCTTTACGGCAGCGCCGTACTGCCGCCGGAGTTGAGCACTATGCTGGAGGACTTTGCAAACCAGCACGATATGGTTACCTACGATTCGAGCCGGGGCATAGTTAAATTCAGGAGCGATCTGACCTTCGATCCGGGCAGCGACATTGTGGCCGCCTCAGCCGTTGCGGCGGTCAAATCGCTCGCCGGGATTCTCAACAGCGAAGAAGCCAGGAAGTTCGACGTCGTAATTGCCGGGCACACAGACGATGTTCGTATTGCCAGAGCCGAAACCAAGGCAAAGCATCCGACCAACTGGCACCTCTCGGTGCACAGAGCAATCTCCGTCAAGGACGTGATGGAAAGCACCAGCATAGAGCCCAAACGACTGAGCGTGCGAGGCTTCGGCGAGTACAGGCCCGTGGAGGCAAACCTGCCCAACAAGAAAGGCAATCCGAAAAACAGACGAGTGGAAATCTATATTGTCGCCCAGGGAACGTAATACAAGATTTGCGATTGCCGACTGCCGATTGCCGATTTCAAATCGAAAATTGGAAATCGGAAATCGGAAATAGTGTTGGATGATAGAACGCACTTTAATAATTATTAAGCCGGACGCTGTACAACGGCATTTGGCCGGCCGTATAATAACGAGGTTGGAAGAAAAGGGTCTTCAGCTCGTTGCCGCTAAACTCCTGCACATTTCTGAAGATATGGCGCGTCAGCACTACGCCGCACATGAGGACCAACCGTTCTTCGAGCCGGCGGTGAAATTCATGTCCGCGGCGCCGTCGCTCGCTATGATCTGGAAGGGCGAGAGCGTCATAAACATGTCCCGTAAAATGATAGGCAGCACGTTCGGCTTCGAGGCCGTGGCCGGCACTATTCGGGGGGATTTCGGCCGATCCGAAAGATACAACCTCATTCACGGCTCGGACAGTCACGAATCGGCCGAGAAGGAAATCGGGATGTTCTTCGCGCCCGAAGAGATACTCGATTACGACCTCTCCGATGCTCGCTGGCTCTACGTTCAAAGAGGCC
>CAZLTY010000115.1:0-13809 GCA_964562575.1 uncultured Pirellulales bacterium
GGGCGCAATGTCTAACACCCGCAGCAGCCCGACGCTGACCAACTGCATCTTCAGTGGCAACTCAGCACTTGAGTCCGCCGGCGGGATGTACAATGGAACTAATACCACCCCGACCCTGACCAATTGTGTGTTCAGCGGAAACTATGCTACCATGAACGGAGGGGGGATGGGTAACAATGGAAGCGATCCGACACTGACCAACACCATACTGTGGGGCAACAGTGATGTCAGCGGAACGGCTGAGTCTGCTCAGATTTACAACATCTTCGGTGCCACACCGGTGATTAACTACGGTTGCGTGCAAGGCTGGAGCGGTGATTTAGGTGGTACTGGGAATGTTGGGGATGACCCGAATTTCACGGACTTAGATGGACCTGACAACATCATCGGTACAGCAGACGACAACTTGCGTCTGCAGCCTGGTTCGTTCTGCATCGACGCCGGCGACAACACAGCAATGCCTTCCGGTGTAACGACCGATCTCGACGGTAACCCGCGTTTCATCGATGATCCGTACAAAGCTGATACCGGCAACGGTACGCCGCCGATTGTCGATATGGGAGCTTATGAGTTTCCACTGCTCCCCCCAGATGGACTTGTAAGTTGGTGGCCCGGTAACGGAGACGCTCTCGACATCATTGGCGGGAATCATGGAACACTAATGAACGGTGCTGCATTCGCTCCTGGGAAGGTTGGCCAAGCGTTCTCTTTTGACGGTGAGAATGATTATGTGGAGATACCATATGACGCCGGCTCTAGCTTTAATTTATCAAGCTTCACATTGCAAGCATGGGTCAAATTCACCCAGGATGGCAGTGTTGGAAGAATAATTGCCAGACCCAGCGGTGGAAGTCCAACTTCATATTTCGCAATGACCAATAGTGCAGGTAAATTAGCTGGAGGAGTCCAAGGTGAAGGACAATCCTATTCAGCCTCTGTATCTACAGGTGTATACACATTTGCTGACGATAACTGGCATATGTGTAGTTTTGTGAGGGATGTCCAGGCTAATGAAATAAGTATTTATGTAGATGGGGCTTCTGCTTGGTCCTATCCAGATTCTTCACCAGGGGATATGGAACATAACTACAAAGGGATTACGATAGGTTCATATGATGGTAGTAGAGATTTCTTCGAGGGTCTCATAGATGAAGTGACAATGTACAACAGGGCCTTAACCGCTGATGAAATCGAGGCCATCTTCCTCGCCGGTAGCGCAGGCATGCGCCAGCCGACGTTTATAAGCTCCTGCACCACTATAGATTCGCCTGGAATGTATGTCCTTACGCAAGACATAGATAGCACTCTGGACACATGCATCGAGATCAACTCCAGCGATGTAGTTCTCAATGGAGATGGGTATAAACTCCGAGGTAGCGGCATCGGCGATGGTGTGGTCGTTAGCGCAGGCAACAACGTCACTATCAAGAATCTGTTCATCTTGGACTTTGCCAATGGAATCGTCATTGACGGCGGCACTGGACACAACGTCTCTGTCAACTATCTTGCCGACAACGATGTCGGTATTTACCTTTCCTCGGGGAGCACCGACACTACTATAAACAATAACCAGATAGATAACAACCTGGTGGGCATAGTTGCTGATTCTTCCGGCAATAAGATCTACCACAATATCATCTTCGATAATACCGACCAGATTCAGGATGTTGGCAGCAATACCTGGGCAGACCAAGGCTACGGCAACTATTGGGGCAACTACTGGGGAGAAGATGATGGGAGCAGCGGCAGGACAGCAGGCGATTTTGTTGGAGACACTGACCTGCCGCACGAAGGCGTAGACAACTATCCGGTTACTGATCCGTCCGAACTCATGAATTTCGGTCCATTCTTGGCTGGTGATTGGTGGGCAAGAGGCACTTGGCTTGTTTGGCGGGGAGGCTGGTCTCCTGTGGAGATTCAGGTTACAGATCCTTTAGGTGGAGTCCTCTCAGCTAATGAAAACACTGTGGGGCTGGATGGTTTCTATCTCGAAGAAGAGGCTGAGGACGGCACAAAACGTGTACATGCCATGATAGGCCTGTACACGCGCGATCCGTTCGCAGGGACATACTCTCTCCAGATGACGGCCCTTGATGACCTCGACTATGATATGGAGTGGTTCGCCAGTGCATATGGAGAAAGGTTCTCCTATAGCTCAGTCGAGCAAGTCCCACTGGCTGCCGGCGAAACACGGCACGTTGACACAATTGTTGAGGAGTTTGTTGATCCGGATACCGGAGAGATCGGCATAATCGTGGCGAACAATTCGCCACTGGTAGGAGCCATCAGCATACCCCTCGACCCGATTCAGGTCGGCACGATAGTCACCGCCATCGCTGACTTCTGGGATCCCGACATCGATGATACCCACACGGCAACGATCAACTGGGGTGACGGTTCTACCTCGACGGCCGTTGTAACTGAAGCGGACGGATCAGGAACCGTGTCCGACGGCCACGCCTATGAGTTCGGCGGCATCTATACTATTTGTCTCACACTTACGGATGATGACGCTGGACAAACCGAGGCCTCGACCACTGCTTTTATCATAGGCGTGGGCTTGAATGATGGTGTCCTTCAAATCGTTGGTACACCCAAGAAAGACAAGATAGACGTAAAAGCCAAGAAGCATGGCAGCGTGATCGAGGTCAAGACCAACTTCACGAAGCCTAAGAAGCGGACCTACGACGCCGAGTTGGTGAACTCCATCGTTATCGTCCTGTGTGACGGCGACGACCACGCCCATGTCGACAAGAAGATCCTGGTGGACACCGTGCTCTGTGGCGGCGACGGCAGGGACCACCTGCACGCTGGCGGCGGCAACACCACGATGTACGGCGGTGCTGGGAACGACCATCTGCACGGCGGTGACGGCAATGATGACCTCTATGGCAACGATGGTAAAGACCACCTGCACGGCGGCAAAGGAAACGATACATTGTATGGCGGCCAGGGTAATGACAAGTTGGATGGCGGCGATGGAGACGACATACTGGTTGGCGGTGAAGGCAAGGACAAGCTCAAAGGCGGCAAAGGCCGTGATATTCTCTTCGGTGGCGAGGGCAAGGACGATCTAAAAGGCGATGACGGTGACGATATCCTTGTTGGCGGAATCTACGAGAATGAAAACGATCGGGCCGCGATCCTGGCGATCGCAGCCGAATGGCTGCGTACCGATTTGAGCTACACCGAGCGTGTCAACCACCTGCTCAACAGTTTGGCTGTTTCTGATGATGGGGCTAAGGATAAGTTAGAGGGCAAGAAGGGCTTGGATTGGTTTCTGGCCAACGACGACGATGATGACATCAAAGACCTGGATTCGGGTGAGATTCTGAACCTCTTTCCAGCCTGAACCTCACCTGCACAATTGCACGAGAGCTTCACAAGGAACATCCCTGTTTCTGCAGAGTTTATGAGGCTCCGAACACAATAGAACCCGACAAATACCCTTAAACACAACCGTAAAATGTAATTGAAAAATGTAGCCCAGGAGACCTTTCTTCCCCGAGCGTGCCCTCTTGCTGTCAATGGTCTCATGCCAATTCCTCAATCCGGGCCATATCAGAGGGCTAATTACTTGAGATTGTGCTTTGAATTGACTCAGATTGTGTTATAATTACGACAAATAGGTGTGGCGATGGGAAACATCGCTGCATCTGAAATCTCAAATGATGCTGACAATTAATGGTCAACAATAAAGGAGAGGCGTCATGTACAAGCCAAGAGCATTCACGCTGATAGAGTTGTTGGTGGTAATCGCCATTATCGCTATACTGATGGCGGTATTAATGCCGGCACTGAACAGGGTCAAAGAGCAGGGCAGGCGTGCGGTTTGTCTGAGCAATCTGAAACAGTTGCAGCTTGCGTGGGACATGTATGCAACCGAGAACGACGACAGGGTAGTCAACGGTGAGGCATACGGTGGCGGAGATGGCATGGCGCCTATCCCCACCAGCGGCCGGCATAAAGGTGAGCAATGGTGGACGGGCGATGATATCCGGGACTTCTGGGCGGGCACAAGTCATCCCCCGGAGTTGCAAAAGAGAGCTATTAGAGCCGGTGCCCTGTGGCCGTATTGCAAAAAAGAGACCCTTTATCGATGCCCGACCGGCGTTCGTGGAGAGATGCGGACCTACACCATTACCGATGCTATCAATGGCCTTGCCAGGAGCGGCACTTACAACGGCAATGTGGGTGTGAGAGTGGGCAGAACGGTGTTGTGGGTTAAGAGGAGATCTGATTTTGTCTCCCCCGGTCCGGCGCAAAGAATAGTATTTCTCGATGAAGGCCGGATAACTCCCGACAGTTACGCTACCCATTACCAGAATGAGCGCTGGTGGGACCCGCCCTTTGTCCGGCATGGTGACGGCACGAATGTCTCTTTTGCAGACGGTCACTCCGCTTATTGGAAGTTCATGGGCTCGAAAACGTTAGAGATCGGCAAACTCGCTGCTGTTCCCGGCCTTAACGCAAACCCGTTGCATCAGATGCAGCCTGTCAGCGACGATGACTACCAGGATTTGTACCTGATGCAGAAGGCCGTCTGGGGCAGATTGGGTTATACGCCAAGTCATTCGCCAAGGTATTGATCAGAATATAGGCTCTGTCTGAAAACTCGATCTGGCTTCGAGCGGCTTATTTTCCGCCTGACTGCATCCGGCTCCATCGACGATACAGCCAATATCGCCTGCTTCGCTGTCTTTGTCAGGCGAAGAAACGCTCGCTCTCGCACCCGACGACGGAGTTTTCAGACAGAGCCTAGTTGGCCAGGTTCTCCAGGAAGTCGAAATGGTTGCGGCCTCCGTTGGCGTTGGACTTGATCGGCCGCCACAGCTTCGAGCAGATGTCCAGGTCGCCGTCAGCGTCGACGTCGCCGCAGACCGCCTCGTGGGCACCGAGGTTGGCGTTGAGCACGACGTGCTCGCGAAAATTGCCCTTACCGTCGATGTTTTCCCAGACGAACCATCGTGGCGGATGGTCGCCGGCAAACGCCTCCATCTCCGCCGAAAACACGTCCGAGTAGCCATCACCGTTGAAGTCGCCCACGTGCAGACAGTGATACGCACCCCGGCCGGCTATGTCCGCCTTGGGCAGTAGATGGGTAATCCAGCGGCCCTTCTTCGGATCAGACGGTGCCTGGAGCCAACCGATGCGGGCGTTGCGATTTTCTCCGTCGGCGATCACCACGTCGAGTCGGCCGTCGCCGTTCAGGTCGCTGGTGCGTGTTTGCGTCGCGTTGTCCTGCCAGCTTATGGCCGTGTCACCCCACGGTTCGCACATGCGGTGCGAGACCCACTTTCGGCCCGCCTGGAGGTTCTCGAACCATATGTTGCTGCGGACTACGTCCGTGTCGCCGTCGCCGTCGATGTCGCCGGTGCAGATTCCCGAGTGGACCGGCTCACCGATCGTGGTGGCTTTCCACGCGGCGGTCGGATCGGCCGCGACCTTGTACCACCGCACGTCGTTGCGGTCCGACATGGTCACCACATCGGCTATCGCGTCACCGTCAATATCGGCAATGCGCAAATCGTGGACTTTGGTCAGGGCGGTGTCGAAGACGTGTCGCCTGAAGGTCATCTTTCTCGGATCGCCGGGATTTTCATACCAGGCGCCGCCGGCGACAAAGTCGGGCCGGCCGTCGCCGTTGACATCTAACACGGCCCCACCCACCTCCGACGGCGAATTGCGGCCGAGAAGGTGCCGTGTCCAACGGTCCGCCGCGTGATACTCGTACCAGATGATCTCAGCGCTGCTTCGACCGGTGATAAAGTCAAGGTCGCCGTCGCCGTCGAGGTCGGCCAATGCCGTCTGACCCCAGGAGCTGCCGGAGAAGTTGCGATCGCCGAAGTGATGCTCGAATCGCATCTCGGCCACCGCGGACGCCGGCGTACACAATACAGAGGACAACAACGTAAGGCATGCGGATCGATAATTCATGGTAGACCTTTCGTATACCCTTGAAGGGTAGTAAATTCCCGCGAGTAAAACCATAACCTGTTATTGTAAAGCCACTTACCCGCGTAATAACGCGAATTCTCAATCAGGAGCAACATAATGCAGGCGACTCGCCTTTGTAATCCGATATTTCTCATTTGCCTTGAGCCTCGATACGATCCGGGCTCGCAACAATGACTATTGTAGCATCGTGCTGCGACGTGTCCAGCAGGTGAGGTGGATTTTTGGAATTATCTCGCCTGCTGGCCCGAACTTCCGAATCTTCGCGACAACAGCAATGTTGAACCGTTGGCTATCTTACGCTGAACTTGCCGGAAGGTCGTTGAAATTGAGATGAAATCCTGGTACTATTGAACTTTGAACTGTGAAGGATTCTGGATATCGTTCAGGATCAAAACGTAGCGCAGAGAACAGAAGAATGCGTTTTCGACCTCATAGGATTGCTTTCACCTTGATTGAGTTGCTCGTTGTCATTGCTGTGATTGCACTTTTGATGGGCTTGTTGGTGCCCGTATTAGGCAAAGCTCGGGAGCAGGGCAGACGTGTAGCCTGCATGGGAAATATTCGACAGTTCATAATCGGCATCCAGGCCTACGCGAGCGACTACGCCGAGCGTCTTCCTTCCGGCTTGTCAGATTTTCAGGACCCGGAAGATGAACACACTCCAATCCTTTCCAAGGCAATGCGTAATGCGTTAGTCAGGATCATCGGTGACGAAGGCAGTCTTTCCTGCCCGTGGCTTCGTAAGCCCTTCGATCAGCCCGGTGGATGGTACTATGTCTTTGAGGGTCAACCTTACGGTTATGTGATCGGGTACAACTATCTTGGAGGGCACAAAGGCACCCCCTGGCCGCTGTTGGGGCCGGCGAATACCGAGTGGGTATCACCTCAAAGGTCCTTTGAAAAGCCCTCAACACCGCTGTTGACGGAGTTGAATGCCTGGTCTGCGGATGAACAGATGACCTTTGCTCCGCATGGGTCCAGAGGGGCGATTCTGGAGTCCGGCCATTCGGGAAACATCAGCGCCGAGGGCGCTGCGTCACAGCAGATTGGTGCGGCCGGTGGCCATGTAGGTTGTCTAGATGGATCAGCGTCCTGGAAACACATACGAGAGATGAAGATATATCGTGGATCACGCCGCTGGGATGAAGGCGGTTGTTTCACGACCTGGTGAGCATAGAGAGGAGACTTACGTATGCGCGCTTACAACTTCTTTTCGATTTCCATCCTGGTTTTGTCGTTTGCCTTGATGCCTGTGCGTACTGAGGCCGACGACTGGCCCAATTGGCGCGGCCCCCAACATAACGGCATCTCAGATGAGACCAACTGGATAGATGATTGGCCGGCATTCGAGCCAGCCATACTCTGGGAGCAGCAGGTGGGCACGGGGTTCTCATCGATCGTGGTGGCCGATGGTCGAGTCTTTACGATGGGCAACAGCGACAGAATGGTGGAAGCCCCCGAGCTCGGAGGCAGATCAGGTGTTGGTCACAAGCTTGCAGAGGTGGACGAGGTTTTCTGCATGGATCCCAACACGGGAGAAATGCTTTGGATTCATGCCTATGAGTCCGACCTGACACCAAATCTCTACGAGGGTGGCCCAAGTGCAACTCCCACTATCGCAGACAGTAACGTGTATACGTTCAGCAAGCAAGGCATGGCATATTGCCTTGATGCGAACGACGGTTCAGTCTTATGGCAGCGCGATCTGGTCGCTGACTATGGCGCGCTCGTACCCAGATACGGATTCGCAGGATCACCCTATGTGGACGAGAATCTGGTGATCTACAATGCCGGTACTCACGGTATGGCCCTCCACGCCGCCGATGGAACGCTGGCCTGGGAAACCGGGACGAATCGCGCAGGTTATTCTACACCAGTGCCCTTTGACTTAGGAGAACAACGTTTTCTGGTACTCATGGGAGAAAGGACTTTTGCAGCCGTCCAGGCCCGGACCGGCCAGGTGCTATGGGAGCATCCCTGGGTAACCAAGTATAATGCGAACATCCCTGATCCAATTGTGGACAGCAACCTGGTTTTTGTCTCAACGGGTTACAACGAGGGCTCTGCTTTGTTCGATGTGGCGACAGGCCAGGTCACAGAACTCTGGTTCCAGAAGAATATGCAGACTTTTCTTAACACTTCTGTGCTCTGGCAAGGATGCCTGTACGGTCCCAACGATAAAGACAAAACCCTGACCTGCGTTGAACGCGATACAGGCTGGATCATCTGGGCGCAGACCGGCTTTGGCAACGGCAGTGTGATGTTGGCCGACGGCAAACTGATCGCACTTAGCGAGGACGGAGAATTATGCATAGCCGAGGCGTCGCCCGCGGGCTACCGAGAGCTTGGAAAGGGGAGAATTCTCACCGGCAAGTGCTGGTCTGTACCGGTCCTGGCCAATGGAAAGATCTATGCGCGAAACGCCGCCGGTCACCTGGTATGTGTCGAACTGATGCCCGTTGGAGAGGCTTTGCCAGTTGAATTGGCTGATGATGTTCGCATCTACGAAACAGCGCTTAGCACAGAAGAGATCGCAGCACTAAGACAGTAGGGCAACTCAAGAAAACTCATTGGCCCAGACATTGCACCGTACCGTCTGTGAGGCCGATGTACAACTGTCCGTTGGCGATGGCGATGCCGTCCCAGGCCGGGGCGGCGCTGAGTTTGTACTGAGCCAGTTTCTTGCCGTCGGTTGCCGAGACCGCCAACAACTGTCCCCCCAACTCGCCATTGTAGGCAGCGACGTAATTCTTGTACGAGGGGTCGTCGAATTTCATGGGCTCGCCTGCGACGAACAGAACATCACCGGCCATGGCCATGGCTTTGCCAGTGATGGGGATCTGAAGGCGCCACATCTCTCTGCCGGCGGCGCCACTGCTGCCTTTCCTTTTGGCGCCCCGCCTGCTTCTTGCTGCGCCCTTTGGCGCAGCCTTTGACGTTGAATCCAAGGTACCGGCGAAAAGGGTGTATCCATTTCGCCGCGGGTCAAAATAGGAGTGGTTCTGCCATAGCGGAAACCCCTGGACCTCATAGTACTCTTTGCCGTTACTGACCAGGATGTCGGCAGATGATCTGCCGAGTGAGGAACTCAGAGCCCAACAAGTCCGGTGCTGGGGCTCGGCGTCCAGGAAACCGGCAGAGGCAACGATGTGTCTGCCGGCGGTGGCATCGGCCAGATCCAGATCAAACGCCTTGTGTCTCAGGTAAAGGTTCGTGCCGTCGGTCACCAGGATATCGTTTTTGAAGCCTGCGTGGCCGCCGACAGGGAATCCCGACGATTCGTCGAAGGGGCCATAACATGAGCGGCTCTTCAACAGTTCACCGGTCCGCGGATTGAGGGCGTAGACAAAGATACCGCCGTCCAGGTAGGAACTGCGACCTGCAGCGAAGTATAGCGTGTCATTCAGTATCAGCACGCTGCCCGAAACCGGCCAGGCAGATTCCAGTTGTCCAAAAGCGCCGATGAGTTTGTCGGGCAGATCCTTGAACCGCCAGGCCAGCGTCCCATCCGAGGCTCTGAGGCAGTAAACGCAACCGTCACGGGAGCCGAACAGCACCATACCTTTGTAGTAAGTAGGAGGAGAGTCAACTCTGCCGTCGGCAGTGTACGTCCACTCTATCTCGCCGGTGCTATTATCCAGCGCATATAGCGTGTGCGTGTCAATGTCACAGGCGAACACCTTGCCGGCCGCGGCGGTGATGGCGCTCGGCCTAGCGGGGAGTTTAGCCTTCCAACGCACAGATAATGTTGCACCGATTCCGACTTTCGTGATTCCGCTGCGGGAGCCATCGCAACGATAGGCGGGCCAATCAGTTGGATTTGCGATTTGCGATTGCCGATTTTCAGTTTTGTAGTAGGCCGGTCCCTTCTCCAACCGCACCAAACGTCTGACCGTGATGGGTTGATCGGAGGTCTTCAAGTCCGGTTGCGAGGCGTATGCGTTCATCCCCTGGAACATGGCCCCCATACTGCACTGGCAGGAGAAGGGGGTGGAATAGACAAGTCCGTTCGCCGGCAGAACACCCGAGCCGCAGCCGCCGCGGGTCCAGTGGTTGGGGAATTCCTTGCCGGTTTGAAGTTCGAGAAAGTCGGCTCCGCCGGTCTTGCTGTTGATGAAGTATCTTTCGGTGATGTAATTGCGGTAACAACGGTCATGGCCCATGGGCCCTGTCATCTTCTGCACGATTCTTTTGATGACCTCACCGGTTTCCGCATTGTACTGAGTCGGGTTGTGTCCGCCGACCCACAGGGTTCCCTTCACATAGCAGATATCACATGAAGCCTCGTAGTTACCCTGAACCGGAGCCTGCCAGAGTAGCTTGCCATCGGCAAGCGAATAGGCAAACACCGTGCTCCTGGCATTGGCAACGATCTTCTTCGGCCGGCTCGACTCGACGGCAAAGACCTTGTCATCAGTGATAACGACCGTATTCGGCGTTGTGCCCGGTGTCAAAGAGTCGTGCCCCACTGCATTGACAATGGATTTCTTCTTAGCCCAGATTCTCTTGCCGGTCCTGGGATTGATGCAGAACAATCCGTTTGCTGCCTGGTAAACCGCGTGGCCTCCCTTGATGGCCAGTGAGGCGGCAGTGTAGTTGGCGATATCACGGATAGCCCACAGTTCCTTGCCTGTGGTAGGGTCAATGGCAAGAATCGCGCTGACCGGATTCGCCTTGTCCTTGATCTCCGGGGCATAACCCTCCTTAAAACCTGCACCGTGGAACGGGCCATCAGGATCAACTCCCTCGACAAAGGGGCGTTCTTTGAGCTTGACGATGTTGTAGGCCGAGGTGGGAAAACGCTCACCCACATTGAGAAAGAGAATGCCCTGGTCATAGGCCACTTCCTGGGTGGGGCTCGTGTTCTCGTAGACCTTCAGGACCTCGCCGGTAGCCGCATCGAGGGCGGAAGTGGGCCCTTCCAATTGCAGAGTGCAGTAGAGCGTATCGCCCACCACGGCCATGCGCCGCTGTTGCTGAACCGGCTGGCACTTGATATACATGGTCACCGCTTCCCAGGGCGCTATCCTGCGGGTCCAAAGCTCTTTGCCGTTAAAGGCGTCACGGGCCACAATTCGAAAGGCGGCAGGCAGAAAGGGGTTGTCGGGCGGCGCCGCATCTTCGATTGCAAACAGACGGCCGTTACCGGAGACCAGACTGGCTACTGTGGGAATGGCCATGTGAGAACGACACCAGGTAGGTCTATCGACCCACTGGAGATAGCGGGGCGGTCCGGCTACCGAGTCCTTGGCCACCGCGTTGTTGTCGGCCTTGTTGAGGTATTGGGGCCAGTCGTCAATGTCTTTGGGCCAGGGCTTGGTCCATTTCCGATTTTCGATTCTCGATTGCCGATTGAGGAAGACGGCGACACCGCCGGGGGCGAGCGCCCTGGCGATCTCCTCATTTGCCACTTGACACTCGCTACTTGCCACCACCAGATTCACGATATTATCGCCGTAGGGAAGGGTCTTCCCGTCGTACTTCGCTACTGAGACCGGGCCATAGAGATTCTTGGAATGGATATGGACTCTGGCCTTGGCGATGTCGACGTCGTCGGTGTCCAGGCCATGAACCAGAAAGCTGTCGTTTGCACGCAACCCAGCCGTCAGCTCGCCGTCGCCGCAGCCGATGTGGACGAGAAGACCACCTTTGACACCAGAGGTATCCAGAATTTGTTTGGCTGTCTGCTCAGCATTAATCTGCCCGGCCATCGCGGCCGGAATCACATTTGTCAAACAGAGAACAAATGCACAATTCATCAAGGACCAACGCTTGGCTCTCACGAGTAATTCTCCTTCTTGTTGGGAACGTTCTTCAGATTAGCTTCTTCGGCATTTTAGCAACTGCACTGCTTCGGAACAAGTGGGATCTGCCATCCGGCTTTCATTGGCGAGTTGAGCAAGTTGCCGGCATGCAGAAGAGCCGCCTGTTGAAGGTACCGCTGCAAAGCCTTTTGCTTATTGATGGCGAAATAATATAAGCTTGACCTTAATTTTCTTGCAGAACCGGCCCGCATTATGTAAAGTACGCGGGAATTTATCAGAAAGTGTTCTTCTTTAAGACTTAGATTCTGCCATGACTGACATCTCAGCTATGAGCGTGTAGTCAAACAAGACAGCAGGACTGTAAGCGGCAAATTGGCTGCAGTCAGGCAGAATCATGCTTTTTGAAAAACCTATAAGTATGTTGTATGAAAGTACTTGGAGAGGTGGCCGAGCGGCTTAAGGCAACGGTTTGCTAAACCGTCGTACGGGTATACGCCCGTACCGGGGGTTCGAATCCCCCCCTCTCCGTTATCGCATCGCGGACCACTCGCAAATAACCACAGATTTCACGGATTAGCGCTGATTCAATCAATCTCTATCCTCTTATCTTGTCAGAAGTTTGGCCACAGGTTTCGCGAACTGACACGGTTTCTTTTAACTTCGATATTCGGCATTCCTTGTTCGATATTGGATATTCAAGACTTGTCCATCCTGTTATCCCGTCAGAGATTTTAGCCACAGAGGGCACCGAGGGCTTAGACCCTGTCTTGAGCGAAGTCGAAGGAGCATAGTCAATAGAATGGCTCGGCACGCACCGCTACTTTGGAAATAGGCGAGTTGTCTCCCCTCAGTGCGAAAAAGTGCCGTCTTGCTTGGATATAGCCTCTTGAGCAGATACAGTTCTCTCTTCGACCAGACATTGCTTTGTCCGCAAATCCCCAGTTTGCGTGCTTTGACTGTTACCGCCTCATAAGACCGCCCAAGTTTATCGGCAATGCTTTGTGCAGTCTCACTTGGGTAGAGTCGCTTGAGTTGTCTGATTTCGCCGGCTGACCAGAGATGATCTTCCCTCGTCTTAATCCCCATGCGGTGTGCTTTTTGTTTGACCGCTGCGAAAGACCGTCCAGTTCGCTTAGCTATCTCACTTGCTTTGCCACGCGGATAGAGTCTTTTGATCAGCTTGACTTCATTCTTCGACCATGCAAGCCGGGCTTTCTTCTTGGTTTTAGCTTTTCGCATGTCCGTGATTCTATGTGTTCTGGGTCAAAAGGCAAGGACTGAAGGGCTGTGAGCATCGCGCTTGCAACCCCTTACTCTCGTTGACACCTCACACAATCTCCCAGAGCAGCCCCCAGAGGTTCTTTGCGGGCGCAGAACCGACGATCTCCACCCGACGTGTATCATATTGAGATCGTGCCTTGAATCGGCTCAGAGCAAAAACAACGGGGGCCTATACCGAGTCAATCAGTACAGGCCCCAGATTGGTGCAAGCCTACCTTATCAGCCACACGAATATTTGCAGCTTCAATCGGTTTTCAAACAGCCTACCGAACCAGCCGAATGTCATCGAAGTACATCGTCCCTGCGCCACCGGCGGCCGGAGTGTTTTGGGTGCCGAAACCTATCGTGATCGTATTCACATTGGTCAGGTCAACACCCGCAAATTCTGCCAGATCAATGACCCACTCTGTCCACGAGCCCGTCTGAGCTACAGCCGGGTCGTCATGATACACAACCGCTGTGCCGTTTAGAGCGACAAACATCCGCTCGGCGGCATTGGGCGAATCGCCGCGGAACCACAGAGACAGTTTCGTGCTTTCTCCCTCGGTCCAGTCACGTGGATGGATCAACGTCAGTGTTGCCTCGGAAGTCTTATTGTTGTTGTTGTATAAACAAGGCATCGACTGGGCGCCGCCGTGAACGATAGTCTGCTCGGCATAAGGAGGGAAGTCGTTGCCTACAATCGCTCCGTTTGTGGTGGTTCCAAAACCGTCTATCCATTTGTCGAATATCCTGTTGCTGTTGGGATCAGGTGGGTCAACATCATTGTAAGACTCGAAATCTTCCACGAGAATGAAATCCGCCG
>CAZLTY010000116.1:0-13791 GCA_964562575.1 uncultured Pirellulales bacterium
AGTCGATTCGAACCAGGCTACTTTCGCGGATTCATAATTATAATGGCTACGTTTTCCAGTTTCTCGATGTCACAGGCCGGCTTGACAGTTATGTCCCAGGTCAGGGGATCCTTGCGGCTCTTCACACACCGAGCGACCTTGCCTATCATCACCGGGCCGTGCAGGAACCTGGTCCCGGCATCGCTGGCGAAAACAGTGTTGCCGACCTCGATTTTGTGCTCGGTGGGCACCTGCGGGATCCTGGCCGAATTGTCACCATTGCCCCACAACCACATCTTAATGTCCAGACCACCAATCTTCACCGGGATGCGGGATTTCGGGTTCGTGAAGAGCCTGACGTGAGCCGTGCCGGCCGAGGTATCGGCTATCGTCCCAATGATACTGTTGTACCCGATCACGAACTGATCCTTCGCCAAGCGGGCGTTCCCTCTGTAGTCGATCGTCAACTCATTGAGGGGGCCTTTGACATTACTGGCCGTGATGACCTTGGCCAGAGCAAAATCGACACCTTCCCACATGTTGTACTTGCTGTACAGGTCGGAGAGCGTCTTGAACTCTTCCTCCTGCTGCCAGAGCTTGGCTTGGAGATTGTTGGCGTGGATCTCCAGCTTGTTGTATTTTCTGCGAGGCACCGTATCGGCGAGTTGTTGCTCGGTGTTTGCCGTAAGTGCAAAATCTCCGCCAATGCTCAGGGGCCAGCGAAAAACACGCACGAAACCAAGCTGGAACTTGCCCGTCAGATTTTGCGGGGCCAGGAGCAGAATGAATCCGCCCAACATGAGCCATGTAAATAACATCCGCCTGGAGACTTTTGTATGCTTCCTTGCCATTGCCGGTAGCCGCCAAGATCTTGGGCGACAAATGACGCCCCGCTCGCGACGAGTTACTCCCACCCGTAGTGGTTGTGGTCCATAGTATCTTTCCACAACTCCAGATTTTCCAGGTATACGCTGGTTCCGCGCGCCACACTGCTCAGCGGATCGTCGACCGTTTCGACCCTCAGGCCGGTCGCATTTGCCAGGACGGTATCCATGCCGCGCAGCAGCGATCCGCCACCGCAGAGGTGAATGCCGTTGTCAATTAGATCCGCAGCCAGCTCCGGCTCGGCCTTCTCCAGCGTTTGCGTCACGGTCTCGATAATCGCAGCGATGGGGTCGCGGAGAGATTCACGGATCTCCTCACTCGTAATGACAATTTTCCTCGGCAGACCGGAGATGGTATCTCTGCCTGCAATCTCCATAGTCAACTCCTCTTCGAGCGCAGCGGCAGAGCCAACCTGAATCTTGACTTTTTCAGCCCTTGCCTCGCCGATGAGAAGGTTATACGTCTTCTTGAGATGACTGATCACCGCCTCGTCCATATCGTCGCCGCCTATGCGGATCGATTCGGACGTCGCGATATCGGCCAGACTCATGATTGCCACTTCTGTCGTTCCCCCGCCTATATCGACAATCATCGATGCGGTCGGATCGGTGATCGGCAGCCCGGCGCCAATTCCCGCGGCCATCGGCTCATCGACCAGGTAGACTCTTCTGGCGCCCGCACGCTCGGCGCTGTCTATCACCGCCCGGCGTTCGACCGCGGTAATACCGCTTGGAACAGCGATAACAACGCGGGGCCTGACGAGCCCGCCGCGGCCGTGGACTTTTCGGATGAAATAGCCCAACATCGCTTCGGTGATTTCGAAATCGCTGATGACGCCGTCTTTGAGAGGCCTTATGGCGCTGATCGAACCGGGCGTCTTGCCCAGCATTTCGCGCGCAACCAGCCCGACGGCTTCGCCGTTATTGAGGACGATATTCGTGCCCTTGCGGACAGCAACTACGGACGGCTCGTTGAGAACAATACCTTTGTCGCGGACACAAACGAGGGTGGTGCAGGTTCCGAGGTCGATACCCATATCCGTGCTGAACCAACCAAGGACGGTGTCCAGTAGCACTTGCGACTCCTTTCTAACCTTCCAATTGCAGCTCCCTCCGGCCCCCTGAGAAGCCATTGATTCAGGCCGGATATTTCCCTATATAATCGTAGAGAGCAGTATTGTCAACAGCGATTTGGCTACTGAATTTTAAAAATCGTGTCGTACTGCGTGAGACATTGAAAAGCTACGAACCCCGCCGTAGCCAGGACTGCACACAACGCCACGGCAAGAATGACGGTGTAGAGATTATCGGGCACACTCACTTTTTTACCGCGACCGGACATAGCAGGACTCATATATCAACCTCACTTTGCAGCGGATAATTCCGTTTCTTACAAATTCGTGCTCACGACATCGCCGGCTCTCGGCTGATTCTGCGGCTGTTCCTGCAACAGTTCGAGCCAGCCAACCGCCTTCTCCGGCTCAACCTCCAGGATCACGACGTCACAGACGAACTTGCTTTCGCGAGTGGTATGGAACCTCATGCCTTCCTTGACACCATCTGCAGCGCCGATAGATATCTCGGCCAGATGATTCTTCAGGTCAACAGCGGTCAGCGATCCCTTCAAGTCGATATCTGTGATCGGGGGCGCAACCCGAACGGCCTCTCTGACCTTCGTGACCGGCGACGGCTGAACAAAAGCCTTACCATACTGTCGCAGGTACTTGTCCAGCGTGTTCTGCAGCATCGCGCCCTCTTCGATCAGGCCCTTCAACTTGCCTTCCAACTGTGCTATTATCGCACTTTTCTCAAGCAAAGCGGCCGTCGTATCGTCGAGCTGCTTGCGCTCCTTGATCAGTTCGGCATTGAGCTTCTTCTGCCCGTCGAGGGCGTTTTCCAACAACTGGCGCTGATTATCATTGGTCGCCGTCAAGTCCTTCGTTATGCTTGCCCAGTTGCCTTCCTTGCGAAGCGCCGTGTCCCTCTCGATTTCAATCTCCGTGAGATTGGCCTTCAACGTCGCGACCTGCTGTTGGAGTGCGCCGACATCGCCGGTGAGCTTGTCTTTTTCCCCGTCCGTTCGCTTTTTCAACTCGTTGAAGTCGTCAGTGGCAGCTTCCTCATTCTGCTTGGCAGTCCGCAACTGTCCATACGCCGTATCGTACTTTTCCTTGTAGTTGTCGGCACTGGCCACGTAAGTCACTACAATGCCACAGAGAAAAATCGAGGCTATCGTCAGCAGGACTATTAGGACCTTCGTAAGCGTACTCAAAACAAGCTCCTTTCAGTAACTCTGTGTTTTCTTCTCAACACACCCCTTACCTCAAGAAAGGGCATTCCACGTGTATGTCAGGGCATCGCAAAAAGCACCACTGCCTCCGGTGATAGGTTGGATACAAACCCTGACACACGTATATGTTAACATTTTACGCTTAAAACTCGGAAAGGTCAAGTTATTTTTGGCAAATAGCCCAAATTAAAATGGTTAGGGGCAAATCGGCGGTATCAGGTCTGATAAGATATGATTTCGAGGGCCTCTACCTCGTGCCGCACAGAAAAACCGCCTTGGCGGCCGCAAGACGGACGGATTTCGACTGGTTTTTCATGAGCCTGGGCAGATGTTGTGTCAGGGGCGCGGTGCAGATTTGGCCGATTGCCAGTGCTGTCAGCACATTTGTCCGTGTGCGAGCTTGTTCGTCCAGTCCGGCAGTCAGGCCTTTCTCGAAAACATCGCGAACCTCGGGCTCACCTGATATGTCTCCGAGCTTGCCGAGCTGCTCAGCGACGGTGAGCCGGACTTCCAATATGTCATCGTCCAGCTTGGTAACCAGGATATCTCTGGCTGTCTGGGTCCCGAGCGCTCCCATCGCTCGCACGCCCATAATCTTGTCGTCGGAGTAACCGCTGTAAACTATCGCCCAGAGCTTGCGCAGCACCTGCTCATCCCCGAGCTGGGCCCGGGCCTCCAACGCCTGGAACCTCACCTTGTCGCTGGAATCGGTGCTTTGCTGCGCCCGTTTCAATAGTTCGAGCGCGCTTGCGTCCCCTACTCTGCCGAGCAGAAATGCAGCATTGGCTCTGACTGTCTGATCGTCGCTGAGCAGTGCCTTGCGAACAACCTCAAAATACTCGGCGTATCCGAGCCTGCCCATCGCATAGGAAGCGGCGACAACAACGTTGGCGTCCCTATCTCTCAACGCTCGCTGCACCGACGTTCTCGCAATAGAGTACTCCAAATCGCCTATGGCCACAGCAGCCGCAAATCTGACCGGCACCCATTCATCTTCGAGCAGACGTTGCACTGTGCGCATCAGTCTGATCTGGTTGGCAGTGGCAACCACTTCGATAGCCTTGACCCTTATCAGCGAACTGGGGTCGGCCAGGCCATCGCGGATAATTCCGAAGGCTTCGGCCCGGACCGGATCCATGTTGCCAACGCCATAATCGGTCATGGTCGGAACGGGCGTCTCATTACATCCGAAGACAAACGCCACCAGGCAGGCAAAAAGAAAAGCACTGACAGCAGCGGCGGCCACTGGCTTGTGCTCTCGTGATCTAGCTTCGCCCGGCTGATTTTTCATTTGACCACCTTGACAAACAAGCCTTCCATTTTGTTGTTCTGAAGAATTTCACCGAAAGCAGCGCTATTATGAGCAGAATGACACAGAGTTCACAACAATAATCCAGCCACTCGCCGTATTTACTGAAGAAACTTATTCTCTTGTCTATCGGGATTCTGTCGGTAAACCATCCGGGCATACCCGTCCGATTCATGGCCTCGGCGGGCAACGTGCCGCGGGCGAAGCCATCCTTTATACGTCCGGTGCTGTCGATCAGACAACTTATGCCCGTGTTGACACTCCGCAGCACGGCAAGCCGGTTCTCGACAGCCCTGAAGGCACAAACCGCCGCATGCTGAGCAAGCTCCGTGCTCGGTTGGACCCTATCGTCCTTGAACCGAACGAACCACCCGTCGTTGCTTATGTTCACGATCCAGTCGATCCTTTTGGCGCCCTGCTCGTCCAGGGCGAATTGGCGCGAGATCTCGGGGACCGTGCCCTCATAACAAATGATCACACCGAATTTGTAGTCCTGGGCTTGGACCCGGTCATCGTCAGGCACCGGCAAAGGACCATTCCGGCGATCGCCGGTCATCTCAAAGACGGTGTATTCTGTGCCATAGTCAAGTGAGTAATCGAAATTGTACGGTATGAACTTGATCTTCATGAGCAGTTCATAAAACCAGGACAGCCTTCTCCTCAACGGCAGCACCTCCCCGAAGGGCACCAGGTGGATCTTGTCATACCGTTTCTTGCCCTTCTGTCCGTCAGGCCTGTAGAAGAACGCCGAGTTGTACCGGGCGAGGTGACGCTCCGAGGCACTTTCGCGGATCTCGGAACCGTAAGCTCCCACGAGCACAAAAGCGCTGCCCTTCGAATGTTCTCGAAGCGCCTTGTCGAGAGCCATGCTGGATTCGGGAGAAGTCAAGAAGGGCCACACCTCCGTATCAAGCATCGCCTGCACCATTGTCTCTGGCCAGACAATCAGCTCGGCCCCGGCCTCGACCGCGGCTTTGCTACTGCTCATCAACCCGTTGAACAAATCGTCGCCGGACTCGAAGGACCGCTTGACCGACTGGGGGACATTTGATTGCAATGACGCGGCCAAAGGGCCGGGCTCGATGAACTGCTCGGCCTGGCCGATCCTCCACCGCCCATACACAATGCTTGCGATCAGTGTCGCGGCGACCAGAGCGGCTTTAAAGAAACTGCCGGGTTTGAACACGCTCTTGCCGGATCGAGCATCAAGTATCAGCTCGGCCACCTGCCCGTTTACCATCGCGATCAGAAACGAGACCCCGCCGGCACCGAATATGTCGGCGATTTGGATTATCGTAATATTCTGATACTGGCTGTGCGCCAGGAATCGCCAGAAGAAGCCACCCAGGAAGAGGCCCTGCATGCGCTCGACGCCGACGATGAGCACACCCGCAGCCAGGAACAGTGGAACTCGCTTCGTCCGGCAGTAACGCAGGCATATCGCCAGTACGGGCCATAGCAAGGCGGTGTACAGGCAGATAGTCACCCACCCGACGATCGTCACCGGAAATACCCAGTACAGATTGATCATCCAGTAGCAGAGTGAGACAACGTAAGTGGCCAGAAACAAACGTCTTGGTTTGGCCTGCCGGCAACAGGCAAGGATGAAAGGCACAAACGCAACCCATGCCAACGGGGCCCAGTTTATCGGCGACTGAATCACCGTCAGCAGCGCCGCGCTGGCGACAAAGAATAGAGGACAGACGGCAGAGGGCAGAGCATCCGATTTGCGTTTTTTATCTTCTGTCTTTTGTCTATGAGTCTTTTTCAACTATTTCGTCACTACCCCATTTTCCAATTGTTTTCGTCGTGCGCGTGATTTCCGCGGCTTCCCAATAATTGGATTGCCGCGCAACGGGCCGAGCTCGCCACTCTTTCTTTTCTGGATTAGGTGTTCGATGATCTCTTTTGGCTGGAACGGGGTCCTTATTTTCCCCACACGTTTATTGAACTTCTCAGAGAATAGAGTTAATAAGAAAGAGTCAGAACTAAGTTGCTCGGTAGGCACTTTGTTCTCGTGGTAGAGCCACTTGAGTTCTGCTTCGAGATGCTCATTCCATTTCTGCCCACCCTCACCTTCGATTGGCAAGCCCTCACATTCCCTGATGCGTCTCTGTGCCTCCGTGACATACTCCTCAGAAATGTCTATTCCCGTATATACCCGATTCAACTTGTGGGCCGTCACCGCGGTCGTTCCCGAGCCACTGAACGGATCCAGTACCCAATTGCCGTGATCAGAACTGACGCGAATGATACGTGCCAAGATACTTTCAGGCATTTGGCATGGGAAGCCGGTGCGCTCTTTGAAAGTGCCACAAACACGGGGATACTCATCCCAAACGTCATCCGGCATCTTGCCTTCAGGATTGGCACGCTTGTCCTGGTACTTCTTCTGCCGGTCGGATATCACGCGAACAGAGTCGTCGTTGAATATGAAATTACTCTTGTCTTTCACGAAATAGAGTATATGGGTGTGTGATCGAGCAAACTTGTTTCTCAACTGTTGCCCGAATGCGTAGTGCCATACTATCCAGTTGCGCATCTCCAAACCTAATTCATCCGCTGCGACTTTCACATCGGCAACATGTTCATCGCCTATGGCAATATAGAATGAGCCCTGGGGCTTTAGCACTTGCTTGCAGGCAGTCATCCAATCCTTCGTCCACCAAGCGTAGCTCTTCTTCTCGACCTTGTCGTGGTATTTGTCGTACTTGTACCCGATATTAAACGGCGGGTCGGCGAATATGAGGTCGGCAAAGGGCTCGCGGGCCTGGCCCAGCACCTCGATGCAATCGCCGCATATTATCTTGTTGAGAAACTCTTGCATAGCGACATATTAGGGATTACGCCCGAGTTTGCAACTGCAAAAACTTTTCGCGCACGACCTATAATACCCCCCAGATGTTTCCGGGGCGCTCGTAGCGGGCGATGAAACGGCGGTTTGACCATCATTTGTGTTGAGCTGGAGCGGCTTTTCAGGTAGAATATACTTACAATTCAGCAATGAGGGCTTAGCCAGAAAGGCGCCGAATCAGGGCGTTCTTTAAATCCAGGTGATCCGGTTTTGGGGAGGGTATCCGTTGGCAAAGAGAACAGTCAAAAGCACAACTGGTCTTCTTTTTTCTTGGATAGGCTTGATGGCCGTTGTCTGCGTCCCGAGCTTCATCGCCGGCGTCGCGTACACAAAACCAGGCGGGCCGGTAACCTTGCTTGATGCCTCGGTGACCGGGATCGAGAGTGATTCTATCTCCCTGCCGAACGCCGCTGCGCCCGACCGAGCCGAGCAATCCGGCCAGCAACAAACCGCAGAAGTCCTCGACAGGAGCAACGCCGTCAAGGGAAACCGTCTCGACACACCCTCTGAGACGCGCCAGGAGGCCCTGGAATGGGGCGTTGAATACGCGGACGCAAAAGTACGTAACAAATAGCGCACGCGATTTAGTAAGGACACCCACTATCCCGCCAGTCACCCTGCCCGCAATTCCCTTGAGAAACCATGCTCAGGCGCGGCCTAACGCACACAAGAATCAGTTGAAAATCCCCCGCATTCGGCCTAAGATATACGGCGATAAACGTACGCCTCCGGCCGTGCCGCTCTTGGGGGTCGGTACGGCTCAGGCAGCCGAAGACTAGGTTGTGTCTGAAAACTGATGGTGATCTCACGAGGACATGCAATCATGAACAAGAATAACCAGCTCCGTAGGTATCTGGCCCTCGCCCTGGCAGCATTGGCAACTTGCTCTGTTGCAGCCGCCCAGCCGCAGGCCGCAAAACGACAGGCCCGGCAGATTCTATCCGAATGCAACCTCAAAGGCGGCATGATCGTCCATATCGGCTGCGGCCAAGGCGACCTTACCGCCGCCCTGGGCGCCAGCGATCGCTACCTCGTGCATGGTTTGGATCGCAGTGCCAACTACGTGGCACTCGCTCGAAAGAGCATCCAATCACTCGGAGTTTATGGAACCGTTTCGATAGAGAAGCTCGACGGCGACACCCTGCCCTACATCGACAACCTCGTGAACCTGGTGGTCTGCGAAGATCTCGGTCCCGGCGCGCCGCCAATGAGCGAAGTGATGAGGGTACTGCGGCCCAACGGAACCGCTTACATCCAAAACAACGGCAAATGGACAAAGACCGTCAAATCGCGACCGAAAGGAATAGACGAATGGACGCATTATCTGCACGACTCGTCGAACAATGCCGTCTCGCACGATACAGTCATTGGTCCCCCCCGTCGTATGCAATGGATTGGTAGTCCGAAGTATGGCCGACATCACGACCGCATGTCCAGTGTCAGCGCTGCCGTCTCGGCAAACGGACGAGTATTCTGCATTCTCGACGAAGCCTCGCGGGCCTCGATCCTGATCGCCCCCAAGTGGACTCTGGTAGCACGGGATGCCTTCAACGGCACGATCCTATGGAAACGGTCGATAGGCAAGTGGTTCACGCACCTGTGGCCGCTCAAGAGCGGACCGGCACAGTTGCCGCGTCGGCTTGTCGCAGCGGGCGACCGGGTCTATGTCACGCTCGCCCTCGACGCACCTCTGACGGCGCTGGATGCCGCCACGGGCGAAACGGTCCGCACTTATGAGAGCACAAAGGCCACCGAGGAGGTCATATTCTCCGACGACGTTCTCTTTGCGCTCGTAAACGACAACACCGACAAAGGCGATTTCCACGGCACGCAACGTTTCGGCAAAGGCTACAACGTTGAGGTTTGGAGCCAGGAACCGCGGAAGATAACAGCCGTCCGTGCCGAGACCGGCCGGGTCCTCTGGACCAGCAAGCAGCGCGTCCTACCCGCCACCCTGGCGGCCAACAGCAAAGGTGTCATCTTCCACGACGGCGCAAGTGTCGTGTGCCTCGACCGCAACACGGGCGATGAAATCTGGCTCTCCGAACCGGTGGCCCGGGCCGAGAAAATGCTCGGTTTCTACCTGCCGATTCTCGTGCTCTATAATGACGTGGTCCTCTTCTCGGGCGGCGAAACCGCGGGCCTGCAAACCGGATCATGGTATACCACAGGCGAGGACACCATGACCGCACTGTCGGTAGAGACGGGCGCTGAACTCTGGAAGGCCTACCACCCCCCGTCTGGGTACAGATCGCCCGAGGACCTTCTCGTCGCCAACGGCCTCGTATGGACGGGTGAAACCACAAGCGGAAGAGCCGTCGGCACATTCACAGGCCGAGACCCCCTGACTGGCCAGGTAGAGAAGGAGTTCTCGCCCGACACCAATGTCTATTGGTTCCACCACCGCTGCTATCGCGGCAAGGCGACTGACAACTACCTGCTAATGTCACGAACCGGGACCGAGTTCATCGACGTGCGCGAGGAGAAGTGGCTACCTCATCATTGGACCCGCGGCGCGTGCCTGTATGGCGTAATGCCCGCCAACGGCCTGCTCTATAATCCGCCCCACCCGTGCGCATGCTACCTGGAGACAAAGCTCTACGGCTTCAACGCCCTCGCCCCCGCTTCAAAAGGCCCTCGCATCCCCAAGCAAATATCAAACAATGCCCGTCTCCAAAGAGGCCCTGCGTACAACACAATAGACAATAGTCAATCGACAATAGTCAATCCCCAAGACTGGCCCACGTATCGTCACGACGCCGCACGCAGCGGTTTGGCAAGCACGGCTATCGGCGCAAAAATCGAACGCGCCTGGAACACCGAGATCGGCGGCAAGCTCACAAGCCCCGTCATCGCCGGCGGCCAGGTATTCGTCGCCTCGGTGGACACGCATACCGTTTACGCGATGGACGCCGCCTCGGGCAAACAACTCTGGCAATACACCGCAGGCGGTCGCGTCGATTCGCCCCCGACAATCTACGCCGGACACGTGCTGTTCGGATCGGCAGACGGTTGGGTCTATTGTCTCGATGCCTCGGACGGCACCCTCGCCTGGCGATTCCTCGCGGCGCCGATGGACCAGCGCCTGACGTCGTTCGAGCAGTTGGAGTCGGTCTGGCCTGTTCACGGCAACGTCCTCATTCAGGATGACACGCTGTATTGCGTGGCCGGCAGATCGATGTTCCTCGACGGAGGCCTCGGCCTGTGGCGGCTCGATGCCAAAACCGGCCGGGCATTCTCGCACACCGTACTCGACGACCGCGATCCGGCAAGTGACGGGGATCTGCACAAATATGTTAGCTGGTTGAACATGCCCGTCGGTTTGCCCGACATTTTATCGAGCGACGGCAAGCTGATCTATATGCGGTCACAACCGTTCAACCTGGACGGGACGCGCCTGCCGTTAGAGAAGATGCCCGCGGCAGCGGACGCCGATCGCGGTGCGCCGCCCGCTACGCAGCAAGCCGAGCATGCGCATCTTTTCAGCCCGACGGGCTTTCTCGATGACGATGCGTGGCACCGCAGCTACTGGATGTACGGCAGCAGATTCGTCAGCGGCTGGTGCGGTTATTTCCTCGCGGGCAAAACCGCCCCGGCGGGAAAGATAATCGTGTTCGACGATTCGAAGGTCTACGGGTACGGCCGCAAGCCAAAATACTACCGCTGGACAACGCCAATCGAACATCAGTTGTTCGCAGCGGATAAGATCGGCCGCGCGATGAAGTTCGCCGGCAGCGCCGGTTCGGTGCCAGGGTTTGAAGTGAAGCACAACTGGACGAAGGACGTGCCGCTGTTCGCTCGCGCGATGGTTCTGGCGGGCCGGACGCTGTTCGTCGCCGGGCCTCCCGACGTAGTCGACGAGGACCAGGCGTTCAAGCAGATGGACGACCCGAAAGCCAAACAGAGTCTCGCCGACCAAGCGGCCGCACTCGAGGGCAAAAGGGGCGCCCTGCTCAGGGCCGTCTCGGCAGCCGACGGCAGTGACCTGGCACAATACGAGCTCGACAGCCCGCCCATCTTCGACGGCATGGCTGCCGCGGCCGAACGGTTATACATCAGCACGGTCAGCGGCGCGCTATTATGTTACAAATCCGACGAGTAGGCAGACGAGGTAGTGGAAAATGACAGGTTGAGTTGCATACTATTGAGACTGCTGTTTGCAGGAGCATCGGTTATGAAGTCAAATAGGAATTTTCGGCTGGAGAAAGATCATGGGAACCTCTGAACACGGCTGCGGCTGTAATGGTTGTGATAGGCGCCAGTTTCTGGCTGCGGCGGGATTGACAGCAGGTTTAGTGTCACTCCATTCGCTCACTTCTGGTGCCGGGGGAACTGATGGGGCGTCGCCTCGCAAGAAACAAGGGGCCACTGTGCGTGCTGTGTTTGTTTACCCGCCGTCCGAGACTTTCAAGGACGACCCGGACGGCTGGTGGAGTTGGCCCGGAAATGAGTTCGACGCTGAAGGCCGGCAAAGACTCTATACCGAAGTTCTTCGTAAAATCGCCGACAAGTTCGGCATGACAGTCAGTATAACCGACGAACCGATCGGCACCGACGGGCAGGTGCAGATTCTGGCAAATCAGCTTCGTGCCGAAAAGCCGGACGGTCTGCTATTGACTATGTTCTACAACAGGAGTCTGGGACATGCAGACATTCTGCTGAAGGCAGCAGAGGAGGCATCTGTCCCGGTTATCTTCTATGTCGGTCTCGGTGTCAAACATGGTCCAATCAACCAGTATCTGCGCGAAGGCATCTACTTCATCCAATCCCTGGATAATTTCGATGCCATAGAGTATGGACTGCGTATGATCAATGCAAAGAAGCTAATGGGCCAGATGCGGCTGTTGAGCATCAATGAGGCCAACGAGACTCGGGAGGGTGTGGAGAAATTCTTAGGCACCACGGTGCGTGTAGTGCCGTTCGGCGAGTATTCCGATTCATTCGGCAAGATTTCCATTGACCAAAGGGTCCGCGATTGGATCAGTCGGATCAAGGGCAAGGCGACGGAGATCCGAGGCTTGACGGATCAGGCACTGGAGAGCGCCGCCCGCGCACACTTTGCCCTCCTGCAATTGTTGGATCGTCATCAGGCCGACGGCTTGACGATGAACTGCCTGCGACGGGGGATGCTCAAGCCCTGCATGAGTTTCTCCCAACTGAACAGCCAACTCGTACCCGCCGCCTGTGAAAACGATCTTCCAGCAATGTACACACAACTGCTCGGGCAACAATTGATCGGCAGGCCCGGTTTTCAGCACAATCCGTGCTTTGAGACCGAACGCAATCACTACTATGCGTCGCACTGCACGTGCGCTCCGTCTCTACATGGGCCACAAGGGCCTGAGCGTCCATATCTGCTTCGACGCTTTGCTCACACCAACGAAGGCAGTTGTGCTATCCAGGTGTTCTGGAAGCCGGACGAGCATGTGACAATGATGCGATATTATCCCGGCGAACATCCGACTCTCGATGTGTACTCCGGTCGAGTGGTCACGTCGCATCCGATGCCGCCGGCCGCAGGATGTACAACCAACGTCGAAATCGAAATCACAGATCGACAGGATGCCTGCATGGTCAGAGGCCATCATAACCTGTTGTTCTGCGGCGACTATGCCCGCCAATTTAGACTATTCGCCCGGCTGTACAAGATGCGTCTCGCCGATACTGCATGAACAGGAGTACTTTCTTTAACGTGCACTCTCCGGATAGCCCTGCTATAGATGGCCGGGGTGACCCCACGCTTTGGGGACTTTGAAGTCCTTGGGCATTCGGTTGGGCGGGATGTTCGCTTTGGTGGCTTGGCGGGCGTAGGACTCCAGGCGGCGTTTTAGCTCGCGCAGTTTCTGAGGATTCTTCTCGCTCAGATCATTCTTCTCGTATGGGTCTTCGGCCAAATTGAATAGCTCGAACGTGTCGGCACTAGGTTTGGGATCTGTGTAATTTGCCCCGAGTTTTCCGTTGTGAATCAGCTTCCAGCCGCCGCGGCGGATTGCTCCGTTGTAGGGTGTCACGTTCAGCAAAATCTCTTCGTGCGGCGATGGTCTTCCTCGTGCGATTGTGGGCCAGGCGTCTTTGCCGTCGAGCGGTAGAGGCTGTTCGAGACCGGCACCGGCAAGTTTTAGCAGCGTCGGATACATATCAACGAGATGGAGCGGCTCACGCACCGCAGCGCCAGCCTTGAGCACTCCGGGCCAGACGGCAATCGCCGGCACGCGTATACCTCCTTCATAGAGCTGCGCTTTCTGGCCTCGCAAAAGCCCGTTGTCGGCAACGTTACCCACTCCGCCGTTGTCCGAGCAGAAAAAGATCAGCGTGTTGCGTCTCATGCTGCGTTTGTCGAGGGCCGTGACCATACGCCCGATGGCGTGGTCCATGCATGTCACCATCGCGGCGAAGGCCCGTTTGTTCGGCGCCTTTATGTGCTTATACATATCGAGATATGACTGCGGTGCCTGGAACGGCGAGTGCGGGGCGT
>CAZLTY010000117.1:0-13696 GCA_964562575.1 uncultured Pirellulales bacterium
CATTCGAGATGAAGTGATTTCGGAGCTCAATAGCCCGCCTGTGTTTTCCCCTGTCAACGCTTCCCCACGCCCTCGCGGGTCGTTGAGGCATGACTCGGGGCCAGAGTGATGCGCGTCACCTTCTCTGTAAGACTCTTTCATTCTCTACTCTCTGCCGACTTTAATCGGCGCTTTCAGCCTGACCCCTTAGCCCTCTCTAAGGGCAATTCCTCTCCTTATTTCTGAGTAGTTTCTACTCAAATTCTTCCTATTTTAACTGCCAGCGGCACACCAGCGTCAGAGAGATATGTATTCTGAGTGGGTTGTGAGTGTACTGTGAGTTGTGAAATGGGAGGATTTGAGTTGGGAGTAGGAGGTTTTTGATAGGGAAAATGGGTAGGAGAGTTGACATCGCCGTCCTGATTGTGGTATTCTTGATAGTATGATGTGAAGGAACCTGCGAAACACTTTTGTAGTACGGAATTGAGTAGTGGGAGTTTAGAAGATGAAAAGACATTCAGTGCTTCTTTTCAGTATACTTGCGATGCTGTCATTTACAGTCGCCGCCCAGGCGACGGATAGCGACAGCCCTCGCGCAAAGATAATTGAAAAAGGAACAACGCGATATTTCATACTTGGGGATCAAGAGTATGTATGCAATACAGATAATAAAATCTCAGATACATCAGCAAAACAGATTCTTAAGACAGTAAGAAAAATATACTCATCCACTGAGCCCGATGAGAAAACAAAGAAAAAATACGATACAATTGTTAATGCATTGTGGGGCACACTCCATCAAGTTTGCGTGCCAGGTGAAGTATACGACCAAATAATATTTGAGTGTTTGAAATACAAACTCAATGATCTTTTTCAGTTCATAGTCGCTCCCAAAATATACAAAAACGATGACAATGAAAAAATTCTCATCCCCGGTATCGCTCATGTCAGCATGTCCTACAAAGAGGGGATAAGCAAATCCCTTCCTCATCACTTGAGGCCTACCACCCATTCTTTCTACAAAATCGGCTCTGTAAGCGTATCGGGATTGGGAAATACAGTGAAGGTAATGAGTATCAAGGGATCGAAAAACCTTTTCGAGGGGTACGGCGAGTACGCAGTCAAAAGTGCTTCTCGGCAGATCGCAGGCTCGCGGGATGACGTAAAGATGCGTTTTGATGCTGAAGTATCCAGAATCAAAACCAAAACAGCCGGAGATAACTTTGTCAATAGATTTGAGTCAATACTCAATTACTTTGCCGACAAAAGTGACAGTGACAGTTTTGTTTATAGTTCTGAGTGGGATAATATACTTGCCTCATCAACCGGATATATTCTCAAATTCCGTAAGAATTATTTAGATAGAAAGTTAAAGGTCGATTTTGACACGGATGCAATGAATTTGTTCGCTTCAAAGATAATGCATTCGTGCCTAAAGTTCTGCAAAACAAATAAAACAAAAGATGCATTGATTGTGCTTGGCATAAAACACAATCTGAAATTCACAGTACCAAAACAGACGAAAGAATCACACACTTTATTCTAATCGCAAAACAGCAAACGCCTTGTGTTTCATCAGCAGAAGTGACACGGCTTGAAGGCTTGAGTTGGGAGAGGACTTGTGACAAAGGTGGATACAACTCGCAAGTGCAACAAATGAATGCTCTTCGTTCTCCGTAATTCCTGAAAAACATAGAACCACAATACCATGTAGAAGACTAAGGGGTAGCAATGGTTAAGCGAGTGTTATTATTTGCAGTAGTTTCTTTTATGGTTTTAGGTTGCTCTAACGACTATGGGCCCGGTTCTGCTATAGAAACTCGCTCAGGACCACCATATTGGGATTTTTGCGAGCCTGGTTTTTTGCGGGGTTCAGATCGTCTGGAATTGTCTAATGTGTCGTTTGTTGTTGCGGGACCCAAATCGGTGAGAGTCTCTGGCAAAGCACGATTAGTCTACACGGAGGGGGATTGGGAGAAATGCTGGAGAGACGATCCTGTTGTAGGTAATCGCTGGGGCCAGAATGGCAGGCCAGATCGAGGTATCAGGTTCACAAACCAACGGATAGTCGAAAGGTCCCCCAAAGGCTTGACTGTAAACATGCTAGGATCCAGTTATTATGTAAACATTGACAGCGATGGAACATTTAGTGAAACCATTACGCTAAGAGGGAGTATTGTTCTTGAGCACAAACTAGTTAGTAATTCCAAATACACTCGATTGACCAGAATGGACAATAGAGGCACAGCGACAGTAATTACTGTTAAGAATGATGCTCCACGCAAATACGTCGAATACGGAACATACAATTCGGCCAAGTGGTACTACGATCAACAGTTTGGCGTTAACCCTACTAGCCCATCGTGCCCTGGAAGAAGTTCTTATAGCAAGGAATTTGATTTTTCACCTCAAGTTTGCACTCTCAAGAAAGATGTCAACGGAGCAACAGATTTCGCCTTCGCATGGGTTAAGAAGCACCTCTGTTTGGTAACGCTAAATACGCAGGAACAGGTTACAGGAAGACCTGTCTCCGCAACAATCACAATTACGCCAACTAATGCTCCAACATACGAAAGTAGGGTTGGGCTATTCAAGAGAGCTTTAGAAGCTGAATTTGATGGCGACACGGAGTTAGTCGAAGCTGGCATGTCTGCTGTAAAGAGCCATTTAGACGTTGCACTGGACACACCTAGATCAGACAAAACACAATCAACATCCTTCATCGCGTGGACCGGGACAACCTACAAACTAGATGCGATTAACGGCGAGTACGATACTTTCAGTGGATTTGTTACGCCGGAGTCCTCTGCAGATATCACCAAAACAATCCTCTTGCTCCAGAAATGAGAGAAGATTCGAGTGCCGGAAGGCGGAGACGGCGAAGGTGGTTCAATTGTAGTAGCCAGTATTTGATCTGACAGTTACGCCACATCGGCGGTTGTCTGTACGGTCTGATTCAACATCTTTTCCCTGGCCAGAGGAAGGAAGGGGTCAGGCTTTTGATTTAGGGGTTGACGTTTGCGTTTTCTTGCTGTGGCGGACGGTTTAACGTACTCCAAACGATTTTACATGTACATTCACTTCATGTATGATGATTAACATGAAATACGACAAGGAAGAAAAATCCATATTAGCCCAAACCGGTTGTGTGGGGGAAACCTATTGTTGAACAGATTTCGCTTCGGGGCTCTAGGCTGCTTGCGCATTAGGGACACAGGAAAATTTGATGAGAATAAGCACGATCTATATTGGAGTGATGGTGGCCTGCGCGGCCTTGTGTGTTAATGGTGGAGAGGCAGTGTCGAGGCGACTGCCGGGGTTGACCGTCCATGAAGGGCGACTCCTGCTGGAGGGGCGGCCGTACAGCGGCATAGGCGCGAACTACTTCAGTTTGTTCTACAGGACGCCCAAGGACCCATGGGACAAGTCCTATGAAGACGGACTGCGGCAACTCTCGGAGGCGCAGATACCGTTTGTTCGCTTTATGGCCTGCGGATTCTGGCCGGTTGACTGGGATCTTTATCTGCGCGACCGGGTAACGTATTTCGAGCGTCTCGATCGTGTGGTCGAATCCGCCGAACGAGCTGGTATCGGCCTGATTCCGTCCCTCTTCTGGTACATGCCAACGGTGCCGGACATCGTTGGTGAACCCATAGATCAGCTAGGCAACCCAAACAGCAAGACCGTCGCTTTCATCAGGCAATATACCAGGGAGGTTGTCTTGCGCTACAGAAACTCACCGGCGATCTGGGGCTGGGAGTTCGGGAACGAATACAACCTGCATGCGGATCTGCCCAACGCATCCGAACACCGTCCCAGGATTGTGCCACCCCTGAAGACGGCACTGAAGAGGACCGAGCGTGACGAACTGTCATCCCAAGCCATGCTGACAGCCCTCGTTGAGTTCGCGACAACAGTGCGCAAGTACGACAAACATCGAATTGTGATCACAGGCAATTCAATCCCCCGGCCCAGTGCATATCACAATACGGAAGAGAGGAGCTGGAAGAAGGATTCCAGGGAACAGTTCGAGGAGATACTCCTGCGCGACAACCCAGACCCATTCGGCGTGATATGTGTCCACGTTTATAGAAACAGCGGGCAGGCCAACACCGAAAGCATTACAGAGCTGGTGAGGACGGTACGGAACGTCTCTGCAAGTGCTAAGAAACCCCTGTTTATCGGAGAATTCGGCGCTCCAACCACACTCGGCAAAGACGAGGAACGGTCCCAGTTCCTCGAGCTTGTGAAAGCCATCGAGGCAAACAACGTGCCGCTTTCGGCCTTCTGGGTCTTCGACCATGCTGGACAGGACAAAGTCTGGAATGTGACATTTGACAACACGAGAAGCTACATGTTGAAGCTGGTCAGCGATGCAAATCAACGCATGAGAACTCAGTAGATTAGGGTTGGCAACTTGTTGCCCACGCGGACGGTTTAACGTACTCCAAACCATTTTACATTTAGGTTCACTTAATGTATGATGATTGTCATGAAATACAACAAGAAAGAAAGATCCATATTAGATGCATACGAAAATGGGCAACTGAAGTTAAGAACACCGTCCAAAAAAGAGATTGAGTCGATCAAAGCTGCGGCAAGCAGCACTTTCAAAAAAGACAAACGAATTTTAAATCGCCCGTACGATCATGATTTCAAGGGATGACGAGCGGATAAATCACGACCGCACGGTTAGAATATCCCAAACCGCGTGGGCAGGGAACCTGCCCACCCTACGGACTATAGAATATTATATTAGGAAATAGGAGTTTAGAAATGGGATATGGTGAAGTAGGAAAAGATGGCACGATGATGGCGAGAGAGAACTGTCGTTTATGTGGTCGACCATTTGATGACACTGTAGTCATGATTGGATCTTTTAAGAGCCTTAGCGATGGGCTTTGCCCAAAATGCCTTTCCAAATCGGGCCCTTTGGGATCGCCAATGAAGAATAAACATAAAGAACAATGTTATTCTTGTAATGGAACGGGGAAAGTCAAGGGGTATAAGTGTGTCAAGTGTAATGGCACTGGTAAATAGTTGATGTTCAGCAAAAATTTGACAATATTCTTGAATGGCACGTATCGTGCATGTGTTGACAATTGATGACATGCCACTTCTGCGTACCTGAAATCGCTACGCGATATTCCGAACGCTGACTTTGTCGTTTCACATAGTCTGCGTTTGTGTGAGCGAAGGGGCCATTACAGATATACCTCACCTTCCACATCAGCAGTAGCCTTACCCTCAAAACAACAATCTGTTGCGTGTTCTGTACAGATGTGATATAAAGGTCCCCCGGTGAATTATGGAAATAACTGAACTTAGATCAACAATATCAGAACTGTCGGCCCGGGTGGATAAAATCCGGGACTGGCTTTGACTTATCCAGCAAGAAGTCCGAACTGGAAAAACTCGAAAAACGGATGTCCAAGGCGGGGTTCTGGGACAATCCTGATTCAGCTAAGTCGGTCGTATCTCAACTAAGCGCGATTAAGTCCGTCGTCGAGCCGGTGGAAGAATTGCAGCGCGAAGTTGTGGATCTTCAGGAGTTGTTCGAGCTGGCGGAGGCCGAGTCGGACCAGGATGAACTGGAACAGTTGGAAGAAGATCTGGAATCGCTCATCGGAAAGTGCGAGAAAATCGAGTTAGCCGGACTGCTGTCGCGGCCCGAGGATATGAAGAATTGCTTCTTCGGGATCCACGCCGGCGCCGGAGGAACCGAGAGCTGCGACTGGGTGAATATGCTGCTCAGGATGTACACCCGGTATTTCGAGGCCAGCAAGTTTAAGTTCAAGGAGCTTGATATCACCCCGGGAGAAGAAGCGGGAATTCGCTCGATAACACTGCAGGTGAGCGGCCCCTTCGCCTTCGGAAAGCTCTCATGTGAGGCGGGCGTGCACAGGCTGGTGAGGATAAGCCCGTTCGATTCACAGAACAGACGGCATACGAGTTTTGCGGCTGTGGACTGCATTCCGGATTTTGAGGACGAGATCGATACTGAGATTAACGAAGATGACCTCAGGATCGACTTTTACCGCGCCAGCGGGGCCGGCGGCCAGCACGTGAATAAGACCAGCTCGGCGGTGCGGATCACTCACGAGCCGACAGGCCTAGTCGTGCAGTGCCAGAACGAAAGAAGCCAGCACAACAATCGCGCCCAGGCGATGAAGATGCTCCAGGCAAGACTGTACATGCTCGAGCAACAGAAACGTGACGCCGAGATCGCGAAACTGTACGGCAACAAGGGCGAGATTGCCTGGGGCAACCAGATACGAAGCTACGTCATGCAACCTTACCAGATGGTCAAGGACCATCGGACCGATGCTCAGATCGGTAATGTGGAAGCCGTGCTCAATGGCGACCTCGACGGATTCATCGAAAGTTACCTGCGGCATCGGGCTAAGAGCAAATAAGCCACGAAGACACAAAGGCACAAAGAAAGAATAACCGCAGATTTCACGGACTAACGCGGATTAAAATGAATAAGAAATCAGTGAAATCTGTGTAATCCGCGGTTAAGAATAACAGAGCTTTGTGTCTTACTGCCTTGGTGGCAAAAACTAAGGAAGAAGGCCAGGAAAAATGAAAGAGATGATGGACGTGAAACTGAATACACGGACCGCCGATCTGAGCGAGTACAAAGCAGACATGCTTGCCGTAGGATTGTACTCCGATACCAAGGGGCTTGACAGGTTGGCCAGAGGGCTCGACCGTAAGCTCGAAGGCGCGATCGGCCGGGTGGTGAAGTTGGGTGATTTCAAAGGAAAGGACGGGACCGGAGCGGTCGTCTACGGCAACAGTGAGATAGGCGCCAAGAGAGTCTTGCTCGTCGGTCTGGGGGAGAAGAAGAAGGTGACACTCGATACGATTCGCAAAGCAGCGGCGTATGCGGCGAAAAAGTCCGTTGAGATGAAGGCGAAGACTGTTGGCCTGGCGCTCCACAGCGCGTTTGGGGCCAAGTTCGAGGCGGTGGCGATGGGCCAGGCCTGTGCCGAAGGGGCGTGTTTCGGCAGTTATCGCTACGACGAATTTGTCACCGGAAATGGAAATGGACGGTTGGGTTCGCTCAAGGTCGAGTTGATAGATTCTCTCGCATCAAGAACGAAAGGACTTAAGGAAGGTGTCTCGAAAGGCGCCATCGTAGGCAAGGCGCAGAACTACGCCAGGACGATTGCAAATCGCCCGGCGAATGTGATATACCCGGCCACACTGGCCGCGGCGGCAAAGAAATTGGCCCGCGGTTCCAGCACGCTCACATGCACGGTCTTCAACGAAAAGCAGATGATTGAAAAGGGCATGGGCGGCGTCCTTGCGGTCGGCTCCGGTTCCGAGCACAGACCGAAATTCATCGTGCTCAAACATACCCCTGCAGGTAAGGCAGGCAGGGCCGCGGCTAAGATCGCCCTGGTGGGCAAGGCGATAACATTCGACTCCGGAGGTATCAGCCTCAAGCCTGCGCCCAATATGGAAGAGATGAAATTCGACAAGTCCGGGGGAATCGCCGTGCTGGCTACCATGAAAGCAATCGCGGAGTTGGGATTGCCGATCGGCGTTTACGGGATAATCCCCTCGGCTGAGAACGTGCCGAGCGGGACGAGCTACCGGCCCGGTGATATTATTACCACTTACAGCGGCAAGACCGTTGAGGTACAAAACACCGACGCCGAGGGCAGGATGATATTGTGCGACGGGCTCAACTACGCGATCAAGCAAAAGTGCAAGACCGTCATTGACGTCGCGACGCTGACCGGTTCCTGTCTGGTTGCGCTAGGCAGGCACATGGCCGGGCTGATGGGCAACGATGACAAACTGATAAAACAACTTCAGAAGGCATCGCAGCAGAGCGGTGAAAAGCTCTGGCACCTGCCGAGCGGCGCCGAGTATGCGAAAGAAATGAAGAGCAAAATTGCCGATCTGAAGAATATCGGCAGCAGATGGGGCGGGGCCTGCACCGCGGCGGCATTCCTGGAGCAGTTTGTCGGTGACGCGAAGTGGGCGCATTTGGATATTGCGGGCGTGGATGTATTCCAGAAGCCCACGGAATTCTCAGCCGAAGGCTCAACCGGCTTCGGCGTCAGGCTGCTCACGGCTTATCTGGCGAATCTGGCGGCCGCCAAAGACTAAAAGTACGAGCAAACGGAATCGAGGAACATGACCAAGAAGCACAAACCGATAGACGCTGAGAGAATAAAGAAAGCTGTCAGGGAAATACTGCTGGCCGTCGGTGAAGACGTCGAGCGAGAAGGGCTGACCGAAACGCCCGATCGAGTGGCCAGGATGTACGCCGAGCTGCTGGGCGGGATGCGCGAAGAGCCTGAGAAGCATCTTCGCAGCGTCTTTACCGAGAACTACGAGGAGATCGTTCTTCTGCGCGATGTCCCCTTTTACAGCATCTGCGAGCACCATCTGATGCCGTTTATCGGTTCGGCCCATGTCGCATACCTGCCGTCGGGATCGGTGCTCGGCGTCAGCAAGCTGGCCCGCATCGTGGATTCTTTCGCCCGCCGGCTCCAGACCCAGGAAAGACTCACATACCAGATAGCCGATTTCATAATGAGTAGCTTGAAATCGCAGGGAGTGGCCGTCGTGCTCGAAGCCTCACATAGCTGCATGACCATTCGCGGCATAAAGAAGCCTGGCTCAACGATGGTGACCTCGGCACTTCGCGGGATATTCAAGAGAGACCCGAAGAGCCGAAGCGAGATTATGAGCCTGATGCATAAGTAGTAATGTAAAATGCAAAATGTAAATATCAAAATCTCGGAGCCGCTTCGCGGGCCATTCTTCAAGAGCATCGCCGAAGGCGATTCCGCAATTTTGCATTTTGATTTTTGATCTTTAATCTTCTTGCCTGATCTCCATTCCGCAGGAGTTCGGTAGTAAATGAATAGGTGTATAGCTGATGCACAAGCTGGCCAGGCAGGTGCGGTTTTCAATAAATCCTTTCTTCTCGCGAGAATGCACAGGGTTCAATTCTTTTGCATCCAAACCGGCGGGCGAGGGTTTGGCAGTATTTCTGGAGTTGTCGGTCGAGATTCTCGGTGACGTTGGGCCCGAGACGGGGTTTGTCGTAAATGTAGTCGACATCGACAGGGGCGTTCGCGAATTTGTCGTGCCGCTTTTCGCCGAGCGGATAAAGCAGGACTTTTGCCGGGCCAGACATATTGGGCTCTTAGTCGTTGCCGAGCTTCTGAGATCGGCCTGGGGCCAATTGTCCGATAAATTCAATCCTGCCAGGCTTAGCAAGTTGAGTCTGAAGCTGAATCCTTTCAGGAGAATTGCCATCAGTTCAGGGGATCCTCAAATGGTTTATTTCTGTGAGAAGTTTGAATTTGCCGCGATGCACAAGCTTTGGAACCACGACTTTTCCGAGCGAGAGAACCTTGAGGTCTTCGGGAAATGTGCCAACCCCACGGGCCACGGGCACAACTATGTTGTCGAGATCGCGATAAAGATGCCGGCGACGAGAGATGACTTTCGCATAGGTGATTTTGAACGGACGGTAGACCACGAACTCATAAAACTGCTTGACCACAGGAACTTGAATGTCGACGTCGAGCAATTCGGCAAAACCAATCCTACTATCGAAAATATCGCGGCTTTTGCGTGGAACAGGCTCGTCGGCAAATTCGGTGAGGCGAACCTTCACCGGGTAACCGTCTGGGAAACCGACAAGACATACTGCACATACTACGGCTGAGTCAGGAACAGACAACAGCCTGCCCGACACAAGGCCCTTATGGGACCTTGGTTGCGCGAGGCTCTGCCAGAGGAGCTTTGCTGTTTGAAATCCGCAGAAGGTTTCTCATCTGAATGATCACAAGCTCACCACGACTTTCGTCTTTACTAAAGCTATGTTCTTTGTTTGCCGATACTTATGGTGTAGAACGGCTGCCGGTCAGTCCGCGCGCGGCCGGACATGGACATAGATTGTCTCGGTGTGTGATCGCGGCGAGCACGACCGCTGAGAAATGATCTTACACTGAGAGCAAGGTATTACGGCGAGGCTGCACTTATCTTTTTGCGCAGCCGACGGGGACGCAGTCCAGACAGAGCGCCTCGTACGTGAGCACATCTTCGATGTTGACAGTTGACCAATGCCCATTATTCTTGCTGAGAAAAGTTAATCCTCCGGGGTCGATATGAAAGCATTAATTACAGGCGGAGCGGGTTTTATAGGCTCTCATCTGGCCGAGCGTCTGCTCGAAGACGGTCATCAAGTGGCGGTCGTCGACGACCTGAGCACGGGCAGTTTGGAAAACATCGAGAATTTCAAAGAGCATCTCGATTTTGAGTTTGTCACCGGCGATATTCGTAATGTCGAACTGATGGAACCTCTCGCACAGCGATGTGACGTGATTTTTCATCTGGCTGCGGCTGTCGGTGTCAGATTGATAGCCGAGGATCCCGTGCACACTATCGAAACCAACATCGGCGGCACGGAGATTGTGCTGGATATCGCCAACAGGTTCAGCAAGAAGATCTTCATTGCTTCGAGCAGCGAAGTCTACGGCAAGAGCGAAGCGGTCCCTTTCAGTGAAGAGGACGACATTGTGCTCGGCAGCACGAGCATGCCGCGCTGGTCGTATGCCTGTAGCAAGGCGATAGACGAGTTCCTGGGTCTGGCTTTTTATCAACAGTACGGGTTGAGTGTGGTTATCGCCCGGTTCTTTAACACGATCGGGCCAAGACAGACGGGCCAGTACGGGATGGTGGTGCCTCGATTCGTTCAGATGGCGCTCAACGACGAGCCTGTTCTGATATACGGTACGGGCAGGCAAACGCGCTGTTTCTGCTACGTGGCCGACGTTGTCGAGGCTATCATTAGGCTGATGAATTGCGAGCACGCGGCAGGCAGGGTATACAATGTCGGTTCGAGCGAGGAAATTTCCATCGAAGCGCTTGCCGACAAGATAATCGAAATGACCCGCAGCAAGAGCCAAAAGCAATTTGTGCCCTACGAGGTCGCCTACGGCAGGGCCATCGAGGATATGATGCGGCGCGTGCCGAGCCTGGAGCGAATCACCGAGGCGGTCGGCTGGGAATCCAAGACGAGCCTGGAGGAAATCCTGAGAGTGATCACGGAGGATTTTAAGCGAAAGTCACGATCCAAGAGTTGATCCGGTTCAGACAATTATCATGCACATGCGGGCAAAATTAGATCAGTGGGACTACCTCATAGTCACCGCTTCCAATGAGGCGCAGGCCCTCGCGTATGAATCGCAACTTGAGATGCGCCGGGACCTGGGGCTTCTCAGTAACATCCGCAACGTGTTGGTCGTGGCTGATCCCGGCGGAAAGCGAATCGGCAGCGGAGGCAGCACGCTCTATTGCCTGACCGAAGTGCTCAATCAGCAAGCTGGCCAGGACGCTGGGGCAACAGAGCCTCAGGCGTGGGAGAAGATTCTCGGTGAGTTGCGAATCCTGATCGTCCACGCCGGGGGGGACTCGAGGAGGTTGCCTGCATACGGCCCCTGCGGAAAGATATTTGTTCCGGTCCCGTCCGAGAGTGACACCGCCGTACCCGCGAGTTTGTTCGATCGTCAATTGCCGACGTATCTGGCGTTGCCCGCACCGGTTGCCGGCACAGGCCAGGTGGTGATAACATCGGGCGACGTTTTGTTGAGGTTCGAGCCTTCTGAAGTGACATTTGCCGACCGCGGCATCACCGGACTGGCCTGTTATGTTTTGCCCGAACAGGCAAGCAGACACGGCGTCTTTTGCAGGGGGCGCGGCGATGAGGTAAAAGTCTATTTGCAGAAGCCCTCAGTGAAAGAGCAGGAAGAAAAAGGGGCTGTGGACGCATACGGTCAGAGCTGCCTGGATATAGGCGTAATGAACTTCGATGGCAAGACCGCCGCCGGGATGCTGGACACTTTCGGCCTCCGTGCCGGCCGGGACGGAAAACTTGTTCTCAGCGGTTCGATGGGCCGGGCGGTTGCCGAGCATGGTCTGGATTTCTATCGTGAGATATGTTGTGCAATGGGTGGCGAGGCCTGCAAATCCGAACATCGACAATCCGCCTGCAACAGCGGTTCAAAGTGGAGCAAGGCTGAACTGGACAAGCTGTTCGAGGCCTTTTCACCGGTGCCTTTCAGCATGAATTTGCTGAGGCATTGTGACTTTCTGGACTTCGGCGCAAGCAGGGCGATCATCAGCAGCGGGACCAGGCTGTTGCAGGAGGACCGTGGAGCGTCCAATCTGCAGACCTTTCTCAATATCAACAATGAAATCTCAGACGGCGGCGGGGTCAAAGGGACATCTTCCTGGGTAGAGGGCTGTCGCATAAGTTCATCGCTGACTCTGGGCGGGGAGAACGTGGTTGTTGGCGTCGATGTCGATGAACCGATTCGGTTGCCTCCGAGGGCATGCCTCGATGTAATTAGGGGTCGCAGCTCAGGGGGCCGGGACGTTTGGTTTGTGCGTTGTTACGGCATCGACGACACGTTCAAGGAACCTGTCGAGCAAACGGCGAGTTTCTGCGGAGTCGACATATTCGAATGGCTCGGGGCCGTTGGCGCCAAGGCTGAAGATGTCTGGGACCCAGAGATAACCGCCGCCCAGCGGAGCATTTGGAACGCCCGCTTATTTCCGGCCGTGCAAGCTCACGCCGAGTACAAGCGATGGTTGTGGATGCTCGATCCGAGAAGCGCCTGCGCTGAGGAGGCTGAGGCGTGGCACAAGGCGGACAGGTACAATCTCGAGCAGATTCTGGCCCTGGCCGATCACGATGACTTCTACAAACGGCGAAACACAATTCGGGCGAAGACAATCCGGAACACTCTCAGGCGGATGTTTCACCCACTAAGTGGATTCTCCAGTTCCGAGTTGGCTCATCTGTTGAGTGACGCGGATGATTTGAGCGCGTGGGTCTCGGAAATTCTCACAGAAGCTCACTGGCATTTCAGGAACAGTGCGAGCGGCGATGTCAAGTCTCTTGTGCTTCCGCGAATAATCCATACGCTTGGTTCTGCCCTTGCTGAGCTTTCCAAGGGCGCCGACCGGCCGCTGTCGAGAGCTTTGCCTTCTATAAAGCGGCTGATCGGTCCGGCGCAGCAGGACTGGCTTTCTTCTCTGGGGCTTGATTTGGATCGAGAAGTCTCGATTCTCGAATGGACCCGCCGGGCGCGAGCGGCTGCGTTCGAAGGATTGGGCAGCACCATCGTTGCCGGCGGTTTCAAGCGGCCAGGCCGTCGCGCAAGCGTTCTGCGCAGCGATGAAATCGTCTGGGCGCGTGCTCCGGCTCGTCTTGATGTGGGAGGCGGCTGGACCGACACGCCTCCGTACTCACTCGAACATGGCGGTTGCGTGGTTAACGCCGCGGTCAATCTCAACGGTCAGCCGCCGATCCAGGCGTATGCCCGGGTCATAGACGAGCCGGTTGTCCGCATCAGCTCGATCGATCTGGGGGCGAGACTCGAAATTACCTGTTTTGATGAGCTTCTGGACTACCGTGAGGCGACGAGCAACTTCGCGCTTGCCAAGGCGGCCCTTGCTCTGTCGTGCCTGTCACCGCCTGTGAACGTTGACGCTGAGAATGTCAGCCTGACCAAGACGTTGGAGCAATTCGGCGGTGGGATCGAGCTGACTACTCTTGCAGCGATTCCAAAGGGCAGCGGTTTGGGCACATCAAGCATTATGGGAGCAGTCATTCTTGCAGCGATCCAGCGAGTCGTGGGCAAAGAACTTTCACGGCGTGAGCTGTTTCACAGCG
>CAZLTY010000118.1:0-13688 GCA_964562575.1 uncultured Pirellulales bacterium
CGGGCGCCTGGGCCGCGACTCTAGCCAGCCTGGGTGTCTTTCTCTTCACGAGCACAAAACCGCTGGGCATTCCTTGGGATTTCAATGCACATTTCTTGGGCAAACTGCCGGCTTTTATGCTCTGGGAGGACAAGCTCTCTTTGCCCTGGCAGATGATTATCTACCTGGTCACCGGGTTTGTCGTCATGATTGTGGTCAGTCTGTTCACCCAGAGAACATCGAAGGGAACGTTGGACAAATTCTACGCCTGCATGCGCACGCCTATCGGTCCCGACGAGCCTGAGACCGAGCCCTTTACGCTGCCGGCGGGTGTGCAGCCGGGCGAGCGCAGCGTCCTTATTCAGCATCCCGATTTCGAGATTCCCAAACCCACCCTGATAGGCATTGGCGGATTCCTCGCCGCCTGGGCAGGCGTCGGGCTGCTGATCGGCACGGTATACTGGATAATCCAGGGATAATCTGACAGCAACGGCATTCGATTTACAAGGAGCAGTAACATGTTGCGAATTCTCTTTTTGTCGATTCTGACTTTTTGCCTGGCCATTACGTCCGGCTGTGCCGACAAGGTTAACCTCGTGACCCTTGATCCGGGGCACTATCATGCCTCGCTGGTCCAGAAGAGCATGTACGAGCAGGTCGATCCGGAGGTCTATGTTTACGCCCCCGACGGACCCGATGTGGCCAATTACCTGGAACAGATTCGAAGATTCAACGAGCGTCAAGAAGATCCGACGAGCTGGCGGCAGCAAGTTTACAAGGGCGACGACTTCCTGGAAAAAATGCTGGCCGAGAAGCGCGGTGACATTGTCGTGCTGTCCGGCAACAACCGCAGGAAAGCCGAGTACATCAAGGCCTCTATCGACGCCGGTCTCAACGTTTTCTGCGACAAACCCATGTGCATAGACTCTCAGGGATTCAAGCTCCTGGAGCAGGCCTTCGTCTCGGCCGAGAAGAACAATTTGTTACTCTATGATATCATGACCGAGCGATTCAACACCACCTGTATCCTGCAAAAGCTGCTTGTTCTAAACCGGGACCTTTTCGGCGAGATGCAAACCGGCTCGCCGGAAAACCCCGCCGTTGTCAAGGAGAGCGTACACCATTTCTTTAAATACGTCGCAGGATCGCCGCTCAAGAGGCCCGCCTGGTACTTCGATACAACCCAGCAAGGCGAGGGACTCGTGGACGTGACAACGCACCTGATCGACCTGATGATGTGGACTTGCTTTCCGGAGCAGTCAATCGATTATCGTAACGACATAGTGATAAACCATGCCAGGCGGCGACCCACTACGCTTACACAGGAACAATATGAGAAGGTAACGGGAGTCTCCGACTTCCCCGATTATCTCAGGGACAAACTGAACGACGATGGAGTCCTGCCCTGCTACGCCAACGGAGAAACGACCTTCACGATGAAGGGCATCTGTCTGAAACTATCAGTGACATGGAATTTCGAGGCGCCCGAGGGCGGCAAAGACACGCATACCTCGCTGTTTCGAGGAAGTAAGGCCAATGTGATTATTCGCCAGGGCGCCGAGCAGAGTTACCGACCGGAGGTGTATGTCGAGCCCGCCCCGGGCAACGATGTCGGCAAAGTAGCCACGTCTTTGACAAAAGCCGTCGCCGGGCTGCAGGGAGAATTCCCCGGCTTGAAAACGGAGAAGGCCGGAGACGGCTGGCATATCGTTATACCCGACAAATGCCGGGTCGGCCACGAAGCACACTTCCGAAATGTTATGGACGCATATCTTCAGTACCTGGCCGAGGGCCGGCTGCCCGACTGGGAGGTCCCCTGTATGCTGGCGAAGTACTATATCACTACAAGATCGCTCGAATTGGCCAAGCAGTGACATTCAGATGAGGAGAGCCAACCAAGATGGCCCAGGAGCAACTAGCACTGTTGGGCGGTGAAAAGGCCGTCAAGTCCAATGCCTCAGAGATTTTCGCCTGGCCAATCGTCACCGACCGCCACGAACAAGCCGTTCTGGATGTGCTCAGGACCAAGCAGATGTCGGGCAATGAAATCACCCGGCAGTTCGAGCAAGAATACGCCCGGATGCTCGGCAGGAAACATGCTCTGGCTTATCCCAACGGCACCGGCGCCATTCTGGGCGCCATGTACGGTCTGGGCATCGGCGTCGGAGACGAAGTAATCTGCCCGAGCATAACCTATTGGGCATCGATAGCACAAGCGTACAATCTCGGCGCAACGCCCGTCTTTGCGGATGTCGATACCGAGACAATCTGCATCGACCCTAATGACATCGAGCATCGAATCACGCCGCGAACGAAAGCAATTGTGGTCGTGCATTACGCCAGCATGCCGGCCGATATGGACGCAATAATGAAGATCGCCGAAAGACACAATCTGAAGATTCTCGAAGACTGCTCCCATGCCCACGGAGCGCTGTACAAGGGAAAAGAGGTCGGGACATTTGGCGAGGCTGCGGCATTCTCGCTTATGACAGGCAAGGCACTGGCAGTCGGAGAGGCCGGGATATTCTTCACCGACGAGAGGCAGGTATATGAACGAGCCATTTTGTTCGGACATTACATCCGCCACGATCAGATCACATTGGACGAACTCAAGCCCTTCGCCGGGCTGCCCTGCGGCGGGTTCAAGCATCGCATGCACCAATTGAGTTCTGCCTTCGGGCTGGTTCAGTTGGAGCTTTACCCCGAACAGATGGCTCAAATCGACAAGGCCATGAACTACTTCTGTGATTTGCTCGCCGATACGGCCGGGATCAGACCGATGCGACCAGCAAAGGGGACCAACACAACCAAGGGCGGCTGGTACTATCCACATTTCAAGTATGTCAGCGATCAGCTTGGAGGACTTTCGCTTTCGAGATTCAGCGATGGCGTACGAGCCGAAGGCTCGATCTGCAACCCAGGGTGCAACAAGCCTTTGCATTTGCATCCGCTGTTCACAGACATGGATGTTTACGGGCATGGCAGGCCAACGCGGATTGCCCACCTCGATAAGTCTGCGACGATAGACCAATACGTCCAAAAGTTGCCGGTAGCCGAGAGCATCGGTCGCTGTGTCTTCGAAATCCCGTGGTTCAAGCACTACGATGGCAAAACAATCGAGCAGCACGCCGATGCCTACAAAAAAGTAGTCAAGAACCACAAGGAGCTGCTGGCCGGCGACACGGAAAAAGACGCCGATGCGGGCGGATACAGCAGCTTCTTCAGCAGCCAAAAGAATACAGGTTAGACAACACTTCTCCCCGGACCGATTGTGCCTTGAATGCAAGTATGGTACACTGTTTTTCCATGAAGAACAGGGTCATTGATCGTCGTGCTTTTATAGAAGGGGCCGCCGGCGCCGTCCTTGGCGCCGCAAGTCTTCCGTACGTTATTCCGTCATCGGCGCTGGGCAGAGCGGACTCTGTGGCCCCGAGCAACCGGATCACGGTCGGCTGCATCGGTCTGGGCAACCAGGGCTCGTCACTGATGCGAGGATTCCTGGGCAAACCCGACGTGCAGATCGTTGCCGTCTGTGATGTCCATTCAACCAAGCGAGAGGGTACCCGTGAGGCCGTGGAGAAACACTACGCCGAAAGGCAGGGCATGGGTGCTTACAAGGGTTGCTCGGCATACAACGATTTTCGCGATCTGGTTTGCCGACCGGACGTTGACGCTGTCACGGTCGCTCCGCCTGACCACTGGCATGTGCTTATCTCATTGGCCGCCGCCAGGGCGGGCAAGGACATATACCTTGAAAAGCCGATTGGCGTGAGTGTGGGTCAGGCCCGGAGACTGCGCAGAGTTGTGCATCGCTACAGCACCGTGTTTCAATTCGGCACTCAGCAGCGTTCGGACTTCGAGTTCCGCCGGGCCTGCGAGCTGGTTCGCAACGGACGGATCGGCGAGCTGTACACGATCAACGTGTGGTCACCCAGGAGCGGCAGCGGCGGCTCAATGGTACCAACCGCCGTACCCGACGAGTTGGACTATGAAATGTGGCTGGGGCCGGCGCCTTTCGCAGCCTATACGAAGGACCGCTGCTCCAACGTGAATCCGTTCTTCAAGAGTCCGTCTAAGATATGGCCCTACATCCGTGATTATTGCATAGGATGGATCGCCGGCTGGGGTATTCACCCTCTCGATATTGCGCTGTGGGGCGCCGAAGAAGAGCTTTCCGGGCCGGTGGAAGTCGAAGGGGCGGGTGTTTTTCCGACCGACGGGGCGTGTGACACTGCCACCGACTGGAACGTCGTCCTGAAGTATACCGCCGGCGGAGTCAGGCTCAACTTCAGAGGCATCCCCCCGGGCGAATGGCGCCGGCGCTATGCCAAAACTGGCGACCACGGCACGGCGTTCGAAGGGGCCGAAGGCTGGGTCCACGTGAAGCGCGGATACATCGACGCCAATCCAAAATTGCTCCTGCAATCGCAGATCGGCCCGGACGAGATCCAGCTCTACAAGAGCAATGACCACGTCAGGAATTTCCTGGACTGCGTCAAGAGCAGGGCCCAGACCATCTCCGGCATCGACGCCGCCGTCAGGGTGGACACCGTCTGCCATCTGAGCGATATCGCCACACAACTGGAGCGCAAGCTCACGTGGGACCCCGAAGAGGACCGATTCGTCAACAACGATACGGCCAACCGCCTGCTGGTTCGCGCGATGCGCAGCCCGTGGCATTTGTAACCTTATAGTTCAAATTGACATTACTGAGAAAGGAAAGGGATAAAAATGGCTATGAGATTGAGAGATTTAGCTATGGTACTATCTGTTGTTTCATGCGTATCGATGCAGGCCGGCGTTTTGAAAGGCGCAATCACTAGAGACGAACTGCAAAAAATCCGAAAAGCGGTTCCAAGAAAGGCCACTGCAAAGCCCGTCAAGCCGCGCAAGCTGCTGGTCTTTAACCGGGCGAAGGGACTCGTGCACACTTCCATCCCATACGCCACAAAGGCCATCCAGCTCATGGCTCAAAGGACCGGAGCGTTCGAAGTCGTCGTCAGCGACGACATGTCCATCTTCAACCCGGAAAGCCTCAAATCATTCGATGCGATCTGCTTCAACAATTCCAACCGGATGGATTTCAGCGATCCGGCAAAGCGCAAAAGCGTGATGGATTTTGTCCGAAGCGGAAAAGGCGTGGTGGGCATCCACGCAGCGACGACCAACTTCTCGAGCGCCAAGCCGGTAGGCGGCGTGGACTGGCCCGAGGGAGCCGAAATGCTGGGCGGAGTTTTCGCCGGCCATAACTGGCGATCCGGCCAGGGGCAGTGGGCCGTCAAGATCGACGATCCGGCCCATCCGCTCAACGCTGCGTTCGGCGGCAGAGGTTTCAAGATCGCCGACGAAATCTACCAGTACAGTAATTTCCAGAAGGACAGCGTCCGGGTGCTCCTGAGCCTGGATTTCTCCGACCCCAAGACAGCCGGCGTCAAGAAGCAGCAGACCTATGTCCCCATATCCTGGGTTCGCGACTGGGGCAAGGGCCGAGTGTTCTACTGCTCGCTGGGCCACGACAACCACATCTTCTGGAAAGCCGTCGTGCTCAAGCACTATCTCGACGGGATACAGTTCGCGCTGGGCGATCTGCCGGTCGATACGACTCCGCGCTGCCCGCAATACCCGATCAGGACTCGCGGCGAGCAACAGGACATCGGCGAGGACTGGGGACATCTCACCTGGCTGGCCGGCACGAACTACGGCAACGCCGATGGACTCGTGCTGGGACGCGTCACTATCAAGGCGGGCAAATTCAATCCGCGGCACCGACACCCCAGGTGCGAGGAAGTACTCTACATGCTGAAAGGGACAATAGTGCACAGCCTGGGCAACGAGAGCTATACTTTGTCGGCAGGCGACACCATAACGATCCCCGCAGGTGTTTTTCACGATGCGAAATGCATCGGCAACGAAGATGCGGATATGATTGTGGTTTACTCCGAGGGGATACGCCTTTTTGAAAAGGAGTCAGACGTTTCACAGTAGCGTTCCTTGCCCTGGATGCGACGTTATTCTCCGAGCATTTTCCAAGATATTCGTGGCAATTTTGCGCGTATTTTGTTATAGTGCTCGTCTATGGGTGTTGCCCCGGTTGCAATGAGAGGTGTCGATTCGCTCCGACCGGCCAGAGAAGCTGATGTTTGGGAAGTCACAAAGGTCCTTTTGTGAGGTGCAAATGAAGGTGCTGGCAAGAAAAACTATCCCAACAGTTCTATTCTTTGTCATTATTTGCTGTCTCTTTTCATCCACCTGCTCTCGACTTCTCGCCGATGAGAAATCCGAATCCGAGGTCTATACCTCTCCGCCCGGGCGATTGGCCAAGGCAAAGGCAAATCTCGAACTGGTCAATTTCGCCGCGATGAGACTGGCGATCGAAGATCTGACGAAGAACTTCCCCAATAAGTATAAGAACGGCCGCGAATATTCAAGAGCAATTGACGGCTGGCAGCAACGCGCAGCAGAGATTAAAAACTCGCTCGATCGCGGCGATAGAGCAGCGGCCGGGCAGGTCGATGAAATCGTGGCCCTCCAGCGAAAAGCCCTGCTTTCCAACCCCCTGCTTGACTTCGACAAAATGCTGCTGATCAAACGAAAACCGCTCGGCGACCCGAGAAGGTCAAAGGGAGACCCCAAGAACGACAAGGGCCTGGGCAAGTTCCTCGGCATACCGCAGCAGAGTTCATGGCAACTTCACACGATGACCGACACGGACGGCTGGGAAAATGAAATCGCACTTCTCTCGTCGGTCAATCCGAAAGGCTCGCTTACGACCATCTACAGGCCAACGGGCGGACGCCTTGTCAACGAGATGGACCTGCATTACGATGCCGAAGAAATAATGTTCTCGATGCCCGACAATCGCGGACTCTGGCAGGTATTCGAGATCAACGTTGACGGTACGAATCTGCGTCAGGTCTCGCCCGACGATCAGCCGGACGTGCACAACTTCGACTCGTGCTACATGCCCAACGGCAACATCGCGTTTATATCCACCGCCCCGTTCCAGGGCGTCCCGTGCAACGCATCGGTCAACGTGGGAATGATGTACATCATGGATGCACCGGGCAGAAATATCCGTCAGGTCTGTTTCGAGCAGGACCACAACTTCTGCCCGACTGTCATGCACGACGGGCGCATTCTCTATCTGCGGTGGGAATACACTGACACTCCGCACGTCTGGGCGCGCTTTCTGTTCACGATGAATCCCGACGGGACCACGCAAAGAGAGTATTACGGCAGCGGGGGCTACTGGCCCAACGGCGTCTTCTTCGCCCGCCCCGTGCCGGACCATCCGACGAAAGTAGCGGGCATTGTCACCGGACATCACGTCGGAAGAGTGGGCGAGTTGGTCGTTCTCGACCCGGCTTTGGGCCGCTACGCGACCGATGGAGTCGTACAGCGAATCCCTGGGCGCAATCAGGAAGTAGCCCCACTTATCGAGGACAAGCTGACCCTCGGGACATGGCCCAAATTCCTGCATCCCTGGCCCTTGAATGAAAAGTACTTCCTCGTCGCCTGCAAACCTACCGCGCAGGACCTGTGGGGCATATATCTGGTCGACACTTTCGACAATATCGTGCTGGTCAAGGAAGTCGAAGGCTGCGCCCTGCTCGAACCTATTCCGCTGCGAAGGATCGGGCGTCAACCGGTTATTCCGGATAAAGTGGATCTCAGTCGAAAGGATGCTATTGTCTATCTTGAGAACATTTATAAGGGACCGGGCCTCAAAGGTGTCCCCCACGGCGCGGTCAAGAAGCTGCGTTTGTTCACCTACCATTTTGCGTATCACAAGATCGCCGGGATTAACCACCGCGTCGGCGCCGACGGCCCGTGGGAGCCGAAACGCGTTCTCGGCACCGTTGAAGTCGAAGCCGACGGCTCGGCCATGTTCCGTGTCCCGGCTAACACCCCCATATCGATCCAGCCGCTCGACGCCGAGGGCAAGGCGCTGCAGTTGATGCGAAGCTGGATGACCGCCATGCCGGGAGAGATTCTCTCATGCGTCGGATGCCACCAGAAACAGAACGCCGGACCACCAAGCCGCCAGACTATTGCCGCCCGCAAGGTTGCCGCCGAAATCGAGCCCTGGCGCGGGCCGGTCAGAGGTTTCAGCTTCAGTCGGGAGGTTCAGCCCGTACTCAATAAATACTGTGTGGGCTGCCACAACGGCGAGCCGCGAAAGAGCGGGCGGGAAATTCCCGATCTTCGCGCCGAACAGGGTATGTATGTGGCTTTGAAGAACAACGACCCCAGACCAAGATTCATCTCGGACACGCCCAGGGCCGAGCTTGTTGGAAAATACGGCGGCGTATTCGAGCCTTCCTATGTCGAACTGCGGCGTCTCGTCCGGGTCGGAGGATTCGAAAGCGATCTTCGCCTGCTCAGCCCCGGTGAATTCCACGCCGATTCGAGCGAGCTCTTTCAAATGCTGCGCAAGGGTCATCATGGCGTCAAGCTCGACGACGAAGCATGGGACAGGCTGACGGTGTGGATCGATTTGAACACACCCTGCCACGGGACCTGGCGGGAAATCGTCGGTCTCGAAAGGACACAGAACGATCACCGTCGGCGGCGCGACCTGAGAAGCCTCTACGGCGGCATCGCCGAGGATCCTGAGGTCTATCCCGATATGGCCACAACTAAAGTCGAACCGATCATGCCGAAACATGCAGCCCGAACCAAGGCGAAAGCTCCCGATGTTGCGGGTTGGCCGTTCGATTCTGCCGAGGCCGCCCGACGTCAGGCGGCTGCGGGCTCGACCGAGCAGACGATTGACCTCGGTGACGGCTTGAAACTCGAACTGGTTCGTATTCCGGCTGGTGAGTTCGCTATGGGTGATTCGAGAGGCTGGACCGACGAGCGGCCGGTCGCACGAGTCAAAATCGCCAAACCGTTCTGGCTGGGCAAATTCGAGGTTACAAACGAGCAGTACGCGAGGTTCGATTCGTCCCACGACAGCAAATTCGAGCACAAGGGTTCCTGGATATTCAGCGAGAGGCATCTTGGCTGGCTGCTCAATGAGCCGAAACAACCGGTCGTGCGCGTTTCGTGGCAAGAGGCGGCAGAGTTTTGCCGGTGGCTGAGCGCCAAGTGCGGCCAAGAGGTGTCGCTGCCCACCGAGGCTCAATGGGAATGGGCCTGCCGGGCGGGGACCGCAGGTGCCGTTTACTATGGCGAGACAAACGATGATTTCTCTGGGTTTGCAAACATGGCTGATGTGACTATCAGGGAATTGGCCTACGATACCGACGGCAGGTACACAATGGATCTGGTCCCCAGGGAGAGACGGTTCGATGATGATAGACTCGTCACCGCCCAGGTTGGCCGGTACAGGCCCAACGCATGGGGCCTGCACGACATGCACGGAAACGTTTGGGAATGGACCCGGTCCGGATATGAACCTTATCCTTACAGACCTCACGACGGTCGCAACGGCATTCGTGCAGACGGCAGAAAAACCGTGAGGGGCGGCTCCTGGCGAGATCGGCCAAAGTACTGCCGTTCGGCCGTTCGACTGAACTACCCGGCGTGGCAGAAAGTGTACAACGTCGGTTTTAGAGTAATAATCGAATCCGACGATCGGACCGAGCGATTCGCGAGCAGCAAATGACGAGGACGTTGAGCATGAGACGCGGCAAAGCCACAGTTGAGATAATGACCTGGACATCGGCAATCTTAATGCCGATTGTCACCGGCTGCAGCGCGCCTGAAGAATCGGGCTTTGACTTGACGAGTTCTGCTGAGTCGACAAGCCTGCAAGTCGCGTCGCCGTCGACCGCCAGAACATATGATATTCCGCGTTTCGCGGCTAACTCTCCATTCGATACGAAGTACGAATCGCCTGTACCTGAAAAAGGAAAACGCCTCTGGGCGCGGTCTTACCTATGGGAGAAGGCCCCGCAGTTCGTGGTGGGCAAATGGCTGACCGACGAACCTGAGACCGAGGGCAAGTACCTGTTGATCGAGTTCTGGGCCACCTGGTGCCGGCAATGCAGGCTTGCGGCTCCCAAGCTTAACGAGTTGCACCGAAAGTTCGGCAACGAGCTGGTGATAATCGGCATATCCGACGAGAGAGAAGAAATCGTGCGCAGGTTCAAAGAGCCGACCATGGATTTTTGTGTTGCGATTGACACGCAGGCCCGCATGAAAGAAAAAATGGGTGTATTTGGAATTCCCCACGCTATAATTGTGGAGCCCGAGGGGTACGTAGTGTGGGAGGGATTCCCGCTCTTGAAAGGGCATGAACTGACCGAGCAGGTGGTCGAGAAGATACTCGATGTTGGCAAGAATCGCCGGGCGGCGGTCGGCAACGGCTCTTAGATACAAATGATCGAAGGCAAGACGATACAGTTGTTTGAATATCGGAGAAACAGTTAGGTTACTAAAGGAATTATGATGATGTCCAAAAACAGACGACAAGCGAGTTCAATTGCCTCAGCGGCAGTATTTTTGACTTTGGTCCTTCTGCCGGGCGCCGGCGTGGCCGGGCGCGCTGCAAACACCAGCGGCAAGTATCTTTCACCCCTGGACATTGTAGCCGACAGTTCAGGCAGGACGCTGTACATCGCCGAGAAGACGGCCGGCCAGATCGCCGTTATTAACGTTGGCAACCTGAGAGTAACCAAAACCATTTCTGTTCCGGCCCCGCCCAGCGGACTGGCGCTGGCTCCGGATGGCTCAAAACTCTATGTTACCGGCGCCGAACCCAAAGGTCGCGTGTTCGTCGTCGACATCAAAAAGGGCAGGGTAACCAAAAGGTTTCGCGCCGGGCACACACCCAATGCGCCCGTCGTCAGCCCTGACGGCAAGAAGCTCTACGTTTGCAACCGGTTCAACAACAACGTCTCGGTACTGGATTTGTCTTCCGGCAAAGCGCTGGCGAAAATCTCCGTCAAACGTGAGCCGGTCGCCGCTGCAATTACAGTCGACGGCAGGACCCTCTTCGTTGCCAACCACACGCCCGCAGGTGCGGTTGACGGAGATTATGCCGCGGCGGAAGTTTCCATAATTGACACAGTGGCAGGCAAGGTGGTCACTTCCATCAAGCTTCCGAACGGCAGTGCTTCCCTAAACGACGTCACGATTTCTCCCGACGGCAAATACGCTTATGTAACGCACAACCTTGCCCGCTATCAGCTTCCCACCACGCAGCTCGAACGCGGCTGGATGAACACGAATGCCCTTACGATTATTGACGTGCCGGCCAGGAAATTCGTTAACACGGTTCTTCTCGATGATGTTGATCTTGGCGCAGCCAACCCCTGGGGCGTCACCTGCACCACAGATGGTAAGTACATCTGCGTGACGACCGCCAGTACTCATGAGTTGAGCGTCATCGACAGAGCCAAACTTCACGACAAGGTTGACAGAGCCGGCAGGGGCGAGAAGGTCTCCGATGCTACTTCTTCGGCGGACGATGTGCCCAACGATCTTTCGTTCCTGGTCACACTCAAGAGAAGACTCAAACTTTCCGGCAACGGCCCCCGCGGCCTGACGATGATTGGCACCAAGGCATACATAGCGGAGTACTTCAGCGACAGCCTCGGCGTAGTGGATATAGACCCCGACGTCAGGCCGAAAGCTGAGTCATCCCCCTTGGGTCCAGAGAAGACCATCAGCACCGTGCGCCAAGGTGAGATACACTTCCATGATGCCACATTATGTTTTCAGAAGTGGCAGAGCTGCTCGAGCTGCCACCCGGGAGATGCACGCACTCATGCTCTAAACTGGGACCTGATGAACGACGGCCTTGGCAATCCCAAGAATACAAAGAGCCTCCTTCTCGCTCACAAGACGCCTCCGGCGATGGCGCTGGGTATCCGAGCTGATGCCGAGACTGGTGTTCGCGCCGGCATCAGGCATATACAGTTCGCCGTGCGCCCGGAGGAGGACGCCGTTGCTATAGACGAATACCTCAAGTCCCTGGAGCCCGTACCAAGCCCTCGTCTGGCCAAGGGAAAGCTAAGCAGAAGGGCCAAGCGCGGCCAGAAACTGTTCGAATCCGCCGGATGCGCCTCATGCCACACGGGCAAGCTTTATACGGACCTCAATAAGCACAATCTTGGTATCGGCAAGTGGCTTGACAAGGGCCAGTCTTTCGATACGCCGACCCTGATCGAGGCCTGGCGCACGGCGCCATATCTGTATGACGGACGGGCCGCAACCGTTGAAGATATGCTGAGCAAGCATAACGTCGACGACAAGCACGGTCAGACGTCCAATTTGACCGATCGGCAGATAAAAGACCTTGCCGAGTTTGTCCTGTCTCTCTAGCAAGGCCTGTATTGCGGCTATCTCAGTGCCCTATCGGCCGGAATCGAAACTCAGGGGTTCCCTGTAGTTGCCTATCGGCTCAAGTCGCACGGGGCCGGCCGGACTGACATGGAGCGGCGCTACGGGTAGTTCAATGGTCTGTCCGTTAAATACGGCCCTGGCAAATCGTTCCTTGCTCAGCGTGGTGCCTATCCTGCGGAAGAAACCGAAGAGGTCTTCTCCGACTGCGATGCTCATGTCCTCAACGGTTTCGTCCATGGTGAGTTTTCGATCGGGCTCGTGGCGCCAGCGAGTGTGCTGCACCCAGCGCCAGCGGGGATACCAGGTGGGGCCGTAGCGGTCGTCGAGTTTTTGCCAGACCCACCAGATCTTGGTCCAGTCTCTTCCCTTGCCCCACTTCTCACGATTCTCGCTGCTCGGCAGCGCCAGATCCAGGCCGTCAGCCTCTTTGTCAAACCCAAAGACCTTGTTCGGCTGGTGACTGACGCGCTTTCCGGTGGGCAGGGCCGCGGCCTTGCCCTGGAACCAGCCGGCGTGTGCTTCGCTCCGGTTACCGTAAAGCCAACTGCCGGCCAGTTCGCCCTTATCGTTGGGAGGCCCTCCCATGGTATGCGCCAATTCGTGCGCAAAGATTGAGAGCACCCCCGACTTGCTCAGCGATTTGATACCGACTTCTTTCGGCAGATTTCATTGGCAATATTTCTCCTCGATTGAGATTCGCCTTCATCGGAGTCCTTTTGTTATTTTGTCCAGAATAAGCTGTTTGGCATTTTCCAGGGGTCCCGGCAGATACGTCCCCGCAGCCTTTTTGTGGCCGCCGCCGCCAAAGGCGGCAGCGATCACGTTGACCTCCATGCTACCTCTGCTCCGCAGCGAGCATCTGATCCGCCCATCCTTAAGCTCGACGAACAGAGCCGAAGCCTCGACCGTCCCTATACGGTGGCATTCGTTGATCAGGTTCTCGGTGTCATTATACCCGGCGCCGGTTCGCTCGAAATCCTGCCGTGATACGTGCATGGCTGCATACGTGTCGTCAAGGTGCAGCTCGAGCGAGTCGAGCATTGCAGCCATCAGCTTGAAACGGGCGTACGAAAAGTTGTGGTACAGATTGTCGTAGATTTGCGCTGGTTTGGCGCCGGCATCTATCAGCTCGCCGCAGGCGCGATACACCCTGCTATCGGCGTTGCTGAACTGGAACCAGCCGGTATCGGTCGCTGTCGCGACAAACAGCGCCTCGGCTATTTTCACCGTAACCTCCCAGCCGGCATACTCGAACAAATCAAGGACAATCAAACCGGTCGCCGCAGCCGTGGAATCGGTCAGTTCCACATCGCCGAGACCATCGCCGGTCACGTGGTGGTCGAGTATGAGAACCGGCGCACTCGTTGTCTTCAGGTACTCCTCGAATCTCGGCAGTTGTCTGCATCTGTTGGTAT